>PMAK01000218.1:0-61535 GCA_003153655.1 Phycisphaerales bacterium
GCACCTGCGCCGCCCGGAACACCAGGTCGAGCAACCCCATCTCCGCAAGCTCGCGGATCTGCTCCAGCGTCCAGTCGTGACGAATCTCAGGCAAAGCGCCCGCGCCATCCCGCTTCATCGAAACGCATCCATCACCGGACGCGCCGCCCGCGGAATCAGCGACCGCGTATTCGGATCGTACGTCAAGATGGCAATCAACGCCGTGCGGTTATCCAGGATGTAAAGCCCTTCTCCGCCCCCCTGCACACGCGCCGTCACCGCCTGGTAATCGTGGCTGTTCACCGCCGTATCGGCCCGGGCCGTCGGCGTGATAAAATTGGCGATCATCAGCGCCACAGCCGAAACCGTCAGAACGCAAATTAAAATCAGTTTCCGGTCCATGTTGACCTCTTCAAGTCAGTGTTAAATTCAGTTGATCAGCGTCGATTCGCGGTAGCCGCGCTATACACACGGTTAAGATCGATCTCCGGCATCGTCTGTAGCAACCGGCTCGATTCGTCATACGCCATCGCCCCAAGTCGTCCGTTGGTCGAATCGATGATATACACCAGCCCCGTCGATCCGCCGCTCACTTCGCCGGGGATCAGCAGGTAATCCGCCGGACGATGAATCTGTGCCTGCGCCGTGCTCAGCCGGTTGAATGATCCGGCAAACAAAAACAGCAGTACCGCATTAAGGCCGACTAGGCCCCACAAGACAGTCGATTTCATCGATGCCTCCCGTTGATGGTTTACCCCAAGTGAATACTAGTGACTAATCCTGTAGAGGTTAATCCAGGTGCGAACGCCTGGCGTTCTTAAACATCGCCCCCAGGCAAATAAAGCCCAGTGCGACAAACAAAAAATAAGTCAGCGCCGTCCCATTGCTGTCAACTGTCACCGGCTGCGCATAATCATCCAGCCGTCCGTCATAGCTTTTCGGCGCATCTTCAGCCAGCGCCGAAAGCGGCGCTAATGCCACCGTCAGCAAAACAACAAAAATCCCTAACCTTCGCCGCATGTACCCCATCATAACCAACTCTCCAGCGGCCGGGCAAGCGACTGAAATTCCCGCACTGGCAAACAGACCGTCTCCCATTTCGCAGAGCGACGCCTCATATGCGCCCGGTACTCCGACAAATCGATCCCCATGATCAGATACCACCTGTCCCGGTGGTGAAACACGCCTGAATTCGTATTCAGTGGCGGATCAACCCAATACACAAACATCAGCACCGCCTTAAACGCCTGCCCAAACACNNCGTGCTCGGTTGCCCACGTCTCAAACCCTGCCCGCCCGGACCGGTTCCGCCTGCTCCTCCCCTTCACATCAATCAATAGGTTTGGCCCCTTCTTGCTGTACACTACAAAATCAAACGATTTGAGCCGCGCATTGGCAAACAAAGCCCGCTTCGCTTCATCCACCGCGACATACGGAATCCCGCGGTCGCGCAGACACGCCTCAAACGCCGCCTCGTAATGTACGCTCCGATCCGCCACAACCGGCAATTCTAGCCAAACCTGCTTACAATCCGCTACATTACATTTGTTACATGCGCATCATCGCCGGTGAATTCCGCAGCCGAACGCTCCTCCCCCCCACCGGCAACATCACCCGCCCGATCACTGATCGCGTCAAGCAATCGGTATTCGACATCGTCACCCCCTGGCTCGAAAACGCGGTCGTCTATGACCTCTTTGCAGGCACCGGCAGCCTCGGCCTGGAATCCCTCAGCCGCGGCGCAACGTCCGCAACCTTTTTTGAATCCGACCCGCCAGCCCTCGATCACCTGCAAAAAAATATCGCGAACCTATCCGTCCAGCCGCGATCAAAGATTGTGAAGACCGATATATTCAAATGGTTCGCATCTGCCCCGGAACCAACCCTACGCGCCGATGTCATCTTCCTCGACCCGCCCTACGCCTTCCTGAAAGACCGCCCCGATGATTTGAAAACCCTCGCAACTCAGATCGCACGCAAACATCTCGCCCCAAAAGGACTCGTCGTCTTCCGTCACGACGTCGCCGACACCCTCGATCTCCCCTGGCTGCATTCGCTCGACACGCGAGACTACGGCTCAATGCGCATCCAGTTCCTCACTCCCCCAGCGCCCGCCGCTGATGTTCCATAACCGCCCGGCATCCCTTCGTCGCCATCGCAAGCATCTCATCCAACCGCGCCTGATCAATCCCAATACCATCCTCAGCGCTTGCCTGAATCTCAACAAATTTTCCTGCGGCCGTGTACGCGATGTTCATATCCACTTCCGCCCGCGAATCATCCGCATAATCCAGATCGAGCAAAACCTCCCCATCCACCAGCCCCACGCTGATCGCCGCCAGTTGATTCTCCATCGCTTCCGTCGGCCGATACAGCGCCGAATCATATCGCGGCAAAATCTTTCCCGTGCTCGCATCCGAAGTGCTCTTCCCAATCACCCGAGGCATCGGCATCGTCGCCGGCAACTTTTTCACCGCATCCCGCATCGCCACGTACGCCGCCGAAATACAAGCCGTCCGTGTCCCACCATCCGCCTGCAAAACCTGGCAATCCACCGCCAACGTATGCGGCCCGATCCGCCCCAAATCAATCGCCGCCCTAAGCGACCTCCCAATCAACCGCTGAATCTCCGTCCCCCGCGAATCCGTATGCCCGATCTTCGGCCACGGCTTCCTCTGCGGCGTCGATCCCGGCAACATTACATATTCCGCCGTCACCCAGCCCCCGGCCCGCTTCTCATCAAACCATGGCGGTACCTCCGCTGCCATAGAAACAGTGCAAAGCACGACCGTCTTCCCCTGCGTCCAAAGCACAGACCCCGCCGGCGTATCCGTAAACTGCCGCCGCACAGAAATCGCCCGCAACTCATCCACTCGTCGTCCATCCGTTCTCATAAAACAAAGGCTACCACGTCAACCCCATTCTCTGAAACAGGAAGAGAATGACGATGCAGAAAACCAATTGCGATATTCGGCAGCGAGATTTATGGCTCTCGCACATCAGAAAGCCCAGAAATGAGGTTTTAGGCAACCTGTGAATGGAAAAGACCGATAAGTCTAATGCGTTCTTGACCATTGAAACATTCAATCGTATGGTTTCCAACGTGGGCCTGAATCTTCGCTATTTCATTTCCGCTTTGATCGTTATCACCCAACTGGCGGGTAGTCTCCCTTATTTGAACTGCATGGCCGGTCAATGCGCATCTAACACCCAATGTTCATCAGTACATTGCAAATGCTGTGGGCCGAATTCTCCGCGGACCAAGAGTTCTCGCGAATCTCACAAACACACCACCGGCTGCAATCAGCAATGTCCGCTTGCAACCACCGGCAAGACAGTAACGATCACCAACCCGCAACCGGTTGCCTCACCGCTATTCGGCGTTAGTGAATTACAACCTTTTCTAACTGCGTACGCGGCGCCTTTCGCTCCTTCGATCCGCGAGTCTGCAAAATCAAATTCTCCCACGCTTCTGAGCTTATCCTGCGCGCTGACAATCTGATTCCCGCCAAAATCTGATCGCTAATACGTGGCGCGCCTCGCCGCATTTATGTGAGCGTGCGCTCCTCTTCCAGTCCAAAGTTCTTTTTTGCGCGAAATCCCATGAAAACAATTGCCATAGCGGCATCCGCCGTTGTTTTGACCTTGGCTGCTGTATTCGCCGTGAAGGTCGCATCCGATCGCATGCAGCCAATGCCTGAAATGACGCCGGTTGCTGATTCAACAACACGGCCGAAACAACTCTGGACCTGTGGCATGCATCCGCAAGTCATCCAGGATCATCCCGGCACCTGTCCCATCTGCCACATGAAGCTCGTGCCATTGAATATGGATTCGGATGCCGACACTGGAAATTCCGCCGACGGCAAAAAGAAAATCCTCTACTACTGGGATCCGATGCTCGGCCCATCATCAATCGCCCATGCCCCCGGCAAGAGCGCGATGGGAATGGATCTGGTGCCCGTCTACGAAGACCAGCAATCCGCCGGCCCCACCGTCCGAATCGATCCAACGATTGTCCAAAACATGGGCGTCCGCACCGCCGAAGTCTCCCGCGGGCCGCTGGAAAAAACCGTCCGCACGCTCGGAATTCTGGAAGTCCCCGAGCCGGCCCAATACGAAATCAATCTCAAGGTAAACGGCTGGATCAAAAACCTCTACGCGAATCAGGAAGGGATGCACGTTCACACGGGCGAGCCTCTGTTTGATCTCTACAGCCCCGATCTCCAGGTTGCGGAGGAAGAATTGATCGGAGCCGTCCGATCACTCAAGTCGCTCGACCCAAAAGCAACTGATGCGATGCGGATGGAATCGCAAAATCTCGTCGATTCCGCAAAACAAAAGCTCCGCCTTTGGGGCGTGGCCGACGAAGACATCGCGTCAATCGCCAATTCAGACAAGGCCCCCGAAACCATCCCCTTCCGCAGCCCTATCGGCGGCCATGTCGCCGACAAGATGGTCGTTCAAGGTTCAGCCGTCCAGGCCGGCATGAAGATCATGCGGATCGAAGGCCACACCCAGCTCTGGCTCAACGCCCAGGTCTATGAAGATAACATGCCGCTCGTCGCGCTCGGCCAAACCGTCGAAGCAACCGTGGACGCCGTGCCGGGCAAAACGTTCACCGGCCCAATCACCTTCATCTATCCGCACCTCGATCACATGGCCCGGACCGAAAGGGTTCGCGTCACGCTCGACAATCCAAAACATGAACTCAGCCCCGGCATGTACGCCACGGCGAACATCATCACCAAACCCATAGCCGACGCCGTATGGGTTCCGCGCGAAGCGGTCATCGACACCGGCACACGACAAATCGCCTTCGTCGCAGTCCGCCAAGGCCACTTCGAGCCGCGAAAAGTTCGCATGGGCCTGATGGGCGACGACGATCGTGTCCAGATTCTGGAAGGCCTCGCCCCCGGCGAAATGGTTGTCACCAGCGGCCAATTCCTGCTCGACGTCGAAAGCCGCACCACCGAAGCCATCGACAAGCTTCGCCAATCCGGGGGGATGGCCCAATGATCGAAAAAATCATCGAACTATCCGTCCGCAACAAGTTCATGGTTCTGCTGCTGACAGCCCTGCTCGTCGCAGCCGGAATCTGGGCGACGATCAATATCAGTCTGGATGCAGTGCCCGATCTTTCAGACGTGCAAGTCATCGTCACCACCGATTACGCCGGCCAGGCCCCGAACGTCGTGGAGGATCAAGTCACCTACCCGCTGACAACGGCGATGATGGGCATTCCCCACGCCAAGGTAGTCCGTGGCATCAGCATGTTCGAGCAGTCGTTCATCTACATCATCTTCGACGACAGCACCGATCTCTATTGGGCCCGCAGCCGTGTGCTCGAATACCTCAACTTCGTAAAAGATCGTCTTCCAGCGGGCGTCGAACCCAAACTCGGGCCCGATGCCACCGGCGTCGGTTGGGTCTACCAGTACATGCTCTATCCCGGCTATTACTCCCCCGCACATCCAAACGGAATCTGGCACGATGAAACGAACGACAAGTGGTACGCCAACCCAAGCGACGCCCCACTCAACCGAAAATCATCGCTCATAAAAGTTCGCGCATTCGACAAGCCCGGCGTCAGTCCCCTCGATGGCAAACCCCTCGTCTCCTCCAACCAGGATCTGGCCAGCCTGCGCAGTCTTCAGGATTGGTATCTGCATTATCAGCTGACAGCCGTGCCAAACGTCGCCGAGGTCGCCCCCATCGGCGGCTTCGTCAAAGAATATCAGGTCGTCCTCAAACCGGAGCGCCTCCTCGCCTACACCCTCCCGGTCACCACGATCATGACCGCGATCCAACGCTCCAACAACGACGTCGGCGGATCAGTCATCGAACTAAGCGAAAACGAATATATGGTCCGCAGCCGCGGATATCTCCAGGGAGTAAAAGACCTCGCCGATGTCCCGGTCGGCCTCGGCAAAGACGGCACGCCCATCATGCTCTCGGATGTCGCCACCCTCCAGATCGCCGGCGAAGAACGCCGCGGCATCGGCGAATGGAACGGTGAAGGCGAGGCCGTCGGCGGCGTCGTCATCGCCCGCTTCGGCGCCAACGCCTATCAAGTCATTCACGACGCCAAGGCAAAACTCGCCGACCTCGAAAACGGCCTGCCCCCCGGCGTCATCATCAAAACCACCTACGACCGCTCCGATCTCATCAAGCGCGCCGTCCACACCCTTCGCCACACCTTGCTAGAGGAAATGCTGGTCGTCGCCCTCGTCTGCATCTTCTTTCTATTGCACGCCCGCAGCTCACTCGTCGCCATCTTCGTCATTCCCAGCAGCATGCTCATCAGCCTGCTGACCATGCACCTCCTCGGCATCAACGCAAATATCATGAGCCTCGGCGGAATCGCCATCGCCGTCGGCGTAGTCGTCGACAGCGCCATCATCATGGTCGAAAACGCACACAAGCATCTCAATCACGAAGAAGAACAGGTCCGCGCCGGCAAATCTCCACGCCCGCGCAATGACATCATCATGGAAGCCGCCAAAGAGGTCGGCCCCAGCCTGTTTTTCAGCCTCCTGATCATCACCGTCAGCTTCATGCCCGTCTTCGTGCTGGGCGGCGAAAGCGGACGCCTCTTCAAACCCCTCGCCTTCACCAAAACATTCGCGATGGCCTCGGCATCGATTCTCTCCATCACCATCATCCCCGTGCTCATGGTCTATTTCATCAGGGACCGCACCCTGCCCAAAGCCTGGGGCCGCAAAATAAACCTCCTCATCACGATCGCCGCGATAGTCCTCCCGGCAACTCTTCTCTATTTCCTCGCGAATCTCGAACCGGATTTGCAACCCTATCGATGGTGGATGGCCGGCGGCTGGGCGATCTTAGCTGCGATGGTTCTCCTGCCGCAGCGCATCATTCACGAAGATCAAAGCCCCATCAGCTACACGTTGCAAAAACTCTACAACCCGTTCTTTCGCGTCGCGATGAAATTCCGCTGGATCGTGCTGGTTCTCGCGCTGGCTTTCATGGCCTCGGCAGTCTGGCCGTTCACGCACCTCGGCAGCGAATTCATGCCGCCCCTCGATGAAGGCGACCTGCTGTATATGCCCACGACCGATCCAAGCATCAGCGTCACCAAAGCACGCCAAGTTCTCCAGCAGACCGACAAGCTGATCAAAACCTTCCCCGAAGTCGTCAGCGTCTACGGCAAGATCGGCCGCGCCGACACCGCCACCGACCCCGCGCCCCTCGACATGATCGAAAGCGTCACCCGATTGCAAACCGATCCGGACAAATGGCGCAAGCGAAAGATGACCTACTTCTTCGACCGCTGGCCCACCCTTCTCCGCTGGCCATTTCAGCACACCTTCTGGCCGGCCGAGCGGAAAATAACCATGGAGGAATTGGTCTACGGCTGGCAAGACGCCGACGGAACCGATCACCCCGGCCTCAATGCCGTCGTCACCGAGCCGGGCGTCGCCAATGCCTGGCCCATGCCGATCGAAAATCGCACCAACATGCTCTCCACCGGCATCAAAACACCCGTCGGAATCAAGATCATGGGCCCCGATCTGCAAGTGCTGGCGGACTTGGCTGAGAAAGCATCCACCATCATGCTCACCGTCCCCGGCACAACCAGCGCCTATCCCGAGCGATCCTTCGGCGGCCACTACCTCGACATCGACGTGAATCGCAAACAAGCCGCCCGATATGGCCTGACCACCGGCGACGTGCAGGATGTCATCAGCACCAGCATCGGTGGAATGAAAACAACCACCGCCGTCGAAGGCCTCGAACGCTATCCCGTCAACATCCGCTACGCCCGCGATCTCCGCGACGATCCCTCCGCCATCAAACAAGTGTTGATTTCAACGCCAACCGGCGCACAGATTCCGCTAGGCGAAGTCGCCACGTTAAAAATCGAACCCGGCCCGCCGATGATCAAAAGCGAAAACGCGCGCCGCTCCGCCTGGGTATTCGTGGACATCTCCGGCCGTGACATCGGCAGCTTCATCACCGATGCCCAATCCGCGATCTCGCAAAAGCTGCAATTGCCGGCAGGTTACACCCTCGTCTGGTCCGGCGAGTTTGAAAATATTCAGGAAGCCAACGCGCGATTGAAGTGGGCCGTTCCTCTCGCCTTCATCATCATCGTGATGCTCTTGTACGCCGCCACGAAAAGCTGGTTCCGCGTCGGCGTGGTACTTCTCGCAGTCCCCTTCAGTCTCGTCGGCGCGATCTGGTTCCTCTACTTCCTTGGCTACAACCTGAGCCTCGCCGTCTGGGTCGGAATCATCGCCCTGGCCGGCCTCGACGCCGAAACCGGCCTGGTCATGCTCCTCTATCTCGACAACAGTTACGAACGCTTCAAAGCCAACGGAAAAATGCGGACGCATGACGATCTCTGGCATGCCGTTGACGACGGCGCGGTAAAACGAATCCGCCCCAAAACCATGACCGTGGCCGCCGCGTTCATCGGCCTGGTTCCCCTGCTCTGGGCGACCGGCACCGGCTCCGATGTCATGCGCCGACTCGCCGCCCCCATGCTCGGCGGTCTCTTCACCAGCTTCCTCATGGAACTGCTCATCTATCCAATCATCTTCTACATCGCCAAAGGCATCGGACTGAATCGCGAGCCTCAAAGCGCATTGAACGAGGAGACTATTCATGAGTAATTTCAAACCCATCGGCCGCCTCGCAATCGCCGCGCTCTTGATCGGACTCCCCGCCTGCACCATTCACCCGCCGGGCGAGCGTGAAGAGCGCGACGCCGCCGCACAATCAGGAAAGCCATTCGAAAAACGAATGGAGAACCGCCAAATCGCGCCGCTGCCGCAAAACCCAACCCCCGATCAAGTGGTCGAATACGCCCTGCTTAATAATGCGGAACTGGAACAGCACTATTGGGAATGGCGATCCGCAATCGAGCAAATCCCACAAGACGGCACACAAAGCGCCACGCTCAACATCGCCGCCGGAACCAACATCACCAACGGCCGCACCAGTTGGGACAACACCACCCTGACACTCGCCAAAGATCCCATGACCGACATCAAGTGGCCCGGCAAATTAGACGCCGCCGCCAAACAAACGCTTCAGAACGCGAAGGCAACAGGCCAGCGCTTCTTAAAAGCGAAATACGACCTCCGCAACAAAGTCCTCAGTGCTTACTACGACTACGCATTAAACGCGGAACTCATCCGTCTCGAGCAAAGCAACGAGCAACTCCTCCAAACCACCGCTACCGTAACCCAGGCCCAAAACCGCGCCGGCGGTTCCAGCCAGCAAGACGTCCTGAAAGCCGCCAACGAAATCGATCTCTCCCGCAACGACATCGCCCAGATGCAGTCGCAGCTACCAGCTCAGCGAGCCACGCTCAATGCGCTCCTGAGCCGCGCGGCAGATGCACCGCTGCCAAACCCAACCGATCTACCCCCAACGCGCGCAATCACCTATGCGGACGCAGATCTGATCGACCTCGCGGCAAAACAAAACCCCGAACTCCTCGCCCTCGCCGACGAAATCCACGGCCGCCGCGAAGGAATCCGTCTCGCCAAACTTCAATACATCCCCGATTTCAACCTGAGCGCCGGAACAGACCTGACAGGCGTCACGCAATCAATCCTCGGCCAGGCGACCATTCCGATTCTCCGCTATGAAGCCCTAAACGCCGCCATCGCCCAGGCCGAAGCCAATCTCCGCGCCACCGAAGCCATGCGCCGCCAATCCGGCAACGATCTGGCCGCCCAAGTGCTGAGCGACATCGCGATCATTCGAGACACCGACCGCCAGCTAAACCTCTTCGAGCGCACGATTCTCCCGCGCACGCGCGAAATGGTGAACGTCGGCCAATCCACCTATGAAACCGGCCGCGCCTCGCTGCTCGATCTTTTGGACGATGAGCGATCACTCATCACGATTGAACGTCTGGTGGCAAACCTCAGAGTCACGCGAGAAAAGCATCTCGCCGAGCTTGAATCGATCACAACCAGCGACCTGTCAATCCCACACCCCCCCGATGCGCCAGCGCCGAATTAAAGGATCAAANNCGCCAGCTTGATCGACCGCTCCGAAAGCATGAATACCCCATCCCCATTGCCTCATTGCAAATGGCTGAAATCCCTAACCCTGACGCTACCTCCGCTGGGCGCATTGATTCTCCAACCCGTTCCAGCATTAAACGCCGTTCGCAAGAAACGCTCTTGAGAGACCTCAGCCAACGTGCGACCGGTTAGCCCCCATCCATCCTTTCTGTAAACTCCGCGCCGCTATAGACTCTATGTCATGCGGATCGGCAGGAGATGACAATGGCCAAGGTTTTGGTTGTGGACGACCACCGGGATATGCGTGAGGTGGTCGGACATTTGCTGAGTTTGCACGGCCATTCCATCGAAATGGCGGAATCCGGCGAGGATGCCTGGGAGCAACTACAGGCGGCTCCCCCCGACGCGGTCGTGGTCGATCAGCGCCTGCCAGGCATTTCCGGAATGGAACTCTTATTGCGAATCCGCCAGAACGCAAAATTAGCTCACTTGGCCGTAGTATTATGCAGCGGCGATGATTCTGAACGAGATGCCGCCCAATCCGCCGGAGCATACGGATTCTGGCTCAAGGGCTCGGACAAAATGTTCGAAGGGCTCGAGGAACTCGGCCAAAGTCTTAATCGCGAATAAGCAGCCCCCCAGCCATCTCCTTGTAAACTATTTCATATCATCCACTTACTGTTTTTCATATCCACATAGACGAACGCCGGACACAAATGCTCCCACTATAAGATTTACGCCGTTGCCTGAAAACGAATAACCCCATTAGCATGCACATTGATAATTGTTGTTTTGCTGCTGTTCAGGGCTCAGTCCGCCTCTACTTGTCAGGGTAAATCTGAGTGCGGCAGACAGGGTTCAGTTCTGGAGCTTTTACCGGGGTTTCAAAAATTGGGATATGGGTGGAAGGCTGAAGCCGATGCGTTAGTCGAAATGCCAATGAGTTGAATCGCAGCCACCGATCCTGGCAAAATCCGGGCGCGCCATCACCAAATCACGCGGAGTTGCCAGCGCATGTGTGGCACACCGTCAACGGTTTTGATTTTTGGATCAACCCGCCGGCCTTTCTCGCGAGACTGATTTGAATGCCCGAGTGGCCGCACGAAATACAGCGACTTTTTGGAGTTCAGCATGAAGACGGACGGCGGAGCGAAATTGAAGCGATCCACAATGGGCATTTCGGGCCTCGATGACATTCTCAACGGCGGCCTCATCCCACATCGCCTCTACCTCGTCGATGGCGACCCTGGCTCGGGCAAGACAACCCTCTCTCTCCAATTCCTGCGCGAGGGCGTAAGGAATGGCGAAAAGTGCCTCTACATCACCCTTTCGGAAACCAAGGAAGAAGTCGTCGCCGGCGCGGAATCACACGGCTGGACACTCGACGGCATCGAAGTCATCGAACTCATAGCCTCCGAGAAAGATCTTGACGCCGACGCCCAAGTGACCATGTACCACCCCTCCGAGGTTGAGCTCAATGAAACCACCAAGATGGTGCTCGACGCCGTCGAACGGGTAAATCCAAGTCGCGTTGTTTTTGATTCGCTCTCCGAGATGCGGATACTTGCCCAGAACTCACTGCGCTATCGCCGTCAGATTCTGGCGCTCAAGCAGTTTTTCATCGGCCGCAAATGCACCGTCCTCCTTCTCGACGACCGCACCTTCGAAGGTTCAGACCTCCAACTCCACAGCATTTCTCACGGTGTTATTTCCTTGGAGCAACTGGTTCCCCTCTACGGCGCCGCGCGTCGAAGGCTCCGCGTGGTGAAATTCCGAGGCACCGATTACCGCGGGGGCTTTCATGACTTCTCCATCAAAACGGGTGGATTGTTCGTCTTCCCGCGATTGGTGGCGTCTGAACACAGCGAGCCATTTCAGGGCGAACGCATTAAGAGCGGCGTCACCGCGCTTGATGCGCTTCTGGGCGGCGGCCCGGACCGCGGCACCAGTACCCTCCTCATGGGGCCCGCCGGCTCTGGAAAATCAACGATTGCCGTCCGGTATGCGGTCGCCGCAGCCGAACGCGGCGACCACGCCGTCATCTTTGCCTTCGATGAAAGCACCATGACCCTGGAAGCCCGAACCGAAGCGCTCGGTATCAAATTCAAGGAGGGAACCAAAGCCGGCCAGGTAAGAGTGCGGCAAGTGGACCCCGCCGAACTCTCTCCCGGCGAATTCGCTTATCTAGTCCGCGAAGCAGTCGAGACGGACAAAGCGCGTGTGGTCGTCATCGACAGCCTCAATGGCTACATGAATGCAATGCCCTCCGAACAGTACCTGACCGCCCAGCTCCACGAGCTGCTGACATACTTGGGTCGCCGTGGCGTTACAACAATTATGGTCGTCGCCCAGCACGGGGTGTTGGGCATGAATATGCAATCCCCGGTGGATACCAGTTATTTGGCTGATTCCGTCGTACTGCTTCGATACTTTGAATACGCCGGCAGAGTGAAGAAAGCCATTTCGGTTGTGAAGAAACGCAGCGGAGCTCATGAACAAAGCATCCGCGAGCTTTACTTCGATGAAAAGGGAATACACCTGAGCGAGCCACTCACGCAGTTCCGCGGCCTCCTGACGGGAGTTCCTATTGAGATGAATTCGGAAAAGAGCAGGACCTGATTCGAGCGAGCAAAACGGATGTCCAAAAACCCTGGTGATGAGACAGCCAAACGCGTCCTCATCGCAGCCCCCACTGCGAAAGACGCGGAGATTACGCGCGCGCTTTTGACGGCGGCAGGTCTCGCATGCGTCGCCTGCCCAAGCTTGCGCAGTCTAGCCAATGACATTGATGCCGGGGCCGGAGCCGTGCTGTTAACCGAAGAGGCCATTAGCGGCGTCGGGATCGACGACGTTCTGGCCGCGTTGAATAAGCAGTCATCCTGGTCGGACCTCCCGGTCGTGATGATGATGCAAGGTGGCATTCAGTCGCCTGGCGCCACGCGCGTCCTACACTCACTGAGAAACGTAACGCTTTTGGAGCGCCCGGCCCCAACGCGTTCCGTGGTGAGCGCAATGCAATCCGCCGTGAGAGCGCGCGAGCGCCAGTATCAGTGTCGCGACCAGATTGAGACCATCCAACACGGCGAGCGGCGCATGAGCCGGATCATGGAATCGAACGTCATTGGCGTGATCTTCTGCGATAACGAACGCATCCTGGAAGCCAATGACGCGTATCTGAAAATCGTTGGCTATTCGCGGGAGGATCTCGAGGCCGGCCAACTCATCTGGCGAAGGATGACGCCCCCCGATTTTTGGTATCTGGATGATCGGGCGGTCGCGGAAATTGCCGAACGGGGAGACTGTGCTCCGTTTGAAAAGGAATACATCCGCAAAGATGGAACGCGCGTTCCGGTTCTCCTTACAATTGCGGGTCTTGAGGAAAATAACGTAAAGTATGCTTGCTTTGTGCAGGATTTAACGGGACAAAAAGAATCTGAGATGGACCGTTCCACCCTCCTCGAAAGCGAACGTGCCGCGCGCAGCGAAGCCGAACGCGCCGGCCGAATGAAAGATGAGTTCCTCGCAACCCTCTCGCATGAACTCCGAACGCCACTCAACGCAATCCTCGGCTGGTCGCAAATCCTCCGACGCCGCAAGCGTGACGACAAGGAATTGAACGAAGGTTTGTCCGTCATTGAGCGAAACGTCCGCGCCCAGGCGCAGCTCATCGAAGACCTTCTCGATATGAGCCGCATCATCTCCGGAAAAATCCGCATCGACGTGCAGCAGATCGACCTCGCTGAAATCACCAGCGCGGCCATCGAAGCCGTTCGACCCGCCGCCGAAGCCAAGGAAATTAATTTACACAAAACGCTCGATCCCAACATCGGCCTCATTCGCGGAGATCCGGGCCGCCTCCAGCAGGTAATATGGAATCTCCTCTCAAACGCGATCAAGTTCACGCCCCGAGACGGGAAGGTGCGGGTTACGCTCCAGCGGGTAAACAACCATGTGGAAATTACCGTCTCCGACACGGGCATCGGAATCCGCCCGGAATTCCTCCCCTACGTCTTCGATCGCTTCCGTCAGGCCGACGCGACAACAACCCGGCAGCACGGCGNNGAACGGCAGCACGGCGGCCTCGGTTTGGGCATGGCGATCGTCAAAAATCTGGTCGAGCTCCACGGCGGTAAAGTGCGGGCGAAGAGCCCGGGCGAGGGAGGAGGCGCAACATTCACAATCGAACTCCCGCTCACGGTCGTATTCGCCGGTGAAGAGAAGCGGGTTCGGGAACATCCTCGGCAATCGGAGCCGGACAGAGTGCCGGAGGTATTTTGCGAATCAGACGTCCTCCTCGGAGTTTCCGTCCTCGTCGTGGACGATGATGAAGATGCGCGAGACCTCGTCTGCCGCGTCCTCGAAGAATGCAAGGCAACAGTGTTCACTGCCGGGTCCGTCGATGAGGCCATCGAGCTACTAAAGCGTGAACGACCCGCGGTCATGGTGAGCGACATCGGCATGCCGGACGAAGACGGATACGACCTCATCCGAAGGGTGCGCCTACTTCCCGACGCCGAAGGCGGTAGCACCCCGGCGGCGGCCCTCACCGCCTTTGCGAGATCCGAAGACCGAACCCGCGCCCTTCGCGCCGGCTACCAATCCCACGTCGCAAAGCCGGTCGAGCCCACCGAACTTGTGGCCGTGGTCGCCAGCCTCGCCAGCCACATCGGGCCCAAGAAACGCCTTCCATAAATGCGAACGCGGGAACGGATCGTCCACGATATCTCAACGACGATTTTTACGCTGGCGCTGAACACCAATTCTCCCACATGCTTCGATACGCCGCTTCCATATCCGCGGCGAATTGCGCAGCATTCATCAACGGCGATTGCTCCATCTTCTTTCTCAACCCCGATCGCAGTTCCGCAAGACGAGGCAAATCCCCCGCCATTTCCGCGGCAATCGACAAATATTGCTCGGGAGTGTCCGCGATCCAATTCGCGAGCCCGACATTGGAAAGTATGCTGACACTTCCCCTCCCAACAGCTGTATGGCCGCGCAACGTCACCGTTGGCACACCCATCCAAAGCGCGTCGCACGTCGAAGTTCCACCGCTACACGGAAACGGATCAACTGCCACGTCAACGCGATTGAACTGCGCGAGGTAATCCACCAACGGCTTCCTCCTAACGAACTCGATACGGTGCGGCTCGATCCCCGATCGAGAAAATCGCTCGATCACCCGAGCCTGAGCTTCGCCCGATGGACAGTTAATCATGAGGCGCGAACGAGGAATTGCCGACAGGAGTCGGGCCCACAATTCAAGCGCAGCCGGCGTTACCTTGGCGAAGTTGTTGAAACAGCCGAACGTCACATACCCATTTTCGATAGCCGGAAGCCCGGAGACCTGCAGTTCCGGATGCACCGGCTCATAACACCAGAAAGTATGCGGCAAGCGCACCGACTTTTCAGAATAGAACTGATCAGTTACCGGCGGATCAAGAAACGGATCAGTCAATCGGTAGTCGATGCTGGTTAAGCCGGTCGTCCCTGGATAGCCAAGCCATGTAACTTGAACCGGCGCTGGCTTTCGAGCGAAAGCGAGCAGGCGATTTCCCGCCGAGTGAAGAGATAAATCCACAAGTATGTCGATCTGATCCGCTCGTATCCCCTGGGCGAGTTGTGCATCCGCCATCCCCGCCGCGTTGCGCCACACATGCGCCAATTGACGAAGTCTGGCCGTATTCTCATCCGGGACCCTCACGTCGGAATAGCAGAAGACTTCCACACTTCGCGAGTCGTGGTGCGCCAACAGCGGCACCATAAACAAACCAACCGGATGTCTGCAAAAATCGGCCGAAACATATCCAACGCGCAGCCGCCGGCTCGGATCACGATTGTTGACATGCGGCTGAATGAACTTTTTCAGCGGCCCAGCATGCCGCTCATTCCAGCGGCGATGTTCCTCGTAGATCGTCTCGGCATCCTCCCTCGGGTCGTAATGCAAATTGGCAAGCAGATTGCTATGCGCCGCAGTCTTTTCAGGACTCAGACGAATCGCCTCTCGAACCGACGCGATCGCTTCGTCAAGTTGACCCGTATCCCTCAGGACATTACCANNAGGTTGTTGTATGCCTCAGCAAAATCAGGCCGAAGCCCGATGGCAGTCCGAAAGGCGCCGATCGCGTCGTCCGGTTGCCCCCGATCCTGCAACGCATTCCCAAGGCTGCCGTAATAAGCGGCATTGGTTGGAGAAACGGCAATCGCTTGCCGAATCAATGTCACGGCCGCGTCCAACTGTCCCGCCTGTCCAGCCACAACCCCCAGAAGATGCAATGCATCGGCATGATTCGGCTGTTCGGCCAATATCTGGCGATAGATTTTCTCCGCCTCCGTCAGTCGGCCCGCCCGATGATGTAACAAGCCGAAATTGAGCCGCTCCTGAAGAGTCATGCGGCCGGATATTGTAGACTCGAAATCCGAAATGCCCTCGCCATATCGCTTGAAAATGCGATTTGTGGCGGTGCAATTCCACGCTATCATTACTCGCTTGCCGGAACCGGTAGCGAGCCTGCCATGAATCCAACTCGATCAAACGACACCCGAGATTCTGATCCGCATGCAAACCAGCCGATCCTCACCGCCGGACCAGCGCCCGAAAAAGCCGACGCCACGATTTTGCTCGTGCACGGCCGAGGCGCATCCGCCGCAAGTATCCTCGAGCTTTACCGCGTGCTGGACGCCGACAATTTCGCCGCCATAGCTCCGCAGGCCGCCGGAAACACCTGGTATCCAAATTCCTTCCTGGCTCCAATAGAATCCAACAAGCCATATCTCACGTCAGCCCTGAATCGGATCGACGCACTGATCGCCGACATCCTCGGCCGCGGCATTCCCAGCAAACACATCGCCCTATTGGGATTCTCACAAGGCGCCTGCCTCACATCGGAATTTGTTGCACGACATCCAAGACGCTATGGCGCGGTAATGGCCCTGACAGGTGGCCTGATCGGACCCCCAGGCACTCCAAGAAACTATCCCGGCTCTCTCGCAGGCACGCCTATATTTCTCGGCACTAGCGATCCAGACCCGCATGTTCCCTTTGAGCGCGTGCAAGAAACCCAGACCGTGCTTCGCGGAATGGGCGCAAATGTCGAACTTCGCCGCTACCCCGGCATCCCCCACACAATCATCGACGACGAACTCGACGCCTGCCGAAAGCTGCTGAAGCAAATCGCCTCCGTCCCGCCCGGCAAATAATCCATCGCGATCGCTCAGTAAATTTTCTCCTTCTGGACTGCCGCCTTTCACGGCATACTATGTGACCAAAGAACCATGCCGAATCCTTCGCAATCCATCCCCGGAATTCACCACGTCACCGCGATCACCGCGGATGCGCAAAAGAATATCGACTTCTATTGCGGCATCTTGGGATTGCGGCTCGTCAAACTAACCGTCAACTTCGACGACCCCGGTAGCTATCATCTCTACTACGGCGACGAACTCGGCCGTCCCGGGACAATCCTGACATTCTTCGCCTGGGCTGGCGCCTATCGCGGAAAGATCGGGCCACCCCAGGTAACTGCAACAGCTTTCGCTGTACCATCAACCGCGCTCGATTTCTGGTCCAGACGCCTAAAAGAAAAGAGCATCCAACCGCAAGCCGCCGACCGCTTCGGCGAGCGTGTCCTCGCTTTTACCGACCCCGATGGAATGCCCCTGGAAATCATCGGCACCCCCAATCCAAAAGGACAACCCTGGTCCTCCCTCCCAATCCCCGCCGATCATGCCATTCGCGGGTTTCATGGCATCACGATCTCAGAGGAAGGATACGAAAATACAGCCAAACTCCTGACCGACATCATGGGCTTCAAATCCGACGGAAACGAGCAGAATCGTTTCCGCTATTGCGCCGGCTCAGGCGACGGGTTTGCTTCCACGGTTGATCTGCTCTGCGTGCCGGATGGGCGTCACGGCGCAATGGGCGCGGGCGTCGTCCATCACGTAGCCTTCCGAACAAAAGATGATGCCCAGCAGGCCGTGTGGCACAAAACACTCGCCACCGAACGCCTGAATGTCTCGCCGGTCATGGATCGCACCTACTTTCATTCAATCTATTATCGCGAACCCGGCGGCGTCCTTTTTGAGATCGCCACCGATGGTCCAGGTTTTACAGCCGACCAGACCGCCGCCGAACTGGGGAAAAAGCTTATGCTGCCGCCGTGGCTTGAATCGCACCGCGCCGAAATCGAGCGCGTTGTGCCGCCCGTGCATTTGCCGTAAATCACTCTGCCAGAGAAAGGTGAAGCAATGCCTGACATTCTGACCCCCGGAACAAAAGCTCCGGATTTTTCACTCCATGTTACTCCGGATCAAAAGCTCGCCCTCAGCGAGTTGCGCGGCAATCCGGTGATCCTCGCCTTCTACCCAGCCGACTTCAGCCCAGTATGCGGCGATCAGATGGCCCTCTACAACGAAATCCTCCCGGAATTCAAAAAATATGGCGCCGAACTTCTCGGCATTTCCGTTGACGGCGTCTGGTGCCACGAAGAATTCACAAAAAACCGCCACCTCCATTTCCCCCTGCTCGCCGATTTTGAGCCCAAAGGCGATACCGCCCGCAAATACGGCGCCTATCGCCATGAAGACGGATTCTGCGAACGCGCCCTTTTCGTGATCGACAAAAACGGCACAATCCGCTGGAGCTACCGCTCCCCAGTCGCCGTCAATCCCGGCGCCGATGGCATCCTCCAGGCACTCGAAGAACTTCCCAAATAACGGAGCCAGTCATGTCCAAACTAAAAGTACCCGTGACATCAGACGACCACATCCAGGGCGATAAACGCGCCCCCATCACCCTCATCGAATACGGCGACTACGAATGCCCTCACTGCGGACACGCCTACCCCATCGTCAAACGCGTGCAAAAACATTTCGGCGATCGCCTGATGTTCATCTTCAGAAATTTTCCCCTCAGGGAAATCCATCCAAACGCCGAAAACGCCGCCGAGGCCGCCGAATTCGCCGCGGCTCACGAACGATTCTGGGAAATGCATGACAAAATCTTCGAGAATCAATCTGATCTAAGTCTGCCCATGCTCCTTGAACTCGCCAAAACATTGCGGCTCTCCGTCCCAGACCTCCGCAATGCTCTGACAGCCCGCCAATACGCCTCTCGAGTCCGCGACGATTTCCTCGGCGGCGTCCGTAGCGGTGTCAACGGCACCCCAACCTTCTTCATCAACGGCGACCGTCACGATGGACCCTTCGAATTCGAGGATCTCGTCGCAGCCCTCGAAGCTCGCGCCGAATAAGGATTTCCGATGCTGGCCGTCGTCATCCACCAATTTGGCAGCCCTGCTCAACTGAAAGTCGAGGAAGTCCCAACACCCGAGCCACGCGAAGACGAAATCCTCATCGAAATCAAAGCGGCATCCATCAATCCCAGCGACGTCAAAAATGTCGCCGGCACAATGCACGGCACCACGCTCCCCCGAATCCCCGGCCGCGATTTCGCCGGCGTCATCACGCGCGGGCCGCGCGACCTCGTGGGCAAAGAAGTCTGGGGCACCGGCGGCGACATCGGCTTCACACGCGACGGCTCCCACGCTCAATTCATACTCCTCCCAACGACGGCTGCGACCCTCAAACCCGCTTCGCTATCGATGGAAACTGCCGGATCAGCCGGACTCACCTTCGTCACCGCCTGGTCCGCTATGATCACCGCCGCCGAAATCTCTTCCGGAGAAACAGCCGTCATCATCGGCGCTGCTGGCGGAGTAGGTTCCGCAGCCGTCCAAATCGCCAAATCCCGCGGCGCTCGCGTCATCGCTGTTGTGCGCTCCGACACCGATTTTCCCGCAGCCCGAGAAAGCGGCGCGAACGACGTGATCAACTCCCGTTCCGCAAATATCATTCAAGCGATCCAGTCAATCACGAACAAGCAGGGTGCAAACGTCGTCTTCGACACCAGCGGCTCGATGTTCGCCGACGCCGTCGAGATCACGTGCATGAACGGGCGAATCCCAATCATCACCGCACCGCCCGATGGCAAATCAACCTTCAACCTCCGTACCATCTATCGCAAAACACAACGCATTATCGGCGTCGATACCCGTGGCATGGATGCCGTCGCCTGCGCAAAACTTCTCCAACAAATGACACCCGACTTCGCCGCAGGACGCTTCACGGCAAAGCCAAGTCAATCCTATCCGCTTGCCGCGGCGGCCGTGGCGTATGAACAAGCCTCCCAAGGCAAACGAATTGTCCTGAGGCCGGATCAATAGAATTTGCTCCAACTGGCAAAAAAAAAGAAACCGCGGGAATTAACCCACGGTTCCTTTGCATCTCAAACCCTCTGAACGCTAAAACTCAAGCCATTCGTCGCCGCCGGGCCAAAACGCCCGTGCATGCGATCAGAATCAGTCCGGCAGAAGTCGGCTCCGGAACATCAGCCATCNNCAACACCATCGTAGTTGAAGTCACCCTGGTCCCAGCCCGAGACCGACTTGCCGAGGTTTCCGGCCAGGATGGTAAAGTCATCGCCATTGACGACGCCGTCGAGATTCGCATCGCCGTACAGCGTATATCTGACCTCGATCTGGCCGCTGCTCAGGCCTGCAACGACGCCATCCGCCCCATCCGCGTAACCCAAGGCAAAACTGCTGTTGGCCGGCAACGCCGCGGTGGAACTGCTGATCCCGCCGACGCCGTTCCACGCTCCGTGGTTATAGCCGTTAATGAGATAGCTGCGGACCGTGGCATCAGCCGAGGCCTGCGTGCCCGGTGCGTAATCAATCTTCAGCTCGTTGTTGGTGAGATCCACCACGCTGCTGCTACCGATGCTGAGTCCCGCGACTTCACTAACCGCCGCATTGGGCGTGAACTGAAGAGTCGCGCTGTTGTTAACCACCACGCTGACATGATTCCCGGCCGTGGCTCCCGTGCCGGAGAACGGATCGACGCTGCCGCCGATCTGCACCATGCCGTTGGATATCTCGAAGCTGGCGCCGCTGTAAACGTTCACCGCCCCGCCGGTCCTGGCAAAGGTAATGGTGCTCGGACCCGTCTTCTGCAAATTGTATCCATACCAATTCGTAGTGCCGACACCCGTCAATTGGCTATCCACAACCGCCACGTCACTGGAGTTGATCACCGTGGACCCATCGCTCTGCTTGGCAAGAACCAGATTCAGCGGAATCGTGCCGCCGACGACCGGAGCCTGCATAGTGGCCGAAACCTGATCGCCCAGATTGCTGTAGTCCTGACCGTTGGCATCATCCACCACGACCGCGTCGTTGAAGTCAACCGTACCGTCCTGGTTCACGTCGCTCTTATTGAATGTGTTCGTTCCATTCGGGTCGTAGCTGAATTCCGCAAGCCCCGAGACGGGATCGATCACCTGTGCATGGGTGATCGGATTGGTGACAGCGGTCGCCCCGGCCGGAACGCTTGCCGCCTCCAAAATCTGCCGCCCGGACTGGCGGATGTAGAGATCCGCCCCGGTGGTTCCAACGTTGGTGTTGAGATAATCCATCGCCGCGTTCTTATCCAACACCCCTGTTTGATAATTATCCGCACTCAATCGGTCCGTCCCAGTGTTATCCGAAAGAGCAGCCCCTTCCGCCATCGCAACCAAATCAGCGCCGTCGAAGTGGCCATCGCCGTTGTAATCGCCCATGACGATCAGGTCACCCTTCGTAAGGTTGGTATGGGTCACTCCTAATGCGTCGGTGTAGGAAACTATCGCGGTATTGAGGATGCCGTTCGTTCCGCCGGCGACGCCGTTGTTGTCCCCCTGAGAAGTGAATTCGCTCCCGTCAACGCTAGCCCCCACAGCTTGGTCCGCCGTGATGAGAGCCCGATCCGCGGAAAGGGCCGACTTCACAGCGGCATTGTAATCGCGCACGCCATTCTGATTGAAGTTACCGAACAGAAAGTTGGTGGTGGTGATATTGATCGCGGCGCCGCCGGGGCTATTGAAGAAACTCTTGGCAAATGTTCCCCCTTTGCCACCGTATGTGCTCCCGGTGCCCGTCGTTGGCTGTTGAGTTGTCAAATCCGGAAGTGCGCTCGGACCAAAACCCCCGGGTGCTGAATAGGAATTATACAACGCCTGATTGAAGCTGCCGCCGGCGGAAGTGAGATTGGACTGGCTGGTGATCGAGCCAGTGGCAATCTGCCCGGCCACAGAATTGTTCAACCCTTCGCCATTAAAATTTTTGGACACCTGCATGAGCGAAGGAATGATGTAACCCTGAGAAAGCAGCCCATCCGCCGGATTCACCGGACTGCTGGCGGCGTCGGCGGTGGCAACAGAATTCGCCGTATTGTTCAGCAGCGTAACGACATCTCCGCTGGAATCATCTCCCTGAATCGTTCCCTGAATAACCTGCGCGCCGTTGGCCGCGGTCACCACGGTGTTGGTCGCATAGCCAGCGCCGGGCGTGCGAAGCGTGACAACCTGCTCGTTCTGATAAATGACATACGTCCCATTGCTGATCGTCGCAAAGTTCGGGCTGACGTATGGCGACGTCCCATTCACGCTGTCGCTGTAAGACAAAACCCGAACCGGATTCGCAATCCCCTGCGTGTCGTTCCCACCGGCGTCATTGATCGAAAGCGTCCCAACCGCCATGCGATTGTTCTGAACCGTCGGACGAAGCTGTGCCCCGCCCGCGGTCTTGTTGGAAAATCGCTGCGCCGGACCAATTGATTCCTGGTCGAACACCGCGTTGCTTACGCCGTTGGGGGCGTTGCCGTTGCCATCATCGTTTTTGCCCGAGGCGAACGTCGGATCCACTCCTGTGTCCAAGGCAGCGACATCGCGCGTCCCAGAATTCACATCACGCGTAGTCATGTTGAACGCGGCGCCGTTGGCCAGATGGCCGCTAAGTTCCAACCAATCCGCGTCGGTCCGATCCAACTGCGTGAGACCCGTACCCGGATTTGCAACGAAAGCCGTCGCGGTGACAGCGGTGAGCTGGCTGTTCAAATTCCCCAGGCCGCCATCGGTTGCATTATTCCATGCACCCACGCCGAAAGTTGTTCCTTGCGCCGCCCGCGGGTTTTGTGCGGTTGCCGCCATATTCAGCACATTAGGCGACTGATATGTCGCCCGCGATCCGGCCGTCCCCAGCGNNCCCGCCGCAAGACTGCTGTTCCCCTGGCCATATCCCAAATCGAGCGGATTGCTGTTGAAAGATGTATTGGCCGCACCCGTAACGCTGATGGAAGTCGCGCTGCCCGCGGGCGTATAAGTATTAGAGGTATTGCCGTAGTTGTTCACGAAGATCTGCTGCGGAACAGCGTCGGATAGCGCGAATTGAACGGCGTTCTGTCCGCCACTCATATTGACGCCCGCCTGATTAAACGCCGGCGTTGGATTGCCCGCACTGCCCGGCACCCAAAGAGTTGTCACCCCCGGAGTACCCGCCTGCCCCACGCCCGGGGCGTAAAAGTTGCCGAGTGTCACTGACGTACCAGCCGGAGCCGCGCCGGTGGTCGCGTTAAATGCCGCACCCGCTGTGACGCCGCTGGCGCCGATCTGATTGTAATTGACCCACACCGCGTTGCCCCCCTCGGGGTTGCGATCGACGTTTGCCGTGATGTACGGAATCGACGTGGAGGCGATTCCGGTTGAGGGAGCATAATTGGAATTCGTATAAAGCTGATCGTTGGCCAGTTCCAAAACGCCTTCAACCGACCCGGATTCGTGGTAATCAAATTGGACGGCCGCGGACTGATCGGTCGACGAGCCGGTAACCGAAGTGGTGTTATTCTTCGGCGCCAATTGGTACGAAACCCCGGGGCCGCCGTTGCTGATCCAGTAATTCGTTCCGCCGTCCGCCGTAGTCGGATAAGTCGTGCCGTCGATGCTGAGTGTTGTGCCCGGTTGAACATCCGTGAAAGTGGTCGTCTTCGCGACAATCCAATTCTTCAGCGCGGTCGAACCGGCGCCCGAAATGACAACCTGTCCCGCCCCAACATTCGATTGCCCAAACGCGCTGGCAACCAGCGCCAAAGATACCGCCGATGCCGCGGCAAAAAGTTTCACCCGATTTTTGTCTACGCAAATGGAATTCATGATTCTCTCCCTTGTTGAATCCCCTTGAAGGGGACTTACTCAAAGCCATGCGCCACTAACAACATTGCAGCGGCCTACACGGCACTCTTTCCCTGAGGGGACACCGTCCCCGTCATCGTGTTGACACGATCAACAATCAGCGGCTAACGACCGCTTTAAAATTTTCAGTCTGATATCGATCCGCGGGCACAACTCATCGCGGGACAATGATGTCCGAGCCAGGGTTCAAGCTGTACACCTGGTCGCCCCACTCCCATGGGGTCAACGTATCCGCAAGGTTCTTGTTTTCAACGTGTCCATCGCAGTACAGAAAATTCGTGGTCCGCATGTCCCATCCGTTCACGAGCGAACGACTCCCATGATTCCGGCCAACCCAATAAAGCGACGTATTCGCCTGGCCGATCGGCAGGTTGTTGATCGTCGGATCTCCAACGATATCCTTCTTTTGAACGCGGATGAGATTTCCGATGGTGCCGAGGTTGCCCGCCAGAGCAAGGTCCAGCGCACTCGGTGTTCCCAAACCGCCAAGTTGCATGAAACCACTCACGGGACGATGGCTCTTGCACACAAACGTTCCAGAGCCGTCATCGGATGTGGCGCTGACAATGTGCCAATCCTGATTAAACTCCGTAACAAGAATCGTGCTGGCCGAATGCGCCACCGCGCTGGCCCTGACAAATTGGTAGGTCCTGTTCGCCCCCTGGAAAAACAGGGAGAACTTGTTTCTGCCCATGATCGCTTCGTTTGCGGTATAGGCCAAACGGGGGGCCTGATAATCGACTGCGGCGCCGGCAGGCGAATTAGCGATATCAGCCGGATCGTTGACCTGTCCGTTGTCCAAATTGGCCGCATAGGTATCGGAAGGCGCAAGTCCACCTTCATTGATCGTTGGACACTGGAACGCCTCCCATCCGAAGGTGCTCTGAAATATACCTTGCGTACCAACCAGGTCTCTGCGGCCATACAAAAAACTGGACCAGTGGATGTACCCACTGATCGCTTGCCCCGGAAGCTCGCTGTTCGACACACCCGGATTCCAGGTTTGACCTACATAGTAGTAGCACGCTGGATAAAAACCGCTGTAATCCACAAGATATTGCGCCAGTCCCTGCCCAATCGTCCGAAGATTGCTTTCACATTTAACGGTATTGGCCGATTCTCGCGCCTTGGATAGCGCCGGTAAAAGTATCCCAACCAAAAGCGCGATAATCCCAATAACAACCAGAAGTTCGACAAGAGTAAATCCCCTGCGACGCTTTCGATCCATGATTGCTCCTAAAGTCGCGCGCCTTCCAGGCCGCGCCGTCGGTGACACTGACAAGTCTCAGTACATCTGCATCCGTCGCCAGCCAGCCTGACCCGGCCATGGACGGTGACGACTTGCATATCTTCGGCAGCGAGCGTTAGCGTTACTCCCTCAGAATAGATAGGAATTCGCTAAATCTCAGAACCACCAATGGCCGAACACATGTCGGCCCAAGCATTTTCTCCCCCAGCCGCCACATCAAAACGATCCATCATCAAGATTGGGTTTCCCCAACGCGATGATTCCGTAAATGTTCCGTGAGCGCGGCCGTGACAAATCCCACGCCCCATGTACTCTGCCGCCATGAATTTGTTCGGCAACTGGATTGAAGGCGACTCCGTCGCCGACGGAATGGCGATCCTCTCTCTGGCTGTCACCATCGGCCTCTTCGTCGGCGCTATCTCCTTCCGCCGCATGAAGCTCGGAATCTCCGGCGTACTCTTCTCCGCCCTCCTCTTCGGACAGATCGGCCTGACCATCGACCCCAAAGTCCTTCAATTCCTCCGCGACTTCGCTCTCATCCTCTTCATGTACGCCATCGGCCTGCAGGTCGGGCCCGGCTTCATCTCCTCCCTCCGCACCGAAGGCCTCCGCCTCAATCTCCTGGCCGTCGCCGTCCTCGTATTAGGCGCCGCCATGTCCGCAATCGTCGGCAGCACCCTCGGCCGCGCAACCGCCCCCGGCCTCTACACCGGCGCATTCACCACCACGCCAGGCCTCGCCGCCGCTCAGGAAACCCTCCGCAGATCTTCCCCCACCGGTGACCCAATCCGCGCCGCAACCGCCCGAACCGGACTCGGATACACCATCACTTACCCCTTCGGCGTCATCGGGCCCGTGCTGGTCATCGTCATCCTGCGACGAGTATTCCGCGTCCACATGCAAGATGAGAAAAGCGCGCTAACCGCCGAAGAAGACAAACGCCGCCCGCCCATCGAAACCATCGACTTCGAAGTCATCCAGCCCGTCCACGCCGGCAAATCGCTGCGAAATCACCCGCTGCTCAAAGGCAACACCATCCTCTTCAGCAGAATGCTTCGCGACAACATCCTCTCCGTCCCAACCGGAGAAACACTCATTCAAGTCGGCGATATCTACCGGGCCGTCGGACAACGCGAGCACCTATCAGAACTCGTCGCCGGCATGGGCCGCCACAGTTCCGTCGATCTTGGCAACATCAGCGGCGATGTCCGCCATATGAATTTAGTCGTCACCCGCACGCAGGTTCTCCGCCGCCCCTTGCGAGAACTAAACCTCATGCGACGCACCGGAGTCACCATCGGCCGTGTAAACCGCGCCGGCATCGAGCTCGCTCCCACCGCCTCCCTCCGACTCGCTTTCGCCGATCAGGTCACCGTCATCGGCCCCGAAGCCGGCCTCAAAATGGTCGAAACGGAATTTGGCAACTGCCCCGAAACCCTTAACAGACCGCGGCTCGTCCCAATCTTCCTCGGCATCGTCCTCGGCGTCCTCGTCGGAAGTATCCCCCTGAAATTCCCCGGCCTCAACACAACACTCCGCATCGGCCTCGCCGGCGGACCTCTCCTCGCCGCCATCGCGCTCTCCCAATTCGGCAACATCGGATCAATCGTCTGGTACATGCCCGTCTCCGCCAACCAACTCTTTCGCGATTTCGGCCTCGCCGTATTCCTCGCCTGCGTCGGCCTCCAGTCCGGCGATCATTTCTTCCAGCACGCCGTCGAGGGATCAGGCCTGATTCTCCTCCTCTGGGGTGCAGCCATTACAATCCTCCCGGTCTTCATCGTCGGCTGCTTCGCCCGCTTCGCATTGCGAATGAACTTCATCACGCTCAGCGGCTGGGTCGCCGGTGCGATGACCAGTTCCCCCGCCCTCCTCTTCGCGGGCGAAATGGCCGGCTCCGACGCCCCAGCCGTCGCATACGCCGCCGTCGCACCGCTTGCGACGCTCGTTCCAATCCTCTGCGCGCAAATTCTCGCGATCACTTCTCGATAGCAACCTTTGTCTCCCCGAATCCCCTGTGATAAAAGTAATTCATGGACTACGCACCCCTGGGAAAAACCGGCCTGAAAGTCTCCCGCATCTGTCTCGGCTGCATGACCTACGGCATTCCCGAGCGCGGAAATCATCTCTGGACCCTGAACGAAGAACAAAGCCGCCCCTTCATCAAAAAAGCTCTCGAATCCGGCATCAACTTCTTCGACACCGCCAACGTCTATTCCGACGGCACCAGCGAAGAAATCGTCGGCCGCGCACTCCGCGATTTCGCCAAACGCGATGAAGTCGTCCTCGCCACCAAAGTCCACGGCCCCATGCGAAAAGACCCCAACGGCCGCGGCCTCTCCCGCAAAGCCATCCTCACCGAAATCGATCACAGTCTCCGCCGCCTCGGCACCGACTACGTCGATCTCTATCAAACCCACCGCTGGGATTATCAAACCCCCATCGAAGAAACATTGGAAGCCCTCCATGACGTCGTGAAATCCGGCAAAGCCCGCTACATCGGCGCCAGCAGCATGTNNTATCGCGAGGAAGAGCGCGAAATGATGAAGCTCTGCCAAGCCGAAGGCGTCGGCGTAATCCCCTGGAGCCCCCTCGCCCGAGGCCGCCTCGCCCGCCCCTGGGATCAAAAAGGAAGCACCGAACGCGCCGGCACAGACGAATTCGGAAAAACCCTCTACGCCAAAACCGAAGCCGCCGACAAAACCATCGTCGATCGCGCAGCCGAAATCGCCAGACAGCGCAATATCCCCCAGGCCCAAGTCGCCCTAGCCTGGATGCTGCAAAAACCCTACATCACATCCCCCATAGTGGGCATGACAAAACAAAACCACCTCGACGACGCCCTCGCATCACTAACGATAAAACTGACGCCAGATGAGATAATGCGACTGGAAGAAGCCTACATCCCCCACGGAATCCAGGGATTTGAATGAAAATCAAAGCCCAGGGAGCTTGCTCCCTGGGGATCTTCGATTATCCAAACCCAAAAAACCCAAAATCCTCTACAATATAAGTAATGCCCTCCGACGCCATCGACCAATGGTTACGCGCCTTCCCCTTAGACACCTGGATCAAAGCCCACATCGCCGCCGTAATCGAAAATCTCCCCCCGGAAGTCCGTTCCGATTTCCTCGATGACCCCGAATTCATCGTCCACGATTACGACCCAGGCCCGCACGTCATCCTGCAAGTCCCCGTCCGATTCACCAGCAACGGAAAACCCGGCCGCTCCATCGTCATCAAACGAACCATCAAGCGCCGTCCAATCCCCTTCGTCAGATGGGTCATCGCCCACGAACTCGCCCACGCCTACCTAAGACATGAAGGGGGNNAAGACCCCGAGCACGCCGCCGATTCCCTCGCCGCCGAATGGGGATTCCCAAAACCTGAAATGTCCTGACGAACGAATCTGCTCAATCACCGATTAATCAGCATCCCCTCAGCCATCAACCCAGGCCCCAGCCCAATCGCAACACAAGGCCCCTCAATCTCCCCCAGCATCTCCTGCAAAATAAACAGCACCGTCGCCGAAGACATATTCCCATGTCTCGACAATATGCCCCGCGAAAACCGCAAATCCCCCGCCTCAAGTTCCAGCGCCTCCCCAACAGCCGTCAAAATCTTCGGCCCGCCCGGATGAATCGCCCAACCCGCGACATCCGTCAATTTCAAATCATGCCGCGCCAGCCAGGANNCGGCACCCCCCCCGAAAGCGTCATCTCAAACCCATGATCTCCAATCTTCCAAGTCATCACATCCGCCGATTCCGGAATCAGATAACTCGAAAAATCATCCAGCCGGCAAGCCCCATCCCGCGCGTCCGAATCGCGCCCGACAACGGCCGCAGCCGCCCCATCCGCAAATAGCGCATTANNTTAGCCACCAGCTTCCCCGGATCAATCCCATACGCCAGATGCAAACTGCACAGTTCAACACAGCAAACCAGCACCCGCGCATCAGGCCCCGTCGCCGAGTCTCTCGCAGCCGCATCCCGCGCAGCCGCCAGCGCGTTAAACGCCGCATGACAACCCATAAACCCAACATGGATTCGCCGCACGCCCCGCGGCAAGGAAAGTTCTTCAATGAGCCCCGCGTCCAACCCCGGCGAGAAAAATCCCGTACAGGAAACCGTAATCAAATGCGTAATCTGATCCCCCTCAATCTCCGCGTCCGCCAGCGCCCGCCGCGCCGCCGCCTGTGCAAGCCGCGGCGCTTCCTCTGCATACTTCAACAACCGAGCCGCAGTCGTCGGCCCCCGATCCTCCGGCCCCTTCGCCGGCGGATAAAACCTCCGCGCCACCACCAGCTTGTCATCCTCGCGGAGACCCACCGTCCCGCGCGCTTCAATCCCGCTGCGCTGATACATTNNGTCAGCCACGCCCGCCGCCCTTCGGTGAAACATCCGAAATCAACCGCCAACTCGTGAATCTGCGCCTGCGACATGGAGGCCGGCGTCGCCGTCCCGATCCCCAGTATCCCCGTCGCTGATTTTTGTTCGGTCTCGTTGGAAGCGGAAACGGCCACGCGCGTCATGACAAATCTCCTTCTGTCGCGGCTTGCAAACTGTCCGGGCAATCCATTTCGCCATCGCGGGCATCGCGCTTCCAACCAAAATGCCCGCGGCGGCGATCGCCGGATGATGCATCATAGGCTGCATTCCCCGGCACCAGCGTTGCCTGCGCCCGATTATCTCATGATGACGCAGTCGCCAGCAACGCGCTAAATCCGCCGGCCACGATTCGCCCGGCGCAGGCAACATCTTAACCACTTCGCGCGCCCCAGTCGCCGCCCACGCCATTCCCTCCCCGGTAAACGGCTCGATATACCCGCAAGCATCCCCCACCGTCAGCACGCGATGCCCCCCAAAATTTCGCCGACGCCGCGTCAAAGCACCCGTCCCTCGAATGCGCAGCGATTCCATCTCCCCCGGCAATTCTCTCCCGCTCGCCTGAAGAATCTCCCGCACCAGATTCACCGGCCCACCCGCACGTCGGCAAGCAACCGGATCAAGCGCAGCCGCCACATGCCCGCGCGATCCCATCATCCCAACCATCCCCACATACCCGCTATTCCCCACATGCATATGAATCGCGCCAACATGAATCTTGTATAAACAATTCTCCCACGTCGCGGCAACACCCATCCAAGCCCCCGGCGAAATGTCCCAACCCGCCCAAGACTCACCATTCAGCAATGTCCCGCCGATCCCATCACAAGCCAGAACAACCCCCGCCCGCACGGTCACCATTTCATCCCCGCGCTGCAACCGAATCGAGCGAAACAAATCCCCCGCAACCCCCGGCAATAAGTTCGCCGAAANNCGCACCCGCGCCGAGTCGCCTCCAGCACAATCGCCGAATCCAAATCCGATCGCGACACAGCCACTTCGCGCGGGATATCCAATTCAAGCGATCGACGCCCCACATGCCAAACCACCGAATCAATCGGCTCCGCTCGAAGCCTCTCCGCGTCAATCCCAATCCCCCGAATCACTTCAACAGCCGCCGCATTCAGACAACCCCCGCAAACCTTCTCCCGCGGCCACGAAGATTTCTCAACCAGCAAAACCCGCCACCCCCGCTCCGCCAACATCGACGCCGCCACCCCGCCCGCGACACCCGCCCCCACCACCACCGCATCCCATTCTTCGGAAATCTTCACGCACTCCCGCCTTCTTGCTCTTCCCAAACCAAAAGCATCCGCCAAGGCCAGCGCCGCTCGACCCTGGCTCCATTCAATTGCGCGTCAGCGCCAAAACTCGCCAGATCTTCCAACGTCCATGCCGCCCGTGCGCTCACGGGAGCGTCATGATGCACGATCCCGCTCCGACTCAGAATCCGGCTGCCGATCCACGCCCCGATCCATCCGTCCCGGCATCGACGCAAATCGTTCACCACCACCATCCGTTTCGCCGTCTCCCGCATGTGACGCAGAAATTCAACCACCGTTTTCGGCTCCGGCAAATGATGAAGGAAAAGACTATTGGTCACCACGTCAAAACGCAACGCGTGCCGCTGCGTCACGCAATCCGATTGCACGCACTGGCAATCGATTCCCGAACGATCCGCCTTCGCCGCCGCATAACGCAGCGCCGTCCCGCTTCGGTCCAGCAATGTCAGATCGATTTCAATGCCGGCTCGGCGCGCCCTCAACACCACTCCCACCGGCACGTCCCCGCCCCCGCAGGCAATATCCAGCATTGAAAGCTTCTTCAGATTCTTCCGCCGCGCCATCGCGATGATCGGCCGTGCCACGTTATCCGCGGCATGTGATGACCGATTGATCCGCCGCAACCCATCCAGCGCCGCCACATGCGCCGCCGCCGCGACATCCAGATCATCCATGATCTCCGGCTTCACGCGACGATGATTTTTCCACCTAGCCATCATGGCTGCAATCTCATCTGAGTAGGACCATTGGTCCGATCCGATCGGCTTCCGCGCCAATCGGAATAATCTCTTCGCTTCATTTCATCATATATATGACAAAACCAGCACTGACATTCATCCAATTGTTCCCCCAATTTAATTGGAACCCGCCGCGCCGAAAAATCAAATCTGCGGTAGTGTCCATTTCATCTGCAATTCATCTTCAAATCGCGAACCCACCAAATCCGGCCGGAACCGAACATAAAACGCCGCATGTTTTTTTGACGAAATCCAAAGAATGATCTGCTTCTTACCAAACTCTGATCTTCATAGCTTCACACTCGCCCCACTCCGCGCTGATGCATAAATCGCCTCGATAATCCGCATGTCCTGCAAACCTTCCTCGCCCGTAGCCATAAACGGCGCCTTCCCCGCCAATGCCAGCGCAAAACCATCCATCTCCCCCACAAACTGATCCACTCCCACAACATCCACCGGCTTCAGCACACCCTTCTCCGTCTTCGAAAACTTAATCCCATGATACGCCTGCCCCGGCTCAAGCACGCAATACCCCTTGCTCCCATGCACCACATACCGATTCAGCGGCGTCGCATAGCTCGACAAACAACTCGCCTGCACCCCGCTCGGAAATTTCAATTGAAAATCACAGTGCTGTTCCACTTCCTTAAATCGCGGATCGCTCGTGTCCTGATAAGTATTCGCAAAAACCTCCGTAGGCTCTTCCCCGCTCAAATATCGCGCCGCGCTCAGCGAATAGATCCCGATGTCCATCATGCACCCGCCACCAGCCAGCTTCCGGTTCAACCGCCATTGCTTGGGATCGCCAATCGAAAATCCCGTAGCCGTCTCGATGATTTCAAGTTTCCCAATCTCGTTCTTCCGCAGCGCATCAATACAAGCCAGCGTCGCCGCATCCCAATGCATCCGATACCCGATCTGCAACTTCTTCCCCGCCCCCTTCCCCGCATCGATCATCTGTTGGCATTCCGCGACAGTATTCGCCATCGGCTTTTCGCACATCACATGCTTCCCCGCCGCAAACGCCCGCACCGTATATTCCGCATGCATCCCGTTCGGCAGCACAATATAAACCACGTCAATCGCCGGGTTGTCCCGAATCGAATCGTAGTTGTCATAGTTGTAAATGAATTTCGGATCGATCTTATATTTCGCCGCCACCCTCTTCGCGTTGTCCAAATGCCCGCTCACCAGCGCCACCGGCTCGCAATATTTGCAATTCGCGATCCCCGGCAGCAGTTCATGCGTCGCAAAATTCCCAATACCCACAAACGCAAATCCCAATTTCCGCGCCGGCGACGCCACATCCGCCGCCAACGACAACGAACTCCCAAACCGCGCCAGCGAAGCCGCCCCAATCGCAGCCACAGAAGACGCAAGAAACCTCCGACGCGAAACGGAACGATTCAGCATGATGTCACCTTTAGTTGAGATAAATTCCTTGTAACCGCCCAGGACTCCCACGGTCAATCAGCGATCCGCCGATCAATCTCCCGCGCAACCCGCCGCACCACATCCTCCCAATCCCCCGCCACCGATTGCCGAAACAACCGCATCGTCGGATACCACGGACTATCCTCCCGATCCAAAAGCCATCGCCAATCCCCAAGCCGCGCCAAGAGCACCCAAACCGCCTTCCCCATCGCCCCCGCCAGATGCGCCACCGCCGTGTCAACCGTCACCACCAGATCAAGCTGTGAAATCAATCCCGCCGTCTCCGAAAAATCCCGAAGGTCCGCCGAGAAATCAATCAACTCCATCCCCGCCGGCGGATCACTCGCCTGCGCCGCCGCCTCACCCTTCTGCAAACTATAAAACAGAGCAGCCCCACTTTCTGCCAACGGCCCAAACTGCGAAAGCAAAATCGACCGCTCCATATCTCTATTGTGTGAAGGCTGCCCCGCCCAAACCAATCCCACCCGCATCCGATCCCCCCGCGGCCCAATCTTCTCCCCCCACGCCTCCGAAATCGCCGCATCCGCTTTCAAATACGGAATCTCCGCGGGAATCGAATCCAACCGAGTCCCCATCACCCCCGGCAAACTCACCAGCGGACAATGCACATCAAACGCCGGCGGTGGATTCCGCGAACAAATCTGTTCCACCCCCGCCATGCCCTGCAACAGCCGCACCAGCTCCGCATAGCACATCAAAATCACCCGCCCCCCGCGCTTCGCAACCTCCGGCACATACCGCGCAAACTGAATCACATCCCCAAACCCCTGCTCCGCATCCAGCAAAATCGTCCGACCATTCAAATCCTCCCCGCCCCACATCGGCTGATTGCACTTCCGCGGCCGAGACCGCGCATCCTTAATCAACCACCGATATTCATTCTCCCGCCATCCCTCTTCAAATTCCCCCTCGAGCAAAAGCGAAATCCCCAGATAGTAATGCGCCTCCGCATAATCATCCTTCAAATGAATCGCCTCTCGATAAACCGCCATCGCCTCCTCATTCTTCCCCGAAGCGCACAATGCCAGCCCAAGATTCGATAGAACCTCCGGACGATCCGCCTCCAATTCAAGCGCCCGCCGATACGCGGCAATCGCCTCATCCATCCGCCGCGCCTGATACAGCGCAGCCCCAAGATTATTATGCGCCCCAACAAAATCCGGCTTGATCTCCACCGCTCGCCGCAGCACCGCAACCGCCTCATCCAGCCGTTTCGCAGCCGTCAGCGCCAGCCCCAGCGCGTTATACGCCTCCGCAAAACCGGCATTGATCGCAATCGCCTGCCGGCTTGCCGCGATCGATTCATCCAATCGCCCCGCCAATCGAAACGCGTCCGCTATATTGTTGTATGCCTGAAAATGGCGCGGCTGAAGCCCCAGCGCCTTCCCATACGCCGCGATCGCCTCATCTATCCGATCCAATCTAACCAGCAGATTCCCAAGATTATTATGCACATCCGCATCCCCCGGCCTGATCTGACACAACCGCCGATAAATCTCGATCCCCTGCTCGCAATCCCCCGTCCTCCCTAAAACCACACCTAAATTTCTCAGCGCATCAAAATAATCCGGTCGTATCGCAATCGCCTCCCGATAAGCCGCGATCGCCTCCGCATGTTTCCCCTTCCCAAAAAACGCATTCCCCAAATTGTTATGCGTCTCCGCCAATTTCGGATCGAGCTCAATCGCCGCCCGGCAGGCAACAATCGCCTCCTCAAATCGCCCCTGATCACAAAGAATCTTCGCCAGATTATTCTGATACGCCGCGATTTTCGGATTGAGCCCAATCGCTTTCCGAATCAGCTCGATCGCAAGATCAACCCGCCCCGTCTGCCCCGCCACCGCCCCCAGCAATTGCATCGCATCCGCATGATTAGGCTCCTGCGCCAGCACCCTCCGATAAATCGTCTCCGCCTCACCAAACCGCCCCGCGCGATGATGCTCAATCGCAACCTCCATTTCCCGCGGAATCGCCGATGACGCCATCCCCAAACCATAACCGCCTCAACCCCATTTTTCGACCGCCGCGCCCATCAATCCCACATGAAACTTGACATCTCCGCCCCGATGTGTGGCAATACACCAGCGGCGGAAAAATCGCGTAACGAGAGGCACTTCATGCGTCCAAGCCCGGCACTTTATCGAACAACTATCATCACATTTCTAACCCTCACCCTCGGCTTTCTAGGCTGCGATAAATCCTCAAACTCCTCAGCCCCAAAACAAACCCGAATGGCCGGCATCATCTTCCAGGAAGACCAATTCTTCCGCCTCATCCTCTTCGGCATGAAGGACGCTGCTAAAAAGAACAACATCGAACTGTTAGAAGGCAACAGCGACAACAAACCCGATTCCGAATTCCAACTCGTCCAGACCTACACCAGCCAAAACGTCGATGCGATCCTGATCTCCCCCCTCAGCGCCAAAGGCTCCGTCGCCGCACTCAAACAGGCCCACGATAAAGGGATCATCGTCGTCACCAATAATTCAGCGATAGATGCCGACTTCCCCGACGCCGACGTGGAATCCTCCGCCGCGGACCTCGGCCATCAAACCGGCGCCGCCGCCGTCCAATACATCAACCAAAAGCTGGGCGGAAACGCCAACATCGCGATCCTCGCCTTCAAATCCCAGGTCGCCGAACAAAGCGACGCCCGAACCGGCGGCTTCAAGAACGAAGTCGCCAAACTCCCCGGCGTAAAAATCGTCGCCGAGCAAGACGCCTGGCTCTCCGACATGGCCGTCCAAAAAGCCGGCGAACTCCTCACCGCCCACCCCGAAATCAACATCATCTACGCCGCCAACGAAGGCGGAACCGCCGGCTCCGTCCTCGCTGTCAAAAACGCCGGAAAAGCCGGCCAAATCGCCGTCTTCGGCACCGATGTCAGCCAGCAACTTCTCGATTTCCTTCTCTCCCCCGACAACATCCTCCAGGCAATCACCGCCCAGCGACCCTACGAAATGGGCCAGCGATCCGTCGAAGCCGCCCTCGCCGCCCTCCATCACCAAACCTACGACAAAAAAATAGTTCTAAACGGCATCTGTCTAACCCACGCCGATCCCGACGGCGTCAAAGCCTACGCCAAGCAACTCCAGGATTGGATGGCCGGCGGAAACTAACCCCCGAAAACTGACCCGGCGGAAAACTTCAGTTGCAAGCATCCCTCGAGACATTCCGAATCCGCAAACAATACCCCGGCACACTCGCCCTGGACGACATCTCCCTGCGCTTCGACCCCGGCAAAGTCACCGCACTCCTTGGAAAAAATGGCGCCGGCAAAAGCACCCTCGTAAAAATCCTCGCCGGAACCGTTCAACCCACCGACGGCCAAATCACCATCAACGGCCAACCCGTCAAATTCAATTCCGCCACCGACGCCTTCCGCCACGGCATCGCCACCGTCTATCAGGAACTCAGCGTCATCCCCGAACTGACCGTCGCCGAAAACATCCTCCTCGGCCGAGTCCCGCATAAACCCGGCCTCGTCGCCGTCATGCTCGACTGGCCGGCCGCGCGCCGCCGCGCCCGCGAGATCCTCTCCGAAATGGGCGTCGATCTCGACGTCCGCCAAAAAGCATCCCGTTTCGGCGTAGCCCAGCAACAAATCATCGAAATCGCCAAGGCAATGTCCTTCAATCCATCAGTGCTGATGCTCGATGAACCCACCTCCGCCCTCGCCCGCCACGAAACTGAAATGCTCTTCCGCGTCGTCCGCCGACTCGCAAAAAGCGGCGTCGCAATCATCTACATCACCCATCGCCTCCACGAACTCTCCCAAATCGCCGACACCGTCACCGTCCTCCGCGACGGCCACCACGTAGGCACCGCGAACTTCACCGACACCACTCCCGACTCAATCGTCCGAATGATCTTCGGCTCCGTCGTCCGGCGCCAGCGCCCCCAAACGTTTCAACCCTCCCCCGAGCCGCTTCTCGAAGTCCGCAATCTCTCCCGCAATAAAAAATTCCACAACATCAATTTCACCGTCTACCGCGGCGAAATCCTCGGAATCGCCGGCATGCTGGGCTCCGGCCGCACCGAACTCCTCCGCGCCATCTTCGGCGCGGACCCCTTCGACGCCGGACAAACCATCTTGAACAGCCGCGCTCTCACTCGCACTTCCATCCGCGGCATGAAACGCCTCGGCGCAGCCCTCATCCCCGAAAACCGCAAAGAACAATCCATCATTCCCGAACTAAGCATCCGCGCAAATCTCTCCCTCGCCAGCATGGAAACCATCGGATGGAACGGCCTCATCACCGAACGCCGCGAAAACAAAGTCGCCCGCGAATTCGTCCAGCGTCTCGATATCAAACTCGCCAGCCTCCGTCTCCCCATCAATTCCCTCAGCGGCGGAAATCAGCAAAAAGTCGTCCTCGGCAAATGGCTCAACACCCACCCCCGCGTCATGCTATTCGACGAGCCAACCCGCGGCATCGACCTTCAGGCCAAGCAACAAATCTTCCAAATTATGTGGAATCTCGGCAAAGAAGGCATCGGCAGCCTCTTCGTCTCCAGCGAACTCGAAGAACTCCACGAAGTCTGTCACCGCATCCTCATCATGCGATCCGGCGAAATCGTCGGCCAAGTCCGCCCTGAAGACATCTCCGTCGAAGACCTCGTCATCCGCTGCATGGGCGAATCCGCCGCCGGGAGCGCCGCATGACCCGAAGACTCCGAGAATTCATCCTCGAAGGCGTTCTCGCCCTCCTCTGCATCGTCCTCGCCTGGCGAGCGCCGGGATTCCTCTCCGCCGACAATCTCCTCAACGTCCTCCACAACGTCTCGATGGAAGGCATCATCGCCTTCGGCATGACGATGGTCATCATCGCCGGCGAAATCGATCTCAGCGTCGGCTCAATGATCGCCTTCGCGGGTTGCCTCACCGCCTGGATCACGGCACAGCTCACAACCGCGCCCATGAATTGGCCCATGCCCCGCGCGATCCTTCTTGCCGTCTTCGCATCCCTCATCGCCGGCAGCGCAATCGGCGCAATCTCCGGCATCCTCCGCGTTCGCTTCCGCGTCCCCACATTCATCAGCACCCTCGCCTGGCTAACCGTCCTCCGCGGTGCCGCCGGCCTCATCACCAACGGATTCCCCCTCACCCCATTCCCCGACTGGTACAACTTCATCGGCGCCGGCCACGTCTGGAAGATTCCCTTCCCAGCGATTATTTTCGTCGCCGCGTTCCTGCTCATTCAATTCATCATGAACTACACAACCTTCGGCCGATCCATCTACGCCGTCGGCGGAAACGCTGAAGCCGCTCGACTCAGCGGCATCCATGTCACCCGCGTCAAAATCGGTGTCATGGCCATCGTCTCCGCACTCGCCGTCGTCGCCGGCGTCATGCAATCATCCCAAAATATGTCCGGCTCCGACCGCAGCGGCACCGGCTGGGAACTCGACGTCATCGCCGCCGNNTGGGCGTCATCATGGGAGGCATCGCCGCCGTCATCATCGGCGGCACTAATCTCATGGGCGGCGCCGGCCGAGTCTGGGGAACCCTCATCGGCGTCATCTTCCTCGGCGTCCTCGTCAACGGAATGACCCTCCTCAACATCAGCGAATACTGGCAAATGGTCGTCCGTGGCGTTCTGATATTGATGGCCGTCCTGATAAATGTCTCCCCGGCGGAGCGCGCCTGATTTTCGCAAAGCAGAGGATCGAAATGATCGACAAAATCGTTCGCCTGAAACAACTCGCCCGATTCACTTTCGTCACCACAATCGCGCTCTACATCGCAGGCTGCGCCACCGCTCAAAAACCCGCCCCAATCGTCCGCGCGATCACCCCCGAACAAGGCAAACCTCTCCCCGAAATCACACTCGACGCCAACTGGCAATTGCAAGACATCGCCAAAGTCCCCGAAAAAGGCGAAACCGTCTCCGCCCCAAGTTACACCCCCGCCGACTGGTACAAAGCCACAGTCCCCGGCACCGTTCTGACAAGCCTCGTAAACGACGGCGTCTACCCCGAACCCCTCTACGGCGAAAACGATCGCCCCGATAAAATCCCCGGCTCCCTCTGCCGAACTTCCTACTGGTATCGCACCCAATTCCCCATCCCCGCCGAATACGCCGGAAAAAATATCTGGCTCAACTTTCACGGCATCAATTACATCGCCGAAGTCTGGATCAACGGCCACGACCTCGGCCCCATCAAAGGCGCATTCGTCCGCGGCATCTTCGACATCGCCCCCTATGTCAACCCCGGTCAAACCGCCACGCTGGCCGTCGAAATCACCCCGCCGCCGCATCCCGGAATCCCGCACGAACACACCGTCGAAGACGGCACCGGCCGCAACGGCGGAATCCTCTCCGAAGACGGCCCAACATTTCTCTGCGCCTTGGGATGGGATTGGATTCCCGCCATACGCGACCGCGACATGGGCATCTGGCAAAAAGTAATCCTCTCCGCCACCGGCCCCGTCGTCCTCCGCGATCCAACTGTCAGTTCCGACCTCCCCCTCCCGCGCACCGACACCGCGGATCTAACGCTCCAGGCCACAGTCCAAAACCTGACGGACCAGCCCCAAACCGGCAATCTCCACGCCACGTTTGCGGATGTAAAATTCGACTATCCAATCACACTCGCGCCCAAAGAATCCAAACCCATCACCCTCACCCCGACGGAAATCCCCCAGCTCCGCGTAAACAATCCCCAGCTCTGGTGGCCCAATGGCTACGGCGAGCCCCATCTCTACAAGCTCCATCTCACCTTCGACATTGACGGTGCAATCTCCGACGCCCGCGACCTCTCCTTCGGCATCCGAAAAGTAACCTACAACGTCCCCGGCTCTAAAAATCTAACCATCTCCGTCAACGGCGTCCCCATCATGTGCAAGGGCGGCGACTGGGGCATCGATGAAGCCATGAAGCGCATCCCCCGTAAACGCCTCGAAGCACAAATCCGCCTCCACCAGCAAGCCAATTTCAACATGATCCGCAATTGGGTCGGCCAAAGCACCAGCGACGATTTCTACGACCTCTGCGATCAGTACGGCATCATGGTATGGGACGAATTCTTCCAACCCAATCGCAGCGACGGCCCCAACGTCCTCAAAATGGAAATGTATCTCGCCAACGTGCGCGACAAAATCCTCCGCTATCGCTCGCACCCTTCCATCGTGATCTGGTGCGGCCGAAATGAAAGCGATCCCGCACCCGAAGTCATCGACCGCCGAATCCAGCAGATCGCCGCCGAGCTCGATCCCACCCGCCTCTATCATCGCAATTCCGCCGACGGCCGCGGCGTCCGCTCCGGCGGCCCCTACCGCTGGCGCGAGCCGCGCGAGTTCTACATATACACCGAAGCCTTCAAAACCGAGATCGGCTCCGTCTCCGTCCCCACCCTCGAATCGATTCACGCCATGATGCCCCAAAAGGATTGGGAAACCGTCAACGACGATTGGGCCGAACACGATCTCGACCACGGCGCACAGGAAGGCAATCGCGGCCGCGCTCCGCTCTACCCCGACGTCATCGCCCAGCGCTACGGCCCCGTCGCCAATCTCCCCGATTTCGTCCGCAAGGCCCAGCTCGCCAATTACGAAGATTTCCGCGCCATGTACGAGGCCCGATTCGCAAAGCTCTTCAAACCTTCCACCGGCGTCCTCACCTGGATGAGCAATCCCGCCCAGCCCAGCTTTGTCTGGCAAATCTACAGCTACGACCTCGAGGCCCACGCCTCTCTCTTCGGCGCGCGCAAAGCCTGCGAATCCGTCCACATCCAGATGAACCAGGACAATTTCCACGTCATGGTCATCAACCAAACCCCCCGCTCGCTCGACAACCTCGTCGCCTGGGTGCGAATCTATAATCTCGACGGCACCCTCAATTCCGAGCATCGCCGCTTCGTCGTCGCAAATCCAAGCGCAGCCACCGACCTAGGCGCAATCGACTGGCCCGCTGATCTATCTCCCGTCCATTTCGTCAAATTAGAACTGCTCGACCATGATGATGACGTCATCTCCGATAACTTCTACTGGGACGCCGCCCCCAATCACTCCGACGACTTCACATCATTACAGACGCTCCCTACGGTAACGCTTAATGCCCGCATCGTCCGCCACGACGAAGAAAAACGCTGCCGTCTCGATGTAAATCTCTCCAACCCATCCTCCGCCGTCGCCCTCATGGCCCACGTTCAGTTGCGTAAGAAAAGCACGAACGAGCGCATTCTCCCCGCATATTACGGCGACAATTACATAAGCCTCCTCCCAGGCGAACACCGCTCCATCTCCGTCGAAGCCGCCCGATCCGATCTCGGCAACGATGAACCCCTGATCGTCGTAGACGGCTGGAACGTCACAACAACCGCTCAATCCTTCACCGAAGGCAACGGCCCCTCCAGCATCGCCCCAAACACCGAAGCCCAGATCGATAGCGTCCCCACCGGCAAATGGATCGTCATGCGGCCCACGAAACCCGAAACGCGCCCCTCCTTCTTCACTCCACCTCCCCAGGGAATTTTCGACGACGACACCGACGTCGGCACTGTCATCTATCCCGGCAAAGACGAATACAACGCCCTCAAGAAAACCTACACCATCACCGGCAACGGCGAAAACATGTGGTTCGCCGCCGACGCATTCCATTTCCTTTGGAAAAAAGTCTCCTCCGATTTCGCCCTCGAAGCCGACGTAACCTTCCCCGTCGATGGCAAAAACCCGCATCGAAAAGCCTGCCTCGTCGTTCGCCAAAGCCTCGACGCCAATTCCGCCTACGCCGACGCCGCCCTGCATGGCGTCGGACTCACATCCCTTCAATACCGCGATGAAACCGGCGCCAACACCCACGAAGTCCAGGCCGCCATCTCCGGCCCACAGCGCCTCCGACTCGAAAAACACGGCGACTACATCTACATGCTCCTCGCCAATAAGGGAGAGCCTTTCCAACCTTCCGGAGCAGCCGTTCGCCTCAAACTAACGGCCCCCTTCTACGTCGGCCTAGGCGTCTGCTCCCACGAAAAGCTCGTCTCCGAAACAGCCGTCTTTTCCAACGTTCACCTGGTAACAGATATGCCAACCACACAACCCCAAGCCGTCCTTCACAGCACCCTAGAAACCATCGCCGTCGCCTCCACCGACCGTCACATCACCTACACCGCCGCCGGACATTTCGAAGCGCCAAACTGGACCCCCGACGGCAAATCCCTCATCTTCAACCGCGACGGTCATCTCTGGACCATCCCCGTCGCCGGCGGCACACCAACAAAAATCGACACCGGCTTCGCCAACCGCTGCAACAACGACCACGGCCTATCTCCCGACGGCAAAATGATCGCCATCAGCGATCAATCCCAGGCCCCGCATCAATCCATCATCTACACACTCCCCATCACCGGCGGCACGCCCCACCGCGTTACCCAGAAATTCCCCTCCTACTGGCACGGCTGGTCCCCCGACGGAAACACCCTCGCCTTCTGCGGCCAGCGCGACGGAAAATTCGGCATCTTCACCATCCCATCCGACGGCGGCGAAGAAACCCGCCTCACCACAACCGATGGCCTAGACGACGGCCCCGACTTCTCCCCCGACGGAAAATTTATCTACTTCAACTCCGACCGCACCGGCACAATGCAAATCTGGCGCATGCAAGCCGACGGCTCCAACCCAGAGCAAATCACCAAAGACGATAACAACAACTGGTTCGCCCACCCGTCCCCAAATGCCAAATGGCTGGTCTTCCTGAGCTACGACAAAGAAGTAAAAGGCCACCCCGCAAACAAAGACATAACGCTGCGATTAATGTCCCTACTCGACGGAAAAATCACAGTATTAGCCAAACTCTTCGGCGGCCAAGGCACAATCAACGTCCCATCCTGGTCGCCAGATAGTTTGCGCCTAGCCTTCGTAAGCTATCAGTTGCTTCCGTAAAGTTCACCGTTTAGCCGCGTCCCGGCGCGCCGGGACGCGCGTCTTCGCCAATCGCGCGGAATCGAAAACCACATCAAGGATCACTAACCAGCGTAGTAAAACTCCCACTATCCAGCGTCACCTGCGCCGCCCCCCCACCCACAGCCACCATCCCCATATCCTTCATCCCCCGCCCACCATCCGTAACCAACACGCGCAACTCCGTAACCCCCTCCGGCAACCCCGAAACCGCAACCACCCGAGTCGCCCCATTATTCACCAGATCCACCCAATATTTCCCGTCACCAAAAAACGCACAAGCAACAATCTCCTTCTTATCACACGAAACCGGAATCGCCTTCGCCCCCGCCGGCATAGAACCCAACTGCCTGAGCAGCCAAAACCGCTCCGTCGGCGCCAGCGGATTCCCATCCTCCCCGCCCGTCAGCAACGAATAATTACCCGTCAGTTGCCATTGCAAAATCGCCTCCGGCTGACAAATCCGGCAAATCTCCACATACTCACTGATCTCCTCCAACCCATACCAAGGCTCCAGAAAAATATTCGGATACGCATAACTATTCGAATCCGTCCCTCCCTCCCCAACGAGCAGCGGCACCCCCAATTTCTTCGCCGCCCTCCCCCAATGCGTAAACTGACCCACCGTTCCCCCATGCCACGAATGAAACGAAACCGCCCCAACATATTTCACCGCCTCCGGATCACCCATCGCGACATCGATAAATTTAAATGGCTTCGGATCGCTCGTATCCCCCAGCACCATCTTCGTCACGAGCCCATGCGAAGCGAAATACGCACCCAATCGCTTGATCGCCTCCGCATGATCCGCCGGAGTCTGCAAAACCTGAATCCCCAGATCCGATTCATTAAACGAAAAATACTTCGGCTCCGCCCCGTAATGCACCTTCAAATACTCAAGATAAGACCCGATCGATTTGCACACCTCATCATATTTCTTCGGATTAATCTTCCGCCCACCGCCGAAAAAGAATCGCCGCCCACCCTGCCGCGGCATCAGCGCCCAATCCGGCGCCGACCACACGCTGATAATCATCGGTATCTTCTTCAGCGCCAGCGTCCGCGCCATCTCCATCGCCGATTGCACCTCCCCATTCATTTTTCCCGAATCGGCCGCCTGGGTTGAATCAACATCCTCCTTCGGCTGCCAAAAATTCAGCGGCATCGCCACCCGACCCCAAGCCACCCGCATATTCCGCAGGTTGTACTGAATCTCCAGCGGATCGCCCGGCGATTGCAACCGAAAATTCCCGCCCATCCCGTCAAACTCACTCCCCGGCCGCGATGGATCAATCACCACGTTCGCCTGTGATCGGTCCACATCCCCCGACGAACGAAACGTAATCCGCGCCCGAATCTCCTGCCCCTCCGTCAGCGGCCCCGTAGCAAGCGGAAAATAAATATCCAAATCCCCATCCGGCTTCCGTCGATCATCTCCAAACACAATCTCGCGAGGCGAATCCAGCCTCATCTCCAATTGCCGATGCGCCGACAAAAAACGCAATCCGCCCGCCATCACGCTCAAATAATGCTTTTCAGATGGCCGCGTCGCCGTCAGCGGTATTTGCCCAATCGCCGAAGCGTCCGAATCAATCAATACCACCGACCCCTTCGCATAATCCGCGGCCGGAAGATGAAGATAAAAATTCACCCCGTCCGTCTTCACATCAGCATTCACTTTGATCCGCACATCAACATTCACAACACCCACCCCCGCATCCTCAAAAACCATCCGGCAACCCAATTGGCTCGGCGCGCGAAAGACATACGCAAACCCTCTTCTGAAATCGCCAAGCCGAATTCCCCCCTCGCAAATCTGCTGATTCCCCTCCCGATGAAACTGCACATTGCCAAGCATTTCCGCCTGCTCCGCCCCGCCCGGCCCCGGCGAACCAGCCACCCGCACGCCCGTCTTGAACGCCATCAACTTTCCATCAATCCGAATCCCGCGCAACCCCCCCGACGCCGAAACTTCCGCCTGCCCAAAGGCCGCGCTGCACCCAAACAAAACCCCTGCCGTTGCAACCAACCACCGCGCCATGGTATTCATTCATATATATTAACATCCCAATTCCCTCGTCACCATGACAGGCTCTAACCCATGACAATGTCTCCCGACGCCGATATCAAAAAGCATCGCACCTCGCAGGTGACGCTCACCCTTCTGGACGAAAACCGCCGCCCATTCGCCAATCGCGAAGTCACCATCGCCCAGAAAAATCACAAGTTCCTCTTCGGCATCACAGGCTCCGGCGTCATTTCCCTCGCCAACAACGAACTCACCGGCGACACAAAATCCCAGGCCGAGCTACACAACGAAAAACTCCTCAAACTCTTCAACTTCGTAACCCTCCCCTTCTNNCCGATTCGAACCCAAACGCGGCCAGCCCGACACCAAGCGAATCATCAACACCGCCAAATGGTTCGTCGAGCGCGGCTGCCTCGTCAAAGGCCATCCTCTCTGCTGGCACACCGTCGGCGCCGATTGGCTCCTCCCACTCTCCAACGCCGAGATCATCCAGGCCCAGCGCTCCCGCATCACCCGCGATGTCAAAGATTTCACCGGCCCGATCGACATGTGGGACGTCATCAACGAAGTCGTCATCATGCCGATCTTCGACAAGTACGACAACGGCATAACTCGCATCTGCCGCGAGCTGGGCCGCATCGGCATCATCCGCATGACCTTCGACGCCGCCCGCGCCGCCAATCCCCGCGCCACCCTCCTCCTAAACGATTTCGATCTCTCCGCAGCCTTCGAATGCCTCATCGAAGGCGTCCTCGAAGCCGGCATCAAAATCGACGCACTCGGCCTCCAATCCCACATGCACCAGGGCTACTGGGGCGTGGAAAAAACCCTCGGCATCTTGGAACGCTACGCCCGATACAAACTCCCCATCCATTTCACCGAAAACACCCTCGTCTCCGGAAAAATCATGCCCCCCGAAATCGTCGACCTCAACGACTATCAAGTCGATAGCTGGCCCACGACCCCCGAAGGCGAAGCCCGCCAAGCCCAGGAAGTCGTCCAACATTACAAAACCCTCTTCGCCCACCCATCCGTCGAAGCCGTAACCTGGTGGGGCCTCGAAGACGGCGGCTGGCTCAAAGCCCCATCAGGACTCGTCCGCGCCGACCACTCCCCCAAACCCGCCTACGACAACCTCCTCAAACTAGTCAAAGGCGACTGGTGGCTCCCCCCCACAAAATTCACCACAAACCCCCAAGGCCAGCTCCAATTCACCGGCTACCTGGGCGAATACACCGCATCATCCGCAGGCAAAACAAAATCAATCCACCTAACTCAAAAGGGCCCCGCAAATTTAGAACTGCAACTCTGATCAACTCAAAGAATCCCTGCATGATCTGTGTGCATCTGATTTTCATCTGTGGCAAAAATTCTTCTCTGCGCTCTCCGCGATCTCCGCGGTAAAAATTTAATTTTTAAAAAATCTCCCGATTTCCAAAAAACACGACCAAAACTTTCGCCCATTGGACACTAGATATAGAGGGCATCGCTTTTTTTCTAAGTGACAGCCCAACGCAACATCAACCGGGAAAGCCTCCATGACCACAAACGCCCTATACATCGCCCAGAAACAATAAATCATCGAGGGGAAATCCAACACCATCTCGAAAAAACCGGACATTTCGGGACATTTTCGGACATTTTCGGACATCTATTGTCCAGCCCGATTCAACGAAAATCCCGCGACCGGAATTCATGCCCGGCCAGCAAGTCACTCAACCGAGCAGCGTCGACCCCGAAAGCATCCCATCAAACGCACTGAACTTCGCCCCCGGCTTCGCGCTGATAACAACCTTCCCACCCGTAAACGCCCCATGCCGTTTCGGATCCATATAGATGTCAACCAGTGCTTTTCCACGATCTCCGGAATGATGACCGCTATAAGCCGATGCGGATACCGGGTGGTAATTTTGTCGATGTGTTCCAGTTCAGAGAATTAACCACAGCTTCGGCAATTTCCGAATCTTTGCGTTTGTGGACCCCGGTGAGATTCACTTCTATCTCTTCAGCGATAGCCTTGACGCCTTCCACGCGTTGGGTAGCTCGCTCTGCGGCCCACTTTTCCGCGTAATGCGGAACCGTGCCGCTCAGTGTCACGACTCCATCCTTGGCAACGACGCTGATCTCGCTCGAAGTCACGGTTGGTTCCCACCGCAGTTCCTCCATCACGTCGTTCTTCAGTTGTGCATCCGTTCTCATTTCAACACCTGTCCTCGCCATAGGCGAAAAAAAAGCCGACGTGATCAGATCCCGAGGCTTCGGGATTCAATCACGTCGGCTTACTCTGCAACCGGCCCCCCCGGAACAATCGGAGTGCCTTTTATCTAGTCGTCCGACTACTTGTATTCATTCGTCATCTAAGAGCCGTAGGTTAACTCTCACCGCACGCTACACCGTAGGACCGTGGCCTGGATATATAGCAACGCGCAATATCGCACGCTTGGAAATATAAGCGAACACGCCGCGCTTCCGGCAATGGCCAGAGCTTGTTCCACTGACTGTCCAATCCAGAATCCCGATTAAACGGAATATCCCTGCTCATACAGCTTTTTCGCGGACGCCGAAAAATGAACCGATTGTTCGATTGTCTTGCTCATATTCTTTCTCCACACATTCCAACTGATAGCTCTCTCACATTATTCCCGTCAACCCCGTCTCCGCAAGACAGACATGTAATGCGTCTCACCAAGTCGCCGCGCCGGAAAAAAATCCGGCGTTAATCCCCACCGCGCCCGCCTCCGATGATTCATAGAGACTTTCAATTCCAGCCAACTGTGGCTCAGGGGAGCAGAGACAGAAAATGCGAGTTCGCTTTCCATCGTTCCCAGGCCTTCTGCTCGCAGCACAACTCGCCGCGTGCATCATCCTATTCCATCACCCCGATCTCCCATCACACGCGATCTGCATCGCCGGCATTCTCACCATCCTCCTCATCGCCGCCTGGATAATCCGTAGCGACGTCGCCCGCCGCCGCACCGTCGAATCCCTCCGGCAATTAAGCGCCGCCCTCGATCACGCCACCGAGGGAATCGCCCGCCTCGACCCCAAAGGAAACTATCTCGCCGTCAGCGCGCTATACGCCCGATGCTGCGGCTACGAACCCTCCGAAATGATCGGCCAGCATTGGACCCTCATTCTCCATCCACCCGACCGCCAGAAAATGACCAAGGCCCTCGACCAGATGCTCCACAGCGGCGTCGCCGAAGTCGGCTCCATCGCCCGTCGAAAAGACGGCTCCCTCTTCCACAACCACGTCGCCCTCGTCGCCCTCCGCGACGAGAACGGAAAACTCCTCGGCCACCACCGATTCATGAAGGACATCACCCTACGCAAAATATCCGAAGCCGCGCTCTGCGCCAGCGAGCGGCGATTCCGCGTCCTTGCCGCTCACGCACCGGTTGGAATCTTCCAGTGCAACACCGAGGGCCGATGCTCCTACGTCAACACCCGCTGGATCGACATGACCGGCATTAATCCCAGGCAAGCAAAACGCGACGGCTGGTTTACCGCGCTAAATCCAGACGACCAAAGCGAAATAACCGCCTCCTGGAAACAAGCCGCCGCCGCTGGCAAACAATGGAACGCCGAACTCCGTTTCGGCCCCACCGGCGCCAACGCCATTCGCGTCTCCTGCAGCACCGCCCCGATTCGAAACGAAGCCGGCGATATCGACAGCTACATCGGAATCATCACCGATATCACCACCCTCAAGGAAAGCGAAGAAAAACTCTCCCACCAAAGCGAAGAACTCCGCCGCAGCAACCGCGAGCTCGAACAATTCGCCTACATCGCCAGCCACGATCTTCAGGAGCCGCTCCGCATGATCTCCAGCTATACCCAGTTGCTCGATCGCCGTTACCGCGGAAAGCTCGGCTCCGACGCCGATGAATTCATCGCCTACGCCGTCGAAGGCGCCACCCGCATGCGCAGCCTGATCGATAATGTCCTGGATTTCGCCCGCGTCTCGCGCGAATCTCCGCCCGATGAGCCAACCGAACTGCAACCGCTGCTATCCGCCGTCCTCACTGATCTCGCCGCCGTCATCCGCGAGAAAAATGCCCAGATCACCAGCGATCCGCTTCCCCTCGTCGCCGGAAATTCCTCCCAACTGCGGCAGGTCTTGCAGAACCTCATTGGCAACGCAATCAAGTTCTGCAAGCGCCCGCCGCGAATCCACATCGAGGCCCGCCGCGGCGACAACAACTGGTCCATCTCCGTCCGCGACAACGGCATCGGCATCGATCCGAACCACCTCGACAAAATATTCCAGGCCTTCCAACGCCTCCACGGCCATTCCGAATTCGCCGGCAACGGCATCGGCCTCGCCGTCTGCAAGCAGATCGTCGAACGTCACGGCGGATCCATCCGCGCCGATTCCAGACCCAACGAGGGCAGCACCTTCATATTCACGCTCCCTGCCGCCAGACCTGAACCAGCCGGCCTGGAGCCATCAATCACATGACCAACTTCGGAGGAGATATGCACGAGTTCTTGGATGACTATCAGCAGATCGTCGCGACGCTTCCAGAAGAGGATGTTGAGCCCCCGCCTCTCCCAAAGCTCCAGGCGATCACCCCGCGCCAACGGCCCAGGGAAATCCTGCTCGTCGAGGACAACGAAGCCGATGTCCGCCTCATCCGCGAAGCGTTTCGCGAGGCAGGCTCATCTCACCATATCACCGTCGCCCACGACGGCGAAGAAGCCCTCGAACTCCTAAGAGGCACCGGCCTATTCGGCTCAGCCCCGCGACCGGATTTAATTATCCTCGACCTCAATCTACCAAAAAAAGACGGCCGGCAGGTCCTGGCCGAAGCCAAACAGGAAGCGATCCTTCAGCGAATCCCCGTGATCGTGCTAACCAACTCCAACGCCCCGCGCGATGTCCGCGCCTGTTACGATCATCGCGCCAACTGTTACATCCGCAAGCCCCTGAGCTTCGATGAATTCATCGCGACGGTGAAATCCATCGAACACTTCTGGCTAAGCGAGGTGCTGCTGCCCGCGGCATAAAGTAAATTTAATTTGCCTCTTGGGCCGATCGGGTGGCAGCGCCTCGGAAAGCGCGCTCGGTCACATCGTGCGGATCATATGAGCGCGGATAATCGCGCCAGAGCCAGCGCATCATTTCCGGATAGATCGCGCCCCCCTGCTTCTGGCCATGCAGGCCAATTCCCCAGGTGTAATTCACGTCGTATCCCTTCCGCTTCAGCGCCTCCATGAGCCGGACATTCTGGTAATGCCAGTCGCGGTTCGGATCATAGTTGTCGCCGCGAAGGGCGCGATTGTCATTGACGCCATCCTGGAGAAAAATACGGATCGGCTTCTTCTCGCCGGCAAGAATTTTCTCGGGATAAACGTATCCGCCGTGGATATTTACAAAGCTGCCGACCGTACTGATGACCTTGCGGAATTGATCCGATCTCTCCCACGCGACCGTGAATGCCGCGATCGCTCCGGAACTGGACCCGGCGATGGCATGCATCTCCGGATCGGCCGAAATGTTGTACTGCTTCGTGATGACGGGCATCAATTCATTCACAATCACCCTCGCGTATTTGTCATCCAGCGTGTTGTATTCAATCCCGCGATTGGTGGTTTTATCCCCCCAATTCCCAGGCGTCGCCTCCGGCTGCCGCGGCGTTCTTCCCGGATTAATAAACACGGCAATGATCACCGGAATCTCCCGACGCCAGATCAAGTTGTCCAGCACGTTCGGTATCCGCAAATCCCCGCCCGGGTCGATCATGGCCTGACCATCATTGAAAACCATCAGCGCCGCCGGCCGCGAAGGATCGTATTGCTGTGGAACATATACCCAATACGTATGACTCGTGCCGGGAAAAACTTCGCTCGGCAAAGTCGTCGGGCCAATCAGCCTCCCCTTCGGCACCCTATCCTGCGGAAGCGAATCCGGACCCAGCTTGTAAAAATCGTCTTCGCCGGCCGCTAACGCGCTGGCTGCGGCCGACAGCACAACAAGCAAACAAATAAACACGCGTTTCATCGAGCCCTTCTATCTGATCGCCTATGGAAGATCCGCGGTGCAATGAGCGCACTTCTTCGCCTTAATCGGAATCATCGACAGGCAAAACGGGCACTCCTTCGTAGTCGGCTCCGAAGGTTCCGGCGTCCCTCCCACCTGCTTCATCACCGACCCAACTAGCTTCACCATCAAAATAAACACCGCAAACGCGACAAGCATGAAGTTAATCAGCTGCGCGATGAAGTTACCGATCTTAATCCGCCCGATCTTCCATGAAATCTCCACCGCCTTATCACTACCGGCCGGAGGAGCAGCCGCCGGAGATGGAGGCGGTGGCGGCGCAGCCGCGGCCGCCGCCGGCGCAGCGCCCGGTTGAGTACTAGCCGGCTGCGTCGTCACCCCAACGTCCGCCGCCGTCTTCTCCGCCACATCCTTCGCGGTTGTCACCGCCTTTTGGGCCGTCGTTGTCACATAAGTAATCGACGGCATGATAATGTCCTGCACCAGCGAATTAATAACCCCGCTGAACGCCGCCCCGATCACCACCGCGATCGCCAGATCGATCATGTTCCCCTTGAACGCGAACGTCTTAAATTCTTCCCAAAGCTTTGATCGCATGCCAGCGCTCCTTTTGTTGGCCGACGAAACGTCGCACCGCCCATGTTCCCGACTTGACGGCAAATTCGCAAACACTTGTTGGGAAATCATCCCGACGACGATAGGATCAACACGTCGAAAGGCCGCCAAATGAATCGCAACACGCGCGGAGTCCGAACTCTCTCGTTGGCTCAGGTGATTGCAATCATAGCCCTCGCAGCAATTCTAATGGTCCAGCATCATCCATCCTCCGCGGCCGGCGACGAATCACCCTCCGCCGCAACCGAGCCATCCATCCGCCTCTGGCAACAAGATGCCCCCGGAGCCCAAGGCATAGCCGACATCGACATCCCGACAATAACCCCATTCTTCCCCCCGAAAGACAAAGCCACCGGCGCAGCCTTCATCGTCTGCCCGGGCGGTGCATACATGCACCTCGCTCCCCACGAAGGAATACCTGTCGCCCAGTGGCTCAACAGCCTCGGCATCACCAGCTTCGTTCTCAAATATCGCCTCGGCCCCAAATATCATCACCCAGTTGAGTTGGAAGATGCCCAGCGCGCCATTCGTCTAGTCCGATCCCGCGCAGCTGAATGGAATCTCGACCCAAAACGCGTCGGCATCATCGGCTTCTCCGCCGGCGGCCATCTCGCCTCCAGCGCCGCCACACATTTCGACGACGGACAACCCAATGCCTCCGACCCCATCGACCAACTCGACTCGCGCCCCGACCTGGCCATTCTGATCTACCCGGTTATCACAATGTACGATCCCTTCGAGCATCACAACTCCCGAAACAACCTCCTCGGCAAAAACCCCGACCCAGCCCTCGTCGAACTGCTCTCCAGTGACCGCCAAGTCACACCCAATACTCCGCCATGCTTCCTGGTCCACGGCTCCGACGACCGCACCGTCGCCGTCGAAAACAGCCTCCTCTTCGCAATGGCCTGCCACAAAAATAAAGTCCCCTTTGAACTGCACGTATTCGAGCACGGCCCCCACGGCTTCGGCCTCGGCGGAAACGACCCCCAACTAAGCACCTGGCCCAACATGGCCGCCCATTGGCTCCAAAAACATAATTTCACAAAAGACTAGCTCCGGAAAAAAATATTTAGCGGCGGTGCAAAGCACCGCGGACGTCGTCATAGAGAATAATCACGGAGCACAAAATGCGGATTTTCGTCACCGGAGCAGCAGGATTCATCGGCAGTCGCCTCTCCAAAGCCCTTCTAACCCGCGGCGACGAAGTCATAGGCTTCGATAATCTGAACGACTATTACGCCCTCGAACACAAAGAGCGCCACCTCTCCGACCTCCTCCCCCAACCCCGCTTACGCTTCATCAAAGGCGACCTCTCCGACGCCCCAACCCTCCGCGAATTGCTACTAACCAACAAACCCGACGCCGTCGCCCACCTCGCCGCGATGGCCGCCGTCCGCTACAGCGTCCAGCACCCGCTCATGTACGGCCAGGTAAACGTTCAGGGAACCATGAACCTATTGGATGCCGCCCGCCACCTCGGCAAACCCCGCTGCATCCTCGCCTCCACCGGCTCAACCTACGGCAAGGACACCCCCGTCCCCTTCAAAGAAACCGCCCCCGCCGATCGCCCCCTCGCCCCCTACCCCGCCAGCAAACGGGCCATGGAACTGCTCGCACACAGCTATCACCATCTCTGGAATCTCCCGACAACAATCCTCAGATTCTTCAACGGCTACGGCCCCCACGGCCGCCCTGACATGATGCCCTGGATGTGGTCCCAAATGATCCAGTCCGGCAAACCCATCACCCTCTACGGCAACGGCAAGCTCAAACGCGACTGGACCTACATCGACGACATCGTCGCCGGCTTCATCGCCGCCCTCGATAAAGGCGTCGAATACGAAATCATCAACCTCGGCTGCTCGCAGCCAGTCGAGAACAGCCACTTCGTACAAATCCTCGAAGAACTAGTCGGCCGCAAAGCAGAAATCATCGACACCCCCACGCCCCCATCCGAACCATTAATCTCATACGCCGACATCACCAAAGCCCGCCAAATCCTGAACTACGACCCAAAGGTAAACGCCCGCGAAGGCCTCACCCGATTCGTCCGCTGGATGCGCCAGGAAAACCTGCNNTGCTGTAAGCCAAAGCGATTTCGCCGTATACTTGAGGACATGCCCGATTCAACCATCACGCAGGTCCTGGATGAAGAAACCCTAGCAATCCTCCGCTGCCCCGTAACCCGCAGCAAACTAAAATTAGAAAACGGCTTCCTCGTAGGAGAAACCGGCGGCCTGCGCTACCCGGTGCGAAACGGAATTCCGGTCCTGCTAGCCGAGGAAGCCACGCTTCCCGCAGGAATCGAATCGCTGGATGCTTTCCGCGCCCAATTCGGCGTTCGATAACATCCGAAGTCAACGACTCAATTCTTTCGGATCCTAAGAGGCCTGCTGGATCATGATTGTCTCTAACTGCTTGCTTCGAAAGCCAATTGAGTTTGCTGAAATTCCGTTTGCTATGCGGCTCATGCTTCACGCCTATTACCCGAAATTCCACCCCGTGAATGAAGATTCACTCTCCTGGCTTATCGGTCATTTTCTTGATGCAGCAAATTCCAGGAACTGGGATGATCTGGTGAACGGTTCAATCGCCGTCCAATTCGCTGGCGAAGTGCGACGGGCCAAAATCAACACCACAAATTCGCAGTTTGTCGCTCTTGATAAAACCAATACCGAATTTGCCCATGGTTATGAGCCGGAGATTGGCTGCCTTCTTGACCGTCTCGTGCCGGATCGCGGATTGTTCTGCGACATCGGCGCGAATTGGGGATATTTTTCGCTCTTCCTTGCCTCACGCCCCGGATTCAACGGCGAAATTCACGCCTTTGAACCTATCCCACGAAGTTTTAACGATCTTGAGTCACTCATGGCGGAGATTGGATTGGCTGCCATGGTTCGCTGTCACAACATCGCTCTGTCGAATGTCAACGGCCACGCGAAAATGACGATTCCAAATCACAGTTCCGGAATGGCAAAGCTTTCCGACACCGATGACGGCATCGCTGTCAAACTGTCAAAATTGGACAGTCTGACCTTTCCGAGAGTTGACTTCCTGAAAATCGATGTCGAGGGGCATGAAAGTGAAGTCATTGAAGGAGCCGCCAAAACCCTCTCCACTCATTTCCCCTACATCATCTACGAGGACTGGTATGACCCAATGGCGATCCAGGCAGCGGGGCAACGCCATATCTCAAAACAGCTTGATTCCCTGAGTTACCAATCTTTCTTCCTCTGCTGGCAACGGCGTGACGGCGGCGTCGCCTCCTCGCTCGTCGGAGACGCCGACACGCAGAAGTTAGCCCTTCGTCCTTTTGATTACACTAGCACCCGCGGCACGTTGCCGCGACGCATCAATATTCTGGCGTGCCACTCCTCAAAAACCGATCAGATGACGAAGCTGTTGACCTCTACGGCTAAGGAAGTTCACTAGAGCGGTTTTCACCTCTAGTGGCAATCGCCAATAACGCCATCAATCCCGCAACCCCTGCAATTCCTTAAGCCGCTCCCCAGTCACCGGCTTCTTCGTCTTCATCATTTCCACAAAAGCATCAAACAAATAAGCCGCATCATGCGGCCCAGGACTCGCCTCCGGATGATACTGCACGCAAAACACCGGGAGCGTCTTATGCCGAAACCCCTCCACCGTCTGATCATTCAAATTCAAATGCGTAACCACACCCCCGCGCGCTTCCAATGATTTCCGATCCACCGCAAACCCATGATTCTGGCTCGTGATCTCCACCCGCCCGGTATCCAGATTCATCACCGGCTGATTCGCTCCGCGATGCCCAAATTTCAGCTTATAAGTCGTCGCCCCGATCGCCCGTCCCAAAAGCTGATGCCCAAGACAAATCCCAAAAATCGGCACCTTCCCAATGGCCCCCTCGATCGGCTTCACCGCATAATCCAACACCGCAGGATCGCCAGGCCCGTTGCTGATAAACAATCCATCCGGACGATGCTTAAGAATCTCCTCCGTCGTCACATCCGGCGGAAGCACCGTCACCTTGATCCCGCGCTCAACAAAGTGCCGCAGAATATTCTGCTTCGCCCCGCAATCCAGCGCCACAACATGCAGCCCATCCCCGCGCTCCACCTTCCCCAGCCGCCAATCCCCCTGGTCCTGATCCCAGTTATACCCGCGCGCCGGCTTAACAGCCTGCACCCAATCCGCCCCCTCCATCTCCGCCGCCCCACGCGCCCGCGTAACGAGCTTCGCATCATCCAGAATTTCCGTACTGAGAATCCCGCGCATCGCTCCACTGATCCGCAATCGCCGCGTCAGCGCCCGCGTGTCAATCCCCTCAATCCCGATGATCTTGTTCTCCTTGAGATATTCATCTAAAGAAAGATCCGCCCGGTAATTCGAATATACCGGCGACAATTCCTTAACAACAAATCCCGCGACATGTGGCTGTCGACTCTCAACATCCAGCCGATTCACTCCGTAATTTCCAATCAGCGGATAAGTCATCGTAACAATCTGCCCCTTGTAAGACGGATCGGTCAGAATCTCCTGATACCCGGTCATTGAAGTATTGAAAACAACTTCCCCCTCCGATGTCCCCACCGCCCCAAAAGAGCGGCCAGTAAACACCGCCCCGTCTTCCAGCGCCAACTTGGTCACGGAACGCGATTCAGAAGCATCACCCATAAGCGCCGGATTATAGAGAATTTCCAAAAATGCCCAAGCCGCACCACCCCATGCTGGCAAAAGGCCCGCCAATTCAGTTGTCAGGCGAGCCTGCCCTGAGCCTGTCGAAGTGGCCAGCCGCGCCCACCGCGGCGATAATTTCTTATATTCGAGCCAAAAATGCCGGCCGTCACAAACACCGCAACGATCATCTTCTTTATCTAAAGAACCTTAATCCTGGCCAATACGCGCACAGAATAATCCTTTCAAGTTTTCCAATTATCTTCTCCGATACATACCCAGAGGCTGTGGGTCTCCGACCTTAAAAGGTTGGGCAGCCTGATTGAGGAGGCCGGTGTAACGGCGAGCACCGGCCTCTTTTTTTGCGCCCAAAGATAATCAAGGCGCAGTCGCCGGCCCCACGCTACGAATCAGCGCCGGATCAAGCCACACAAATCGATCTTCCGTCGCATAGTTCTCCCCATAGTCCACCTCCAGCGCCAGTCTCTTCGCTCCCGCCAGCGGAACCGCGACCACCGGATACACCCGCCCCGCTTTCACGTTCTTCTGCTCAAACGCAACCTTGTCATCCAGATAAATCCGCACCGTCACATCCGCCAGCGGCGAATCCGAATCAATCGCAAACTGACTCCGAAACGCCCCCCACTTACCGCTCAGATCGTAAACCAATTTCGAATACGAATGGCACCCGATCCCATGATGAAACGTTGGATACCTCTCCCGGATCGGCTTCCCATCCGCCACTGTCCGGTCAAACCGCGTCGGAAAATTTTCTCCCAAAAATGGCTTATAAATATTCTCACTCGGCCGCCGCGCCGTCAGCCACGAAATCGGCCCATTCACCTGCTCAATCCCCGAAACCGATCCCACATCAATCTGCCGGGTGCTCTTGTCCGCCAGAAAAACAGTCACCTTATCCCCCGCCAGCGCCACATCCGGAACCGTCAAAGATTCATCGCTCCCAAGTTCCACACGAAACATCCGCCCCTCCGCCGCGTGCGGATTCGCCGGACCCGACGAAAACAGCACGGCGTCAACTGAATCCCACCCCAGCGTCGGCGTCGCATCCCCAGCCTGGATCGTCACCCCGCCGGACCCAATCTGCGTGATAATCCCGTGCGTCGTATCTCCGTTCGCCAACCGAACCACATCGTCCGTCCGAACCTGATCCGGATCAGCCGGGGAAGACCCGCTTCGCACAATCGCCATCACCGAATCAATCCCAAAACTCACCTCTCCCAGCCGCCCGCTCTGCCAATCCAGCGTATCTCCATTCAAAGAGATTGGCTCCCCCCCAAGCAAATCCCCGCTTCGTGAAACCACCGAAAACTTCTCTCCACCGCCTCCCGTCGCGCCAATCGTCTGCGAAATCTCCAGCACATCATCCCAAGGCACAACGCCGCTAGAGAGATGAATCCCCGCCCCATCGATAGACTCAATCGAAACCACCCGAGAAACAAACCGAGAATCCGTCAGATTCCACGTCCCGGCCCACGATGGCCTGCCCACCAAAAGAAAAGAAAGAAATGAAACCGCCAAGACGCCAAGACGCCAAGAACATTTTTCGTAACAAATGAAAGCCAGATAATCTTGCATTTCATCTGTGTGAATCTGATTTTTTATCTGTGGCAAACCCGCATTTCTCTGCGTCTTGGCGTCTTGGAGGTTCAACTCCGTTTTCATACTTTAACTCCCCGGCCCCTTCCCATTAAACACCGGCAAATATCGATTCGGCATCTGCAAAATAATCAGCGCCATTGCCGTGCAATAATCCGGATCAACCTCCCCTGGCCAACTGCCTGACACCTTATCCTGACGCTTCACCAAAAGCTCCCGGATCGCCGGATACCAATCCCCCCAGTACTTCCCCCCCGCCAGAAACATCGCCTGCACCGCATAATACTGCCCATAAAAAAAATGCCCCTGCGCATCAACCTCTTCCGGACCGGGAATAAATCGCGAAAGATAATTCAGCCCGCGCGTAACCGAGTTGTCCTGAAATTTCCCCGCATAATACAGCGAAGCCGTCCCCGCCGCCGTCCGCGCAAACCCACTCTCCCCGCCCGTCGATGCCTGATAGCTGAAACCCCCGTCTGCATTCTGGCATTTCTTCACATACGCCAGCGCCTTCTCCATCACCGCCGCATCCGTCTTGATCCCCGCATCCCGCGCCGACCGAAGCGCCATGATCTGGCAGATCGTCACCGAAATATCCGCATCCACCGGCGCCGGCTGATACCGCCAGCCCCCTTCATTATTCTGGCACCGCTCAATCAGCCGCACCGCCCGCTGCAAATTCTCCTTGATCTGATCGTCCCCCGTCATTCCATACACTTCCCCGATAAACAGCGTCGCAAACCCATGCGAATACATCTCGCCCTGAAACGCGCTCGTTGTGAACAGCCCCGACTCCTGCTGATTCCGCACAATAAACTGCACGGCCTTCTTCACATTGTCCCCATACTTCCCCCGCCCCGGCAGATTCCCATCCGCCATAAACGCAATCCCCGACAATGCCGTAATCGCCGCCGTCGCCCCATACGCTCCCGCATTCCCAAAAGAACCTTCAGCATTCTGCCGCGAAGCAAGATATTCCAACCCCCGCTCAACAGCCGCCTGCTGCTCCGGAGTAATCTCATTAGCAACCGGCTGATTTGCCCGCCGCGCCGGCGGCGAAGAATCCCCAGAATCCGTGGCAGACAGCGCAACGCCCCCAGATAAAAAATAAACAAATGCAACCGCAGAAACACCGATAAGTAGAGAAATCGCACAGAAAACTCTCAAAGTATTTCCTCTGCGTCCATCTCTGCGGCCTGTCCCGGCGCGCCGGGGTCTCCGCGGCTCTGCGGCTATGCTTTTTTTGGCCGAAAACATCATGAACCAAATCCATCCTACTGCGCCTGCCGATTACCCAGCGCCTGATAATACTCGTCAATAAACTCCTTAAACTTCTGCACCGGCTTCTCACTCGCCGCCTCAATCACCGCCGACCGCTGCCGCGGCGAAAGATTCCCCCACTCTTTCAAACTCTGCGTAATATCCGTCGTCGGCGTCCCGCTCGTATCCACGTCATGCCCGCTAGCGCTCACCTGCGCCGGAGTCGTCCCCGCCTTCTGCGCCTGCTGCCCATTCGGATTATTGTTGTGCGCTTGGCTATTCGCCTGTGCATCCTGCGGCTGCGCATCCTGCGGCTTTTGCTGGTCCGGCTGCGATTTGCTCTCCGCCTCCTGCACCCGCGCCGCATCAATCAGCGCATCCATATTCTTCAAAATCCGGCTCTGAATCTCCTGTGTCACCGCCCCAGGATCATGACTCAGCGCCAATCTCTGCCGCGATCGCCCCATCCGCTGCCCAATCAAATCCACATCATTCTTCACCTGATCCGGATCCGGCGATCCATCCCCCTGCAATAAATTCTGCGTCAATTCCTGATCATCAATCTTCTCCGCGCTCGCCTCCTCCGGAAGCTTATCCTTCGCATCGGGCTCCGGCCCCAACTTCGTATGCCCATGGCTCGACTTCTGCAGCAACTGATCCAGAAGATCACGCAACTGCCCCTGTCTCCCGCCAAGCGCGACAAGCGCCGGGTTCTGCTTATCCGCCTGCTGGCTGATCGTGACAGTCGCCTTATTCACCGCCTCCTGCAACCGCTTCAAAAGCCGAAGCTCCGCCTCCGTAGGCAGCGGCTGTTGTCCCGATCCACTCCCCTTCCCGCCTCCCTTATTCGCAAACGGAATCTCCTTCGGCTTCACCGACAAACTATCAATCATCGCCTGAATCTGCTCCTCAATCCGCGTCTGCTCCGCCCGTGTCACCACATCCGTCTGCGGCTTGGCCAATTCCATCCGCACCGATTTCATCGAATCAACAATGTCCTTATTCGCCCACACATACACAATGCTGTTCAGACCCGACAAATCATCCCCAATCTTGGCCGTCTGATNNATCCAGCAAAATCGCGTCCCGATGCCCAAGCTGCCCATCCGCCAGACGCGGCGCCTTATCAATCGCCGCGGTATCCGCATCAATCTTCTTCTGCGCCTCCAGAATCTTCTGATACGCCGCCCGAATCGCATCCTTCTTCTGCTGAGCCAGCGCCTGATTATTCTTCGCCGCCTGCTGATCGATCAATTCCTTCGCCTTCTCCAATGCCGCCAATGCCTCAATCTGCGGCGGATCATAAGCCGTCGAAAGCCGCGACCCCGTCGCCACCGGCGCATCCGCATCATCATCCAGCGCCGTAATCGCCCGTCCCATCCGATCCGCCGCCCGATTCAGATCCGAAACAATCGCCGCCCCATCCGGCAACGACTCCGCCGATTTCGACACCCCGCGCGTATTCCGCTCCGTCTGCCGCTGCAACCGATCCTGCGTATCAACATCCGGCGTAGGCGGAAGATGCCCCTTCGTCCGCTCCGCCAATTCCAAAAGATGATCGATCACCTTCGCATCAATCTTCTTCAGCGCCGCATCTCCCTGCAGCGCCAGGTTGTCATAATTAATCCCACCCTGCTGCCGAAGCAGATTGTTGATCTGCTCCTGAATATCCGCCAGTTGCTTGGATAGCGCCTCCAGCTTCCGGTTCTGCGCCTCCTCCAACTGATGAATCATCATCTGTAAACCAATTTCCACACCCGCCTGCGCCTGCTGCGCGCTCGCCTGCTGGTTCTGCTTCTGCGCCTCCGCTCCGGACTTCATCTGTGCCGCGACATTCTGCTGCTGCCCCGTCTGCGCAGCCTCCTTCATCGCCTGTGAAGCCGCCGGATCAGTCTTCTGCAACTGCTCCGCCGTCTGCTGCATCTGATCCATGGCCTTCGACGTCTTATCCGCCAGCGCCGCCTGCGCATCCGCATTCGCCTGTTGCGCCTTGCGATCCTCATCACTCATCTGATCCGGCCGTTTCCCCAGATTCTTGATCCCCACATCATTACTCTTCTGACTGATCTCCTGCTGTTGATTCAATATCTCATGCAGCTTCTCAATCGCCTGCGAAAGCCCCCCCGCATCCCCCATCTTCGAGATCATCTGATCCAGTCGATCCGCCGCATCCTGCTGATTCGCCTCCGCCATCGCCAGCTTCGCATTTCGCGAATCCGTCTGCTGCCGCTGCTTGGCCGCATCATCGTGCGAATCGCTTTTTTGATTCTTCGCATCATCAACCAATA
>PMAK01000218.1:61541-64204 GCA_003153655.1 Phycisphaerales bacterium
AGCCTGCGCCCGATCCGCCCGATTAAATTGCGCCTGCGACTGCGTCTGGTGATGCAAATCCTCCGTCTCCCCCTTCAAGCTCTTTTGCGTATTACGAATATCTTTAATCTGCTCCCGCACCTGCCCCACCAGATCGTTCATCAGCGCCCCAAACTGCTCCTGACTCATCAAAATAATTCGATACTTCCCGCTCGAAACCACATCGTGAAACTTCCCCTCCATCTCAAAATTATCCTGCGCCTCAAGGTGATATTCCAAAACATCCCCCGGCTTCAGCGCCGCCGCACTCGCCAACTTCGCCAAGTCCCACGCATAATCCACCTGCCACCGCCGCCGATCCCCCGCCGATTCCAACCGATTCCAACCCAACCCACTCACCGGCTGCCCATCCCCAATCAGATCAATCGTAGAAATCAGCGAAGGCTTCTCCCCCAGCCGATACACCACCAGCTTCAACGATTTAATTGCATAATCATCCTCCGCCACCGCCCGTAGCGGTATCATCGCCTGTGGCGTGCACTCCTCATTCCGCGCCGGCCGCGTAATCTGCACCGAAGGCATCTGATCCGGCCGCACAATCACCTGAAAATCCGCCCCATCCGCATTCGCAAATCCATCCCGATCAACCGCATGTATCTGAAACGTAGCCGACTGCCGCGCCACCCAATGCCCCACCACCGTCGATCCCACGGGCCGCTCCCACAAAATCTCCGGCAACGTCCCCGCCTGCTCCCCAGCCGAAATATACGCCGGCTTCCCCGGATCAAGCTCCTTATTAAACGACACCTTCATCGTCAGCGACGACCCATACGTCACCGTCGCCGGCGTCGCACCAAATTCCACCGTCGTAGCCGGCTCCTTCACATAAGGCGGCCCCTTCACCACCAACTCCGCCGACGCCACCGACAACCGCTGCACAACCGCAATCGTCCGCCGCGGCGTAGAATCATCCCCCGCCTCAATCCAAACCGGCATCAGCCCGCTATTCGCTCCCGCCTCCAATCGCGCATCCAAACTCGCCGAATAAACCCCATCCACCCCGCGCGTCATAATCTCCGATTCAACCCGCCCATCCCCATACTGATAATAAACCCGCGCCTCGCGCGAAGCCCGATCCCCCTTGATCAGCCGAATCCGCACATCCACCGGCTTCCCCACCGGCACGCGCGCCGGCAACTCCGCCACCATTTCAATCTCCACCCGCTTAGGCCACGGATGCACCCCAAACGGATTCACCAGTCGCGAAAATGCCGGCGAAAGATAATCCGATCCCACCAGCGCCCCAAGAATAATCAAAACAGCGATCGCCCCGCCCCCCGCCGCAAACGATTCCCAGACTGGCTTCGTCTGAATCGCGCTATTCAAATCAAATCGCCCCGCCAGTTCCGTCGCCTCCGCCACAACCCGGCTCTTCATCAATTCCGACCCCGGCGTCCCCTTCGTCACAAAATCCACCGTGCTCCGCAGCCGATCCTTAAAATCCGGAAACGCATGCTCCAATCGCCCCGCCACATCCGAAAGCCCAAGCCGCGCCATCGCAGGCCGCACCACCCACCGCGCCAAAAGCTGAACTAGGCAAACCAGCGCCGCCCCCATCACCACAATCCGAGGAACAGGCGGCAGATTCAGCAAATAATCCAGCAGCACCGTAACCAGCAAAAGCCCCGCCCCAACCGCAATCAGCAACCCCACCCCATACAACACGCTCAGCAAACGAACCCGCCGCCGCAGCGATTCCAACATATTCATCAAAGCTGTTGGCGGCATAACAACACCACGTCGGATTCTATTAAACCAACCCCACCATCTTACGCACAACCCATTCTATAGTGATAAGCACCACAAAAACGACCATCACGAGCGGAGCATTCCAGAGCGGCTGCGTCGTATCGATCGGAATAATCTTCGCCGCCGACCGAATCCCCACCAGCCGCGCCCCCGCCTCCGCCAGCGGAATCGCCGTGTCCGTCGCCAATCGATTCAAAAACGACGCATCCACCTGCGGCTCCCTCAATTCCATGTCCGGCGTAGCAACCTTAAACGAAATACTCGCATCCTCGTCGGCAAGATGCGGCAATTTCGCCGAAAACTGCCCAATCCGGTCCGCCGTAAAACTCCCGCTATACACCGCGCTCGACGGGTCTTCCCGCTGCAAATCCAGCCGCCGCACCGACTCCCCCGTCGCATCATCAATAATTTGGACGGACACCGGCGGCGAAAGTTGCTGAATCAAATCCGGAGACAGCGGCTCCAGTCGCACCGACACCTGCTTCCCAAGTTCATACACATCACTATCCGCCGTAAACCTCATCTTCCGCTGCCCGATCTTCCGCCCGCGCGCCAAGTATCTCAGTTGCTGCACCCAATACGTATTGAAAACCGATTCCCCCGTGTAATAGCGCCATCGCCACGAATCATCAATCGCCGAAAAAATCGTCCGCCCCGTCCCATACGTCCCAATCACCAATATCGGCGCCTTATGATCATCCGGCCCCAGATCCGTCGGATGCTCCGCCAAGGTAATCCCCACCCCCGGCTTGATCATCACGCCTCGGCAATACCAAAAGATCGGCTGCAAATGATTCTTCACAAATTCCTCATTCGCCTCCCAATCCGCGAAGAACCGGAAAATCGGATAGTGCGCCGCCGCCCGCGTCAGCACC
>PMAK01000167.1 GCA_003153655.1 Phycisphaerales bacterium
ACTTCTACTTCTTTACAACAGAACGAATTGGACGGTCAATGCCGGTGATTTCGACCTCAACAATAATCTGCTTGTCTCGGCTGTCCCGAACAGTAATTCGTTGGTTGTCGCAAATGGCGCATCGACCGCCGATGCGGAAGTCAGCGCGGTTGTTGACATAACGAACGCCGCCCCGTTTGGCTGGGGTGGCGTCGCCGCGCGTGTGACCGGGACCAACGGATATGTGGGCCGACTGATTCGCAACTACAACAACTACTCGGTGGAAATCGGGGTATTTCAAAATGGACAATACACGTCGCTCGATTCGGCAGCAGTAAATGCTTCTTTCGGAACGCTCCAGCTCGAAGTCGTCGGCTCTTCGATCAATTTGTACTTCAACGGCGCGCTGATGGTCTCCGCGGTCGATACTTCGATCACCGGCCCGGGAGCGGTCGGCATTTACTCTGGCGGCGACACCGGTGTGACGTTCAGCGATTTCTCGGCAAGCGTGGCCGTGGCGCCGACTCCAGCCAACGCCTCGCTGCCGTTTAGCGACGATTTCAATCGGCCAGACAGCACGTTCATCGGATCGTACTGGACCGAAGGCAGCGGTGACGTTGCTATTGCCAACGATCAAGTCACACAAATTGGCATGGGGGCTTCAACCGTTGCTCTCAATGGAATTTCCGCGGCCGACGTGATCCTCAGCGCCGATGTGAATGCCTCCAACGGCTACATCTGGGGCAGCAGCGTCGGACTCGACGCGCGGGTGACGGCGACGAGCGAATACCGGGGACAGATACGCAGGTATGGCAGTTCCTTTTTCGCGGAAATTCTCCGCGATGACAATGGAGTCTGGACAACGCTCGATTCGAGAATTGCGATCGGATCTGGAACGTTGCGGTTCGAAGTGCAGGGGTCTTCGCTGGAGCTTTATCTGAACGGCGTTCCGGTCGCGATCGCCAGCGACAGCACTTATGACAACGCCGGCGGAGTTGGTGTTGATTTGAACGGAGGGAGTTGGGCGCAAAGTGTTTCGTTCGGAAACTTCAGCGCGGCCGCGGCGTCTCCGCCTCCCGCGCCGCAGAACATATCGTTGCCATTCAGCGACAATTTCAATCGCACCGACAGTNNTTCAAGAAGGCTCCATGGCGGTAGGACAAGACCAACTGATGACCTTGGATAGTGCCGAGACACAAGCGGTATTGAACGGCGTCTCGACCGCGAATGTAAGCATCGTCGCTGACATGAACATGACTCTCGGCGGCACCACCGTCGGGCTCGATGCCCGCGTTTCAGGTAGCAGCGGTTATCGCGGCCAGATCACCGATGACGATGGAACATATGACGCCCAAATCCTTGCCGAGGTGGACGGCAATTGGACCACGCTGGATTCTCGGCAGGTCAATTGGCCGCTCGTGAATGGCCGGCCATCCGGTGAGGGACTTGGCACACTCCGATTCGACTTGAATGGTTCACAGTTGGGTCTCTATCTCAACGATCAACTGGTTGCCGCCGCCGGCGATACCTCCATCACCGCGGCGGGTACTGTTGGAATCTACACCAATGGAACCATTGGCATCGACAACTTGAGCGTTACCGCGCTATCGCCGGCTGCACCGCAGAATACTTCACTCACGTTTGATGATGATTTCAGCCGGGCGGACAACGCGATTATTCTCGGTGCGAATTGGGTGCAACAATTCGGAGACATCGCAGTATGGAACGATCAAGCTGCGGACATGGGCGTCGGGACATCGGTCGCGACCTTGCAAGGAGTCGATGAAGCTGACGAAATCGTNNGTGGTCAGGTGAATGTTCCAACGGGGCAGACGATCGGATTGGTCGCCCGATACACCGGGTCGGGCAATGGGGATTATTACTTCGGCACGTTGTCGGGATCGGGCGCGGCGGAGATCGGCTTGAGCATCGATGGGACCGTGACCGAGCTCGCCAGCGCTATAGCGCCGGCGAGTTCAGGAAGCCTGCGATTCGAGGTGGTTGGCAACCAGTTACAGCTATTTCTTAACGACGCGCTGATGGCTTCGGCAACTGATTCCACTTTGAGTGGACCGGGATCCGTGGGTTTGATCGGCACGCACACCACTGCCAGCGGCAATACTGACGCCACGCTCGGCAGTTTCGACGCCAGGCTTCCATTGAGCATTCAAGATGCCGTGCTGGCGATCCCAACTTCCAGCTCCGCCGTTGTGGAGTATTGGGAGCCCGGCGTTGCCCTGACCCATATTATGACGGGCGATTTTAACGACGACGGAAAGACCGATGTTGTTGGGTTTGATCCCATCACGGGCAACTGGTTGGTTGGATTGTCCAACGGCGCTTCCGGCTTTACCACGCAGGCATGGGCCACCTGGTCCACCTCGACGACTTGGACCAACATTGTCGTTGGTGATTTCAACGGCGATGGATTGACCGATATCGCCGCGCGTAATGCCGTCACGGGAACCTGGTCCGTGGCGATGTCGAATGGCAGTTCGTTTACGACGGCAACCTGGGGCAGTTGGAATTCCAGCGATACGTATCAGAACATCGAGGTCGGTGATTTCAACGGCGATGGCCGCGATGATATTGCCGCTTGGAATGAAACAACGGGAACCTGGATCGTCGCGGCCTCGACAGGAGTTTCCTTCGCCACCAGCACATGGGGCCAGGGAACCGCCGGCGCTTCCTGGGAGGCTGTGGTTGTCGGCGATTTCAACGGTGATGGCCGCGATGATCTTGCCGCGTTGAATGGCAGCACCGGCGCGTGGAACGTTGAGTTATCCTCGGGTAATCAATTCACGGGTTCAATCTGGGGCTATTGGAATTCGTCGGTTGCGTGGACCAATGTNNTCAACGGCGATGGTTTGGCCGATCTGGTTGGAACGGCTCCAGGCAGCGCATCATGGCAAATTGCGCTCTCCACCGGGTCGGCATTCAACAACCAAACCTGGGGCACGCAGGCGGACAATCTCACCGATGAACAGATTGGCGATTTTAACGGCGACGGCAAAGCAGACATCGCCGGCAATGTTGCGGGGACCAATCAATGGCGAATTGAGACCTCTACCGGAACCGGATTTACTGACCAATATTGGTTGACGACATCCGCGGCGCAGGACATTCAGGCGGTGCTGGCGGGAAACACGCTGGCGCTGAATCGCGAGGCGGCTCAGGACTTTGAAACTGTTTACAACACGATCCAATACCAACCCTATGCCGGCGAGATGAAAGGGCCGCAGGCGACCCAGGAGACAGGCGAGGGCAACGACTGGGATCAGGATGCGCTGCTCATTCAATTGCTCTCACAATCCGGAATTCAGGCGCAATATGTATCCGGAGAAATCTCCGTTCCAACCGCCGAAGTTTTGAATTGGCTCGGTGCCATGGACACTACTGGGGCCGTCGGCATTTTGACCGCAGCGGATTTGAATCCGACTGTTCTAAATTCCGGCCGATCCAACGAAGCAATTGAATTCGACCATACATGGGTTGAGGCGCTATTGCCTGGACAAACCGGCTTGCAATGGCAGCCGATGGATCCATCCTTCAAGTTTCAGGATCTTCAACCAGGAATCAGCGGCCTTTCCACTTCGGTTCCATTCAACCAAACGAACTATCTCGCGCACGTCACGTCGGAATCTCCTATTGAATATTACGACGATCAGGTTGCCGGTTATCTGGCCGCGAATGATTCATCTCAATCACTGGCGGACGTGCCATCCGGTGGTCCGATTATCGCCCAACAGTTCAATTCGGTCCCCAGCGCGTTGCCATACACGGTGGTGGGGACGCCAACCACCTATGCCAGCATTCCTGACATCATGACGGATCGCGTGGAGCTTGTGTTGCAGGATTTGGCTTTTGGCGGTGTCTGGGAAACGCCGCTCGATTACACCGTCTCGGTCCCGGCCATCGCCCTGGAAACCATGGCGATTACCTATACGCAGGCTGCCGATGGCAATTACATGCCGGAACTGAGAATCAACGGCCAAATCGTCCAGGCCAGCTCGAGTGAATACATCGTCGGCGGCGACACAATGCAGTTGCTGATCGAGCATTACCTTCCCGGAAGCAACACGATTTCCAGTACGTCTTCCTATGACCGCAATCCTGGAATCACCATGGCGATCGGCCTCGATGCCGACCAATTCTCAAGTGCCTCGATTGAAGCCCTGCAAACGCGATTGAACACTGAAAGTGTGGCTGTCGAGAATGGCGACACAACCCAGACGCAAGCGGCATTTGATGATGGCCTATCCCTGGCAGTGGAGGAATATTTCGAACAGAACGATCAGGAAGCCAATGTCATCGCGGGACTCAATCAGGTGAAGAACGTTCACGCCGGTGTCGGCGATGGAATTCTTGATTCCGATCCGTCGCAAATGCAATTCAATTGGGGCGCGGACGTGCCGATCGCTTCGCTGGCGACCGGTTTTGATATTCAGGGAAATGCTCCAGGCGGCGTGCTTGCGACCAATGGCACTAACGGCCAGTACGGAGATCGACTGGCCTCGTTGGAACTGATGGCATTTGAGGGTTCATTCCTAGAATCCAGCGTTCTGGCCACCGTCTTCAATGCGGACAGCCTTTCGGCGGTGTCAGCGATCCAGTGGGCCAATGACAATGAAAATCCGGTCCTCACCATCGACAGCTCCAACGAATCTCAAATGCTCTCTGAACTGACGATTCCGCAATCGCAAGTGGGTGTTGTGCAGGGTTTCGTGAATCAGGGCGACACCGTCATCGTTCCGGAAAATGAAATCAGTTTGGGGTCGTGGTCGGGGACGGCCATGATTCTTCAGCAGATCGGCGCGCACTCCTTCTTTCAAGGAGATGCGGTTGTCGGCAGTTATGTGACGCATGGTGCGGTGGTCCTGGCTTGGATTCAAACCCATTTGCCATCGACCAATCCAAATCAGACCCCGGCGGGTGATCCGGTCGATACCGCGACCGGTGCTTTCACGCGAGCCGACACCGACGTTTCCATTCCCAACATCGGAATCCCGCTTACCTTCGCTCGGCAGTATATATCGAACAGTCAGGCTGACATCGGTCTCGGGCAGGGTTGGACGGACACCTACGGCGACACGATGGCAACGCTCGCCGGTGGCGACGTGCTTTGGACGGATTCACAGGGTGATCAGTACACGTTCACACCAAACGGCAGTGGAGGCTATGTTGCACCCGATGGTCTTTTCGGAACGCTGACGAATAGCTCCAACGGATTTGTTTACAGCGACACTTACGGCAATGTCCGCTCATTTAACTCCGCGGGCCGCCTTGCGGAAATTCAGGATGCCAACGGCAATTCCCTGGTTATTTCGTATGACTCCGAGGGCAACCTGGAATCAGTCCAAGATGGCGCCGACCCATCCCGCGAATTGACTTTCGCGAGCGCCAATGGTCACATCACATCCGTCACGGATTTCACGGGCAGGACATGGACATTTACATACGAGACGGCCACCAGTCCGACGACTGACCAGACGATCTACCTGCTCGCTTCGCGTACAACGCCATCGGATGCGAACACGCCGGCTGAATCACTGGAATACAGCTACGCATTGACTGGTGCACTTGCAGGGTTGATGACTTCGATCACCGACTCCTCCGACGGCAAATCGATTCAAATAAATTATTACCCCAACGGGCAGGCGTTCTCCGTTACCGATCCTGTCGGAAATACAGAGTATTTCTTTTACGATCAGGCACACAACGAGACAACGTATATCAACGCGCTGGGGCAAGCGCAGATCGATGAGTTCAACGATCAGGGACTAACCGTCAAGCAGATCAATCCCGATCAGACTTTTATCACGTCAGTTTGGAGCGACGGGCTGCTGCAATCGCAAACCGATGCGATGGGGAGGACGACAACCTATCAATATGATTCGTCCGGCAATCTGATCANNATATCGCCGGACGGCATCGAAGCCGACACGCAGTACAACTCGACGTTCAATCTTCCCACGCAAATCACTGTCGCCGGGACGGCAACCACACTCTATACATACGATTCGCATGGCGACGTAACCAGCATCACCGATGCGATGGGTGATGAGACAACGATGACGTATTATGCCGACGGGCTCGTCGAAACGCTCACGGCCCCCAATGGCAACGTCGCCGATCCCAACGGCGATTACACCACGATTTACACGTACAACACCGCTGGGCAAATACTGACGGCCACGACCGGCTTGCCGTCCGTTGTCACCAATACCTACGATGATCGCGGCGATCTGACATCAACCACGGATGCCGATGGGCACATAACAACATACACCTACGACGTTCTCGGCCGCCTCGTTACGACTATCGGCCCCGATCCCGATGGAAGCGGCCCGGAAACCAGCGCTGTTTTCAGCGAGAGCTATGATCCTGCCGAGGACGAAGTCACCACCACCGATCCTCTTGGCAATCAGATCTCAACGTACACGGACGGCAACGATCGCGTCATCAAAGTCGTCAATCCTGACGGCACGTTCACGACCAATACCTATGACGCGGTGGGAAATCTCATCGCTTCCACCGACGAGCGCGGGGAGACAACGCAGTACATTTATGATGCTGAAAACCGGCTCATCCAAACGCTGTTGCCGGATGGCGCGTCGGTCTCAACGAAGTATAACGCCGACGGCCAGGTCGTTTCGTCCACCGATGCAGATGGGAACACGACGCAGTATGCATATAACGCCGGAGGCCAACTGGCGAGCGTCACCAACGCGCTGAGCCAGGTGACTTCCTATACCTATGACAATCTTGGCAACGTCACTACCGTGACCGACCCAACCGGTACGACGACTTTTACCTATGATTTGCTCGGCCGGATTACCCAGACGCGCGCCCCCGGTAATGTGGTGACGACCACGGATTACGATGCCGACGGGAACGTCGTCAACCAGACGCTCTACGACGTGTCGGATCTTTCGCCGATCCCGAGTGATCCCCGCACGCTCTCGGCCAGCCGCAAGGAATCGACCGTGACGGCCTATGACGTGCTGGACCGCCCGGTCGAAGTGACCGATCCCGCCGGCAACCACACCTACACGGCGTATAATGCCGACGGCCAGGTCACCAGCACCACCGATGCGACAGGTGCGACGACAACGTACACCTACGACAACGCCGGTCGGCTCATCGGCGAGACTTCGCCCAATCCCGATGGTTCGGGAACCGTTATCACCACCAATACATACGACGCCGACGATAATCTCATTTCCCAAACGGATGGCTTGGGGAATACCACGGCCTATTCATATAACGACATGAACGAACTCATGTCGGAAACACAGCCGGACCCCGACGGCTCCGGGCCGCTGAGCGCGCCGGTAACCACGTATCAATACAACGTGGACGGCGAACAGACTTCCGAAACCGATCCTGACGGCAATGTCACGTTCGATACCTACGACGGCATGGGCAACCAGACAACGGATGTGAATGCCCTGGGGGCCAAATCAACGTATCAATACGATGCCAATGGGAATCTGATCTCAACCACCGATGCCGATGGCCGCACGACGGACTACGTCTATGACGCGCTGAACCGCATCACCCAGGAAAATTGGATCGGCCCTGATGGCTCAGCGGTGATCTACTCGATTCAGTACACCTACAACGACCAGGACCAGCTTGCCACCATCAGCGATCCGGATGGTTCGTATACGTACAGCTATAACGCCGCCGGACAGGTGAATTCTGTCAATAACACTGGCACGCCGAACGTTCCGGATGTCGTGCTGAGCCAGACATATGACGGCTTCGGTAACCGCTCTTCACTAAGCGCAAGCGTCGCCGGAACAACACAGTTCACGAACAATTACCAGTACAACGCGTTGGGCCAGATGACACAGGAGACGCAGTCCGGCTCCGGCGTCTCAAACAAGGAAGTCACCTTCGCCTACAACGCGTTGGGCCAGCTCACAGGAATCGATCGCTATGCCAGCACCAATGGCACAAGCCCGGGNNCTTCGCTGACCCACACGAATTCCAGCACGAGCGTCACGATCGCAGCCTACGGCCTCACATACAACGCCAACGGCCAGATCACGGCGGAGACCAGCCCCGATGGCACGACGAACTACACCTATGACAACGACGGCCAGCTAACCGGCGCCAGCGGCAGCGCGCTTCCGGCAAGTCAATCCTATTCCTACGACGCCAGCGGCAATCGCACCAATACCGGCGACACCACGAGCGCCAATAACGAACTGACCACCGACGGCACGTACAACTATAGCTACGACGCCGATGGCAATCTGATTCAGCAGACCAACATCGCCACCGGCGCGACGATCAATTACACCTGGGACTACCGCAACCGCCTGACGGACATCACATACAAAACCTCCGGCGGCACAACCACCGAGCACGTTCATTACACATACGATCCGCTGAACCGCCGGATCAGCCAGTCGATCGACAGCAATGGCGACGGCACGTACGACAGCATCGAAAACTACGTCTACGACGGCAGCAACGTGGTGTTGGTGCTGAACGGCTCGGGCAACGTGACGCATACGTTTCTGAATGGTCCGAGTGGCCAGGCTTTGGCGGATGATGCCGGAAGTGGCAATGTGACGTGGATGCTGATGGATCAGCAGGGCAGCGTTCGGGACGTGGTGACCAATTCTGCCTCAGTCATCGATCACATCGAGTACGACAGTTACGGGAACATCCTGAGCCAGACGAGTTCTTCAAATCAGCCGCGGTTCACGTATGCGGGAATGCAACTCGATGCCGCGACGGGTCTCTACTACGACAACGCCCGGTACTACGACTCCAGCACAGGTCAATTCATCAGCCAGGATCCGCTCGGATTCGGCGGCGGCAACACGAACCTGCAAGGGTATGTGAACAATGATCCAATTAACCTGATTGATCCAAACGGCATGTCGCCGAAAGGNNGGTGGGCCCGGTGGCGGCGGCCCGGGCGGGGGACCTGGCGGTGGTAATAGCGGACGCGGACCTAACGGCGGATATCAGTACACCGACGCCCAGACCGGCGGCAATTGGTTTACCAACTTTGTTAAGGATTTTTTCAATAAGGATGATTACGGGATAGCGGGAAGCGTGACGCCGTCGGACCGGGTGGCTACCGCGACGAAAATATCACTCGTCGCCGGCGCAGGATTTATTGGCGCTGCCTCGGGATATGACCTGGCCGTTGGTACATGGGCATTGCTGGACGCATTGACCGGTTTGGGAGGCGTGGAGGCGGGAGCGGCGACCACTCTGGTAACCGGAACCGCCGGAGGTACCGCAGCGGTAACAGTGTTGGCCGATACCACCGCAGCGACCACCGAGGCTGCGGAAGCGGAGGCGACAAATGCGGCAACATCAGCAACGGAGGGTGCCGCTGATGGGGCGGCAAATTCTGAACCAACTGTCGGCATTACATCAAATGGAGAGCCGGTCGATGGTTATCCCGACACACAACCACAATGTTTTGTTGCGGGCACGAAGGTTTTAATGTCTACAACTGGTGCTCCCGGTGTGGTAAATACGGCAGCGCAGCATGGTGGTTGGTTAATAGCCTTACTCCATTCATGCCGCTTGCTTGAAGGTGGAACACTTCTATTAGCGGGTCCGTTGGGGTTCATACTCCTGAACTATGGATTGGCATTTGCTAATAGAAAGAAAGCTGCCGGCGTATTGGTGGCTTCGGACCTGGACTTACATATTTTCCCCGAACAACAAAAAGTCTTCAGGCCGCACTATTTGAGGCTGATGTCCCGATTTGTTTGGCCCGAGCTTCGATACTTACTGACTACACGTTGGAGTTGGCACGCTAAGTCTTAGAAAAGAATCTTGAAATGGGTCCGTTAGAAAGAGGTGAACGCATGTCTACTCAACCAAAACCGTCAAGGCGGCCCGGCTTTCTATTTCGCTTGCCGTTGCTGTGGTTGGTGTGTTGCTTGGCGGGGAGTGGTTGGCTGATCTGTAGCGGTCTGAAATCCGCTGTTGATGCGCATCAGACGACGGGAATTTTGGCGGAAAGTGTTCAGCCGACCTGCATCACTAAGAACATTGAGGACATCAACGTCGGTGATTATGTCTTGGCCAAGAATCCAGACGAATCCGGTCTACCTACGCCACATCAGGTGATTGGCCTACCGCGCAACTGGACTGAGCACGTCGTGGATGTGCGGGTATTTGGGGGAGGTGAGTTATGGGCAACGTGTAGTCATCCATTTTGGGTGGATGGCAAGGGATGGACAGACGCAAAGAATCTGAGCGTCGGCGATCGGCTCTGTGACGAGCGAAACCGACCTGTGACGGTGGCAGAGATCCGGACCGAGGATCGAACCACGGGGACGTTCAATCTTACGGTTGACGGGGTGCATACATATTACGTCCTCGCTGGCGATGCGCCGGTGTTGGTACATAATGCCGTTCAGGCTTGGCAGATTGGCAGTTATCGTGATTTGGTAAGACAAAGCTTGACTAATGATGGATTGGTAATCCACCATTATCCACAGGCAAAACCAGCCAGCGAATTAATCCCGGGATATGACTATGACGATGGCCTAGCCGTAGTAGTGCCAAATAATCAGCACGTCGCGATGAACAAGACCAGCTACACATCCGGCGAATTTCAGGGGACGACAGAAGAGCTGATAAACGAGGCAAATCAGAACATGGGGGTTTACACCCAGATACCGCAGAATCAGTTGGACCAATTGGATGCCGAAGCAGCGAAGCGTTATCTGTCCAATCCCTGTGAATAAAGGAGTTTTTTATGAATGGCGATGAATTTGTACGTTTAGTGGAGTTATGCGTTCGCGATTCGGCCATCAAGGCGACGTTATCCAATTTGCAGGATCCGCCGGGTCAAGCTCCTTTGCAGGAGTTGGTCGAGGCGTCCAAGTGGTTTCTTCAGCAGGATGAAAGAAGCAAGCAAATCGTCGAATATATCATCCGGCGCAGCGCTAATTTCGCGACGGTTTTTTTTCTATCGGTCATCGATGGAGCCATGGCGATTGAAGATCCCGGGCCGAACCGAGGGGATCTTGAACTCTATCATGTGACAAAGTCCTCGCGAGTACGGCTCAACGACATGCCTCTTAACGAAGTGTTTCAGGCGTAAAAAAGCTCGATTGAGAAAAGAGCCATATTTAGGAATACCTGATCATATGCAGTTGATCGAGATTGATGTTTTTTGAAACTGGTTTTCCTGCGAATCGGAGAATCTCAATATCCTATTTGTCTCGGCGGATATTGAGGGATTGTCTCGTTAACTGCACGAAACGCCGCCTGCGAGCGTTGCATACTCGCCGAGGAACGGTCGGTCATTCATTGATTGTTCGCCTTTGAGTATCAGCTTCCGGCATATGTACGCTGAAGTCCAAAAAGTGCCACCAATTGCTGATACCACGCGAACTCCAGCACAAACAAACTCTACAAACTGATTAAATCCACAATAGGAGCCTCTGAAAAACCCCT
>PMAK01000083.1:0-16488 GCA_003153655.1 Phycisphaerales bacterium
GGGCTTGCTGAAATAGAAGCCCTGTCCGTTTTCGCACTCCATCGCCTGCAACAATACGACCTGCTCCGGGGTTTCGATTCCCTCGGCCACGAGCGACATGCCCAGGTTTCTTGCGAGCGTGACGATTGCGTGAACGATCGCGGCGTAATCGCGGTTTTCGCCGGCGCTTTTCACGAAGCTCTGGTCGATCTTGAGTCCGGTCAGCGGGAAACGGTGGAGGCAACTGAGCGACGAATAGCCGGTGCCGAAATCATCCATGTGAAGATGGATGCCCATCTCTTTTAATTCGCGCAGTACCGGAATGCTGGCGTCGGCGTTGCGAATCATCACGGTCTCGGTGATCTCAAGAATGAGATGCTGCGGCTTGACGCCCGTTTCGGCCAAAAGCTGTCGCACGCGCGAAGCAAAATCGCCCATGATGAGCTGTTTGGCGGAGAGGTTTACGCTCATGGACAGATTCGCCTGGCTCGGAAAGGCGGTCTGCCAGGCTTTGAGTTGCTTGCAGGCTTCGCCGAGAACCCAGTATCCGATGGGGCTGATCAGGCCGGTCTCTTCGCAGCATGGAATGAAATCGTTGGGTTGGATCAGTCCCCGGGTTTTATGATTCCAGCGAAGCAGTGCTTCGAATCCGACTAAGGAGCCGTCGCGGAGCGAAACGACGGGCTGGTAGTTTAGGAGTAGCTCGCCGCGTTCCAGGGCGTGCCGCAAATCGTTTTCCATTTGGAGGCGAGCGGTGACCTGTTCGTGCATGTGACGGTCGAACAAGACATAGCGGGCCTTGCCGGCGGCCTTGGCGTGATACATGGCGGTGTCGGCGTCCCGGAGCATGTCGTCGGCGTTTTCATAGGGGATTGCGCTGGTGGTGATGCCGATGCTGGCGGTGCTGCTGATGCTGTGCTCTCCCAGTTTGTATGTTTCGCCAAGCGCTGCGAGAAGCCGATCGGCGATGCGCCCGACATCCTCGAAGGTTTTCAGGTCGTCGGCGATGATGACAAATTCATCTCCGCCCAGCCTTGCCGCGGTGGAGCTGCTATCCGACACGCAAACGGAATCGGTGCTGCGCAATGATTTGGCCAGCCGCTCGGAAATCGCGACCAGCAAGTCATCGCCCACATCGTGGCCGAGGCTGTCGTTGATCAATTTGAAGCGGTCGAAATCCGCGAAGAAGAGGGCGAATTTGTAATCGGGGTTTCGCTTGCGGCGTTCGATGGATTGCACGATGCGATCGCGTAGAAGCGCGCGGTTGGGCAGGCCCGTGAGCTTGTCATGAAGAGCGGCGTGAACCAGTTCCGCGGTTCGTTCCTGAACCATGTGCTCCAACTGGTCCATCTTCAATTGCGCGGTGCGCGTCAGCGACCATTTCTCGCTCATCGACGTCGCGATCTGGCTGATCTCCACCGGGTCAAACGGTTTTTTCAGAATCAGCAGACGATCGGTCAAGCCGAGCTTTTTGGAGATTTCCTGCCAGGAGTAATCGGAGAAGGCGGTGCAGATGACGACCTGAACGTTGGGATCGACTTCCCAGAGTCGCTGAATGGTTTGGACGCCATCCCAGCCGGGCGGCATGCGCATATCGACGAAGGCGACATTGAACGGTTTGCCGGCTTTCAGGGCTTCCTCGAGTTTCTTGAGGCCTTCTTCGCCCTGGAGCGCCGTTTCCAATTCAAATATGGGAAGCGCGCAGACGGCAGGCGCCGGCTCAGCATCGCCGAAGAGCGCGGCCTTGCTGCTCGAAAGCTTGGCCGACGNNGGCGTTGTCGTCGATGACGAGGATGCGTCGTGCCGCGCGTGGGATTTCTGTGACCATTACCGTGCCTTTTTGTTTTCGAGGATCTGCTCAACCGACGACAAGCCGGCGAGCGGGAGATCAAGGGTGAATGTCGCGCCGCGGTCGGAGCCGTCGCTGGAAACGGACAGATTTCCGCCCAATTCCCGCGCGGCATTGGCGGCACTGTGCAAACCAAAGCCATGGCCTTCCGCGCGGGTGGTGAAGCCATGGGCAAAGATCTTCGTCAAATCTTCGGGGCGGATTCCCACTCCATTGTCGCGCACCTCGAAGCGAACGAAACCCTCGTTGCCGCCTTCGACTTTCTTTGTGGATAAGAAAATTTGCTTTTGCGGATTGGAAGAAGCGATGACCGCCTTTTTGGCGTTGGTCAACAGATTGATGAGGATCTGCAGCACCTTGTGCTTGTCGAGGGCAACCGGCGTGACTTCCTGGAAATCGCGGATGATCGTCAAGTTTTGTTCGGTGGAGACGCCGAGGTCCATGGTGATGGCCCGCTCGAAGATATCGCCGGGCGACATTTTCTCGCGAACGCTTCCGCTCTTGGCGTGCTGTTGCTGGGCGGCGACGATTTCCTTGATGTGATCCAGCCCCGTTGCCACGGATTGAAGCTCATCGAGGAGGCCTTTGTGTTCCTTGGTCAGGCAGTTCGATAGTTCGATGAGAAAGCCGGGCAAGTGTTTGCCGCGCGCATCGGAAGTGAGGAAAGCGGTCAGGTTTTCCTGATTCGTCTGGAGCATTTCCCCGACTTTGACGAGGCTTGAGACCTCTGAATCCTTCACCTTATTCAGTGCAACGCTGGCTGAGACATTGACGCTGTTGAGGACGTTGCCAACGTTGTGCAGAACGCCGGTGGCGATCTCGGCCATGCCGGCTCGGCGAGCGGTGCCGATCAATTCCTGGCTGACGGATTCGAGGCGGGCGGTTTGGCGGGCGACCTCGGCTTCGACGCGCTCGTTGGTTGCCTCCAATTCAGCCTGCCGGGCGGCAAGCATTGTGAGTTCTTTCGCGCCGCGCACGCAGGCCCAGACGAGGATGATGTCCTCGAAGACAACCCAGCCGGCGTGTTCCGTCCAGCGCCAGGGGCTGGCCGCGACGATGCCGAAAACCGATTCGGGCCAGAAGATGCCGCGGAGTGCGTGATCGAGCGCAACGACGATTGTTGCCGGCACGAGGACGCGCCAATCGCGATAGAAGCTTAGAAAGGCGAGAGACCCGAAGACGTGAAAATGCGTTTCGATTCGGCCGCCCGAAAGATGTATGAGCAAAGCGGAGTGGCACATCTGAGCGGCACCGATGACATATCGCGTCATCGCTTCGCCCGGCCGCACCAAGACCAACGTGATGGGGAAGGCGGCGATCAGTCCGCCGAGAAATACGGCAGCCCAGATATGCGGGTGAATATGGCTTTCAAGCCCTTCCCACGCCAACGGCGAAAGCCAGATCGCCACGGCAATACAGGCGAGCCACTGGATCAGCAGCAGGACTGCGAACATCCGGTCCGTCTGCTTCCACAGGTCACGTTGGTAAGCGATCTTCAATTCATTGGCGCGAAGATCGATTTTTCGCTGCAAGTCCGGAGCGATGTTTAATAATTGCGTCACGTCCCATTACCTCGATATAGATTTGGCTTTGGATATCCCCAGCGAACAACCGTAGACGGGTGTCGTTGAAACTTGCGATTTTCCATCCCGCACAAGCGACAAGATCGCGAAGAGGCCGGCGTTGTCGCCCTCGTGGCCGCGGCCGTCGGTGATGCCGCCGCTGAATCGCATTGCGCCGGATGCGTCGTAGACCATGACCTGGCCGGAGGTGATTGCGCCGAACGCCGCGGTGTCACGGCCGCCCTCATCGAGCATGACGATTGCGTTTGGTATTGCCTTGGCCTGGCGCCACAGATCGCTATTGAGCCAATTGGCGGGTGCGTTTGCGAGATGGACGAACAGCACGCGCGCGTCGAGACGGCCCTCGGAGCGAGACAGTATCTGCGCTAATTCGCTCAGACTGGCCCGCGAGCAGGGACACTCCGGGTGCAGGGTCATGACCAACGTTGATCGGGTGGTATTGCGGGAAAAACTCAGGCCCTCGGGCCACTGGGCCGGCACGCCTTGAGCCAGGGCGGCGGGCGTCATTTGATATCGGACCAGGCTGCACATGCCGAAGACGACGGCAAGGCCCCAGGCCAGTACCATTGGTGGTCCAGTGAGAAATTTCGCCCAGCTTCGGTTCTGCATCCATAGGAAATTTCGACACGGCCCGACCATGGGGTTACGGTTCCCGTCAATTTTCTTCTAAATGGGATTGGTTTAGTAAGACATCTCACAATTCGGACCAGCGTTCAGGCGAGTGGTAATTAATGAATGTGCGAATTTTACCCAAACAAAAGAACGCTCTATACTTATCGGCGGCAACGAGAAGGAGCGTTTTGAATGAATGTGCTGGTCGCCGGTGGCGCGGGATATATCGGATCACACACGGTTAAACGCCTCAAGGAAGCGGGGCATTCACCGGTTATTTATGACAACCTGACGCGCGGGCATCGCGAGGTGATCGACATCCTCAAAGTGCCTAGCATCGTGGGCGATCTCAATGACAAGCCCAAGCTGATCGACGCCCTCCGCAAATACAAGATCGACACGGTCATGCATTTCGCCGCCTATGCGTATGTTGGCGAAAGCGTGGAACACCCGCTGATGTACTATCACAACAACGTCGGGACGACGATCGGCGTGCTGGAGGCGATGAAGGAAGCGGGCGTCGAGCGATTTGTTTTTTCCAGCACATGCGCAACCTACGGCAATCCGGATCGGGTGCCGATCACCGAAGATGAAAAGAAAGCGCCGGTCTCACCTTATGGCCGAAGCAAATTGATGGTTGAGCAGATCCTGGCCGATGCGCAGGTGGGGAATCGCAAATTCAAATTCGCGGCGTTGCGGTATTTTAATGCGAGCGGGTGCGCGCTGGATGGGAGCCTGGGTGAAGATCATGAGCCGGAAACGCATCTCATTCCGGTGATCTTGCAGGCGATTCTGGGCGTGCGGCCGGGGATTACGGTGTTCGGGACGGATTATCCTACGCCGGATGGAACGAACGTTCGGGATTATATTCATGTAGATGATTTGGCGGATGCGCATATTCAGGCGATGGAGCGTTTGAAGGACGCGGAGCCGATCTATTGCAACCTTGGAACGGGGCGCGGATTTTCGGTGAAGGAGATCATCGTGACGGCGGAGAAGGTGGCGGGGAAGAAAGTGCCCGTGAGCTATGGCGCTCGCCGGGCGGGGGATGCCGTGGCGCTGTGGGCCGATCCTTCGCGGGCGAAGAAGATTCTGGGGTGGGAGGCGAAGCATCGGGATCCGGAGGGGATTATTCGCTCCGCTTGGAATTGGTTTAGTAAGCATCCGCGGGGATATGCGGGCTGAACGGGATGGAAATCCTCGAGTGGTTCTGCTGATTGAATGGACGCCGGTGGCGTTTGGGATAGCGAGATATCAGCGCCGGTGTAACGGCGGGGTTTAATTCCTGTTGGCTCCATTCGATAAGCGCATCGGTGCCTGCCTCGCACAGCGGCAGCATTTTAGTCTTCCGCAACCGCACCGCAAGCGGGCTTAAATCCTCTGCATGGGACCGCAACGGCGTCGCCTCTTGCGATAAGCGGCTGGGCAACCATGCCTTACAATGCGGCGACATGCAGCTGGAAATCCTCGTCGATGGTCTCCGCCAGAAGGTCCAAGAATCGGCGAGCGGCGACTAGGTCGCTTCTTCCAATAGCCAACGCGTTCGCGGAATGAGCCACACGATTGCGCCGCTGCACAATCTCCTCGAGCTTATCCTCCAAAAAGCTCGCCGCCTCGGGTGCTCCCCATTTCCCCTCGAAGCGGGGTCGAATATGTGCGAAGGGCTTGGCAATTCCAGCATTCTTCAACAGACGCTTGACTGTATCCGGACCGGGATTGCTCTTAGTTTGACTTAAAGCTGTCGGATCAATGTGACCGTTAGTAATTCTGATTGCGGCGGCAATAATCTCAGGAAGTCGGTCGACCTTCTTTCCCCGTCTCCCATGACGTGGCCCATACAGAGCAAACTCCAATGACTCATAAATGGCCGCTATCTGAACGGTCTGTGGAAGAGTGCTGAACTGTCGCGGCGGTGGACCAAGGAGGAGCCCCAACATTTCGGCGATGCCGCTGTTTAGGTAGCCTTCAAAGGCGGCAACCATCAGTACTGCAGCGCCGCCCCTTAGGCCGCGAACTTTAGATTCGTCTTGGGGTGGCGATGGATCCGGGTATCCTGCTTCTAGTTGCATCAACTCGCCGGCTAGAGCAAGGGACGCTTTAAAATTGGTTAGGGCAACCGACTGCGGCATTCGCTATGCCCCCACGGCGGCCTTCAAGACTTCCTCTACTGCACTGACACGCCTAGCAACATAGCTTGGTGTGTTCGTTGCGGCGTCAACGGATTTTCGGAACTCGTCGTCTTCGAAGAGCTTCTTGAAGCCAGCCAAGATCTTACCCTTCGCGCTTTCTAGGTCTTTCTTTCGGAAGGTGCGAAATGCCAGCATCTCTGCATCAAAAAGTGATGCCAATACCTGCTTTCGCCAGCCGTCTCTCTCAGGTTGCCATCGCTGAAATGCATGTTCACCAAACACCGTTGAAACAGTATCAAGTGTGTCTAGAAACTCCTTCTCGAGCTTCTTAAGGTCGCTCTCTGTCGGAGCAGGCTTCTGCGACATGTAGCGATCCATGTGTCGCATCACTCCGCCAGTGAACGTGTTCCAAATTGTGCGAAATGTAAAATAGCGAAGAACTAGCTCGGCATCCCGCATCTCCTGGTACATCTTTGACTTGTGCTTGGCTTTTATCCCAAGGACTTGGTGAAAACGCGAGTCCTCTGACAACTTGAGGATTAGGTCGTTTAGAGGTCCTGGATACGTACTATTTCTTATCTCTTGGGCATTCAGTTTGACCCCGCCGGTATTGAGTCGTTTGAACACTTCAAACTTCACATCTACGTCGGATTGACGCAGGATGATGATCGCGCGAATGGTTGGACGCACCTTAAGAACAGTTTTTAGTTCCTGGGGCAACTCATCGAATGTCTTCCCATTCATATCCGAGAAAACCTCCAACCCTGTCAATCTTAATTTGTCCGAAAACAGAGATGAGATGGCTTGTAGCCTCTGCTTTCCGTCGATAACGCTATACTTTCCATACTCGTCTTCATTCAGGAAAATTGGTGGAACCGGCACGTTCATCAGAAAAGATTCAATGAGCTTCGACTGGCGCTTTTCGTCCCACCTGAATCGCCGCTGATATTTTGGTGACAGGTCGATAGTTTTCTGTCGTACGAGGTCGGCAAGTGCGCCTAAGTTGTAGTCCACGACACTGGTAACAACTTCGCGTTGCTTCTGCTCCCAAAAATTCACTGGATCGCCGGGCTGCTTCGCACTTTCGAGGAGATTGTCTTCTTCGTCTGAAACAACGATGTCGTCGTCCAACTCTTCGTCCTTCTGTGCCGACTTCTGTTTTGCCATTGAATCACCCGTAAAAGGACATAGGGTCGGGACATCCTCGACATCCCGGCGCTTATTGCATTCTAATCGCTCGGACTGGAATTAAGACATCTAGCCCACACCACTGCCTAGAAATTCGTATGGTGAGCACTGCGTTAGCGATCTTAGAACGTGTACGCATTGAGGGGAAGCTCCTGAGCCAATTTGGAGCCAATTCGCGAATTTCGCTCAAAAACGCCAGTGCGAATTCTATGGGTGTCCCGCTGAGTGGCGGGATAACCCGCTTCCATTCACGCAATTAGCCACATTTTGTCCCCTCCGCTTTTCCATGAACATTGGTTGATGGAGAATATGGCGATGGTGGATGAAGACGCCCAGTTGCTGACCGCTTATGTGCGAAACCGCGATGCGGCCGCGTTCGAGCGCCTCGTCGAGCGGCATATTCATTTTGTTTACGCGGCGGCTTTGCGTCAGATCAGGGATCGGCAACTGGCCGAGGACATTCTTCAGGCGGTTTTTCTGCTGCTGTCGCAGAAGGCGGCGAAGCTGAAGCCGGGGACACTGGTTAAGGGGTGGCTGTTTCACGCGACGCGATACGCGGCCAACAACGTTCGAAGAACCGAAACACGTCGATTGCGCCGAGAGCGGGAGGCAGCGGCCATGCGCTTACAAACAACCCCTGAAAAAGAATGGGAAGACATCAGTCCGCATCTGGATGATGCGCTGGCGGGTCTATCAACCCGGGACCGGACGGTGATCCTCATGCGGTATTTCCAGGAGATGCCGCTGGCGGTTGTCGGGCAGGCGATGGGGATTTCGGAGGATGCGGCGAAGAAACGCGTGTCGCGGGCGATCGAGCGTTTGCGGCATATTCTCGTGAGCCGCGGCGTGGGCGTGACCGACGGCGGGCTCGCGGGCGCGATGTCTCTTGGGATCGCCCCATCGGGCAATGCACCGGCGGTCAAGGCGATTGTTGATTTTGTCATTCATGGCGGCGGCGCGCATGCGGGTTCCGCGATTCCACTGGCGAAAGGAGTGTCAAAGCAAATGATACAAAACAAATTGAGACTCGTGGCGATGAAATTTATTCTGGCGGCGGCGTGCGTGGGAGCGGGGGCGGCTGTCGTCGTGCAAGAAAAACGTTCGGAGCCGGCGGTCAATAACGTTCCAATCGTTCTGGCTGATTCGCTGCCCGCTTCGCAGACGGCGAATGCCGATGCCGACGCAAATTATCAGGCGTGCCGGGGCGTACTTCAGGCGATTGTTGATTCGTATGACAAGGGGGATGCAGCGGCTGCGAAATCGCAGCTGTATTTCGGCCCCGATGCCGATGCGCAAATGCGGAATATCCTGCCGACAATTGTGGATGTGGATTTCACGGTTTACCGGCTTCAAAAGGACGCGATCGCTCGATTCGGCGCCCACGCGATGCAACTGAATACTTTTTGGACTCCCGCGGCGGTGGGCTTAGCGGAGATTATGGCCCGGATCGATGCCAAAGATTGCCGGCGGACGGGGGACGAAATCGCAGCGATGCCGGCGGCGCCGGTTTATGCGGGCGATGGCGTCTGGCCGCGCGCTCCGCTGTATTTCCACAACGTGGATGGCGTCTGGAGGTTGGATTACGGGCGAACGTTCAGAATTGAATTTCGCGCGCGGCGACGGCATCCTGTTGCTGGCGAAACCCGGGAACAGACGCTTTGTGAAGGGGAGAAAATATTCGCCGACGAATACAACGCCATTTCGGACGACCTCGAAAAAGGGAAGATCGATGATGCGGGTAAACTGCAGTTGCGAATATTTACGGTGATGGCGGATTTGACGAAGCAGTTCCCGGACATCTCCGTGAACAGCAAGCCCAGATGAAAAATCGACGGGTGCGGGGCCGAATCAGGACTTTCGTTTCTTGCGCTTGCGACGATTGAATTTCGCCCCTGCGGCCTTGCGGGCGGCGGTGAATGTTCCGAACAGGCGGATGGATGCGCCGTAAAGCGCTGGCGATTCGCGGCGGACATCGCTGTCGGAGAGGCTCTTGCCCGCCCGGGCCGCCGCCTTGATCGATTTGATCACCTCGCTCTTATTCCAGCGCCGGCGGCGGCGGACTTTTTGCGGATCGATTTTTGCGGCGCGAAGCGCGGCGTCGTACGTTCCAAAGTGTCGGATGGCGGCGGCGTGAAGGCCGGGATCATCCGCCTGGAGCGCCCCGCTGCTCAGCGGCTCATCGTCGCGGGCCCGAGATTTCAACTCGAACACGATCGAATTGCGATCCCAATGCCGATAGCGCGAAACATCGTCGGCATCGAGGCCGGCGGCGTGCAGGGCGCGGTGCCATTTCCCAAACAGCCGCGGCTGGAGAGCGGCGAAGGCGGCCTTGCCCAGCTCGTCGCGGCGCTGGGTTACGGCGGACCAGTTCAGATCGTCGCCCCGGCGGCGGGCGGATTTAATCAGCGCGATAATTTTGGCACGCGTCCAGCGGGGACGGCGGAGGATGGTGGCATAGTCGATGCCCGCCTGTTCGATCGCGCGGCGATAGGATTTGAAATGGTACGCCGCCGCCGAGACCAGCGCCTGCATCGCACGCGCCCGGCCGTTGTAGGAAAGATCCGCGCCGGTTTTGTGAAGACGACGGATTTCCCTCAGAATCTCGGTTTTATTCCAAATCATTGGCAGTGGACTGCAAAGCCCCGGATGCACATCCGAGCCTGCCAATATCACTATCACTTGCGAAAAAACAAGAACCAGTCGAAAAAGCGGGATCAATGGAAGGCGTAATTAATCTCGATAAGCCGGCTGGACTGAGTTCGGCGGCGGCCGTGAGCCGGGTAAAGCGTCTGCTTGAGCGTGGGACGAAAATCGGACACGCGGGAACGCTGGATCCGTTCGCCACGGGTGTTTTGCTTTTACTGGTCGGCAAGGCGACCAAATCATGTGAGATGCTCATGGGCCAGCCGAAGCAATACGAGACCATGGCCAAGCTGGGGGGGACGACGGCAACCGACGACCGGACATCGCCGGAAATCGTGACGGCGATCCAGCGGCAGCCGACCCGCGACGAAATCGAACAGGCTGCCGCGGCGCTGATCGGGACGATTCAGCAGAAGCCGCCCGCGTTTAGCGCGCTGAAGGTCGGAGGTCGTCCGGCATATGAACTGGCGCGGCGCGGGACCCCAGCGAAGCTTGAGCCACGAAATGTGCGAATCGACGCGATTGAAATCCTATCTTACGAATGGCCGCTGCTGCGGATGAAGATCGATTGCGGGCGGGGAACCTATATCCGGGCGATTGCGCGCGATCTGGGCGAGACGCTGAAATGCGGCGGATATCTGATGGAACTGCGACGTACGCGCATCGGGCGGTTCGACATTTCACAGGCTGTCAATCTTGAGCAACTGGCTCTCAGCGGGGTCGAGCCGCATTTGCAATCGATTTCATCATTGGACCCGTAGCGTTAATTTTCCCGTCGCTCATACGCTGCCGCTGCGCCTCCCCGCGGGTTATTGATCTTGAGATGGTCGTTTTTGAGCAATCGGATCATCTCGGCGCCGGCGAGCAATACGGGGCCGTAGCCGTGCACATCGTCGATATGGGGGCGATGATAATAAAAGACATAATCATTTGCATATCCGGTGCCAATGCAGGTGCCGACGACGTGCCCCTGCTCATCGATGCGCGTGGTTAAACCGTTCCAGGCGGCCTGTGCGACTGGGCCATAGGCGCTGGCGTCGAGCCAGCCGCGGTTGACGCCGTGGGCCAGGGCGAAGGTGAACATGGCCGAGCAACTGGTCTCGGTATAGCTGTCGGTCCGGTCGAGCATTTGATGCCATAAACCGTCACCCGCCTGCAATCCTGCCAGGGCCTCGGCATGGGCGCGGAAAAGGCGGAGGATGCGAGCCCGCGCCGGGTGATCCGGCGGCAACACATCGAGCAGTTCGACCATGGCCAGCGCACACCATCCATTGGCGCGGCCCCAATAGTATTTGGGCTGATTGTCGGGATTGCCGGTGTTCCAGTGATGCGTGAAGAGGCCGACGGATGGAACAAACAGATGCGAAGAAAAATGGAGCATTTGGGCGGCGGCGTCACCGAGATATTTTTCGTCGCCGGTTAACGCGCCCATCTGCGCGAGAAATGGAATGCTCATGTAGGCGTCATCCGCCCAAACGGAATTCTTGAAGGGAACCGACCGGGCGAGCGTACCATCATCGAGCCGAAGCTGTTCGGAGCTGATATATCGGGCGATATCGTCGATGACGGGCCGAAGGTCCGGGCCAACGCCGGCGCGGCTAGCCTTGATGAGCGAGACGCCGATTGCGCCGCAGTTGTCGAGCGATTGCGGATTCAGCAGATAGGTGATGTCGCCGTGATGCTCTTCAATTTGCGTCTTGTCGAGCGCGGCGATTTCATCCGCGAACATCTGGAAATGGGCGGCATCGAAATCGGTAAAGGATGAATCGCCCGTGGCATCGGCGGCGGCGAGCATGCCGGAATAAATAACGCCCATCGGATAGGTCATCAGGGCAAACCTGCGGCCTGCGGAAACATCGGGAGAGTTAGACGACGGCCGCGTTGTGAGTGATTTGAACGCCGAGGCTTCGATCTGTGATTTAACGGCTGACAAAACATGCGCGATGCCATCCACCTTTGGCTTGTTGTATGGAATGGGATAATCGGGCGTTGTGGAACGATTAGGTGGTTCGGCTGCCGGCGCGACCGAAATTGCGGTGAAGAAAACCATGCCGATGAAAAGCGGAAGTGATCGTGTCATTGTTGTTGCTCTGAGGGTTTGAGTTTCATGTCGGCGAATTTGAGGATTTGCTGCCAATCGAATGGGGTTACTTCATGCTTGCCGGTGTGACAGTGGAATGCGATGTCGTGCATGATGGGGACATCCAGCGACGGCATCCCATCGACGCCGAGCCCGGACGCACCGAGCAGTTGATAGATCGGTCCTGCCGCGACGGCGGCCTGGAATTCACCCATTGGGTCGGAATGGAGATCGAGGCTTGCGGTCGCAAGATAGACCGGGCGCGGCGCGATCAGGCCGAGCAGCTCGTGTGAATCCACGGGCAGATCGGCAATATGATTAGCGTAGCCGCGATAGTTGGCGCAGAACTGGTAGCCATATTTTTTTGTGAGATTGGCGACGGTTTCGCCGAAGTTTCGCCGGGAGAGTGATGCGCCTCCGCGGCCGGAGCTACAGGCGATCACCATCGCAAAGCGCGTATCCGAAGCGCCGGTCCACATCGCGGTTTTGCCCAGGCGGGAATGTCCCATGATGGCAATGTGACGGGCATCAACCTGCGGGTCGGTTTGCAGATAATCCATCGCACGGCTGGCGCCCCATGCCCAGGCGGCGACGGAGCCCCATTCATCGGGCTGAACATCCGAATGGCCGGCCGGCAGGTACATCGACCGGACGCCGTAAGGCAATCCGCCGGCGAAGTCCGGTTCGATCTGACAATAGTAAATGACGGCAATTCCGAAGCCGTGATCGAGAACCTGGTCGATTTCAAATGCCGGGGATTGGGCGCGCTTGCTGCCGGGATGACGGACATGCTCGCGGTCCCACGAATCCTGAAGACGAATGGCCGGATCATCCATCACCAATTGCAACGGCTGGAAACTCAGGCAAAGAAATAGCGGCACGGGCTTGGATGGGTTCGCGGGCAGGTACATCAGGATGTCCAGCCCTTCCTTGCGGCCCGCGAAATGAATGGTGACCTGCCTGCGAATGGCCTTGCCGGAAAACGCGGGCGCATTGGATTCAAAGACCTCGAACGATTCGCCCTCTGGTCGGCCGGGAGCGCGGCCATAGACGTTCATCTCGAATAATTTTAATATTTCGGGCCGGCGCTGGTCATACCACGTTTTGGCATCTTGCACCGGCTGGCCATTGGCCAATACCAGCGGGTTGGGCAGCATGAAATACGATGCCTTGCCCTCGTCAAAACTGTCGGTGCTGTGAATATGTTTGGCTTGTTCGGCCGAGTTGAATTGCACCGGCTGCGGAAGCGGCTGCGGCGGAGTCTCGTGGGAACAACTCCAGCAGAAAAGGCCGAGGGCCAGAATGGCTATCCAGGAAAAGGGATGCATCCGCAGACACCTTTTACTTCAGAAAATCCAGGGGACACAAGAAGCGCGCAACACGGAAAGCGGGAATTATAACTCTTTTATCTGGAAAGGGCCGCCCTGCCGCGTATCTTGTGCAGGACATGGACTCAGCGGAATTCAGGCTTGATGGGCTCACGGCACTGGTGACGGGATGCAGCCGGGGGATCGGCAAGGAATTGGCGGTTGGACTTGCGCGTGCTGGGGCGGATGTAGTTGGAGTCAGTTCGACGCTGAATCCATCCGGCAGCGATGTCGAACGCGAAGTGAAAGCAACCGGCCGCAAATTTCGCGGCTATGCGTGCGATTTTGGGAGCCGCCCTGCTTTGAATGATTTCATCCGGCACGTTCGCGGTGATGTGCCGACGATTGATATTCTAATTAACAACGCCGGGATCATTCGTCGCAAGCCGGCGGCGGAGCATCCGGATGAGTATTGGGATGCGGTGATGAAGGTGAATCTGGATGCGCAGTTCCTGCTGAGCCGGGAATTGGGGCGGGACATGATTTCGCGCGGGCGGGGAAAGATCGTTTTCATCGCGTCGATGCTGACATTTCAGGGCGGGGTCAACGTGGTAAGCTATGCAGCGAGCAAGGGCGCAATTGGATCGCTGGTCAAAGCATTGGCCAACGAATGGGCCGGCAAGGGCGTGAACGTCAACGCGATCGCGCCCGGATATATCGCGACGGACAACACGGCTCCGTTGCGGGCGGATGAAAATCGGAATCGCGCGATTCTGGAGCGCATTCCCGCCGGCCGATGGGGGACGCCGGAGGATTTGGTTGGGGCGGCGGTTTTTTTGTGCAGTCCGGCGGCGGCGTATGTGCATGGGACAATTCTGGCGGTGGATGGCGGTTGGCTGGGTCGGTGAGCAATCACCAAATCTGATCCCAGGGAGCAAACGTGACGGCAACGAATACTGTTGAGTTNNTGTTTACCGCGGGTTATGCCATCGGATTGCTTGGAGCGGGCCGGATTTTGGATCGCATCGGCGTCCGGCGCGGGTTTCTGATCGCCACCGTCGTCTGGACATTTTTGGCCATGGGGCATGGGCTGGTGCATTATTTGCCGGCGGGGATGGCGCTCAAAGGTTTTCTGGCTGCGCGATTTATCCTGGGGATTTTTGAAGGAGCATTTTTCCCTGCTTCGATCCGCGCCGTCGCTGAATGGTTTCCGAAAAGCGAGCGAGCGCTGGCGACGGGAATCTTCAATGCGGGGAGCGCGCTCGGGGCATTGCTGTCGCCGCTGATCGTTCCTTTCATCGCGGCAGCCTGGGGATGGCCGATGGCTTTTTACATGGCCGGCGGATTGGGATTTATTTGGATTGCCGCGTGGCTGCTGTATTACCGGGAACCGGAACGTCATCCGCGTCTTTCGTCGAGAGAACTGCAATTTATCCGCAGCGATCAGGAGCCGCGCGTAAAGAGTCTTCCGTGGGCGCAAATCGCCGGGTATCGCCAGACGTGGGCATTTGCGATCGGCAAGTNNTGACCGATCCGATCTGGTGGTTTTATATTTTCTGGTTGCCATCATTTCTGAATAGTCATTTCAAACTTGATTTGAAGCACTTCGGTCCGCCGCTGGTGATTGTTTATTTAATGGCGGATGGCGGAAGCATCGCGGGCGGCTGGCTGTCGTCGACGCTGCTGCGTCGAGGCTGGAGCGTCAACATGGGCCGAAAGACGGCGATGTTGATCTGCGCGCTGTGTGTCGTGCCAGTCCTCTTCGTCGCGGAGATCAACAACATGTGGCTCGCGGTGGTGCTGATTGGGTTGGCCGCGGCCGCTCATCAGGGTTGGTCGGCCAATCTATTTACGCTTGTCTCGGACATGGCGCCCAAGTCGGCGATCAGTTCGGTCGTCGGGCTGGGTGGGATGGTCGGAGCATTGGGTGGCGTCCTATTCCAGCAATTTGTGGGGCGCGTCGTGGATAAAACACATACCTACATTATTCCGTTCGTGATTGCGGGATTGGCCTACATCCTGGTGCTGCTTATTATTCATCTGATGCTCCCGCGCCTGGAGCCGATGAATATTGATAAGCAAACAGCCGCCGCCTGAGAAAACAGGACGTTCAATATGAAGATTCGAGCCGTCGCCGACCAGGTGCGCTATCAGCGCATGACCACCGCCGAGTTGCGCGAATCATTTTTGGTGGAGGATCTATTTGAGCCGGGAGCGGTGAATTTACTTTACACCGATGTTGACCGCGCGGTGATTGGCTCGATTGTGCCCACGGACAAAAAGCTGGTTTTGCCGACGAGCAAGGCACAGCTCGCATCGGAATATTTCGCTGAGCGGCGCGAGATCGGCTTGATCAACACCGGCGCGGCGGGGAATGTGATCGTGGATGGCAAGCCATATCCCATGGAAAGCCGCGATGGCCTATACATCGGCCGCGGCAATCGCCAGATCGAATTCGAGAGCCGCGACAAATCCGATCCCGCGCGTTTCTTCCTGATGAGCTATCCCGCCCACACGGCCCACCCCACCACCCATATCAAACGCGCCAGTGCGGAAGCGGTGGAACTTGGATCGGTTCGTGATGCGAATCAGCGGACGATTTACAAATATATTCATCCCAAGGGGATTGCCAGTTGTCAGTTGGTGATGGGATTTACGGAGTTGAAGGAGGGGAGCATCTGGAACACGATGCCGCCGCATACTCATTCGCGGCGGACGGAGGTTTATCTCTATTTCAACGTCGATCCGGCGGCACGGGTTTTTCACATGATGGGCATGCCGCAGGAAACACGGCATTTGGTGGTAAAGAACGGCCACGCGGTGATTTCACCCAGTTGGTCGATCCATGCCGGGGCGGGGACGCGGGGCTACAGTTTTATCTGGGCGATGGGTGGGGAAAACCAGATTTTTGACGATATGGATGCGGTGGCCGTGGGCGAACTCCGATAAAACTGCGAAATTCGGTAAAAGCGATCTCCTTGACTCCGTTTGGCTGGCCGATAGAGTTTTCGTATTCCGCCGACTCGGCAGTGGTTGAATGTTGCAATCCCGATTCGTCGGGGTTGATTGGCCGGGTTGTCGGAGTGGTTTGAGATTTTTTCGGCAGTAGCTCAATGGT
>PMAK01000083.1:16609-16812 GCA_003153655.1 Phycisphaerales bacterium
TGTAGGTTCGAGTCCTACCTGCCGAGTTTGTGTTTTGGGTTTATATTCTTCGGAATCCTTCTGGGTTGTTCTACGTAGGGTTTAGCGATGATCCCGAGCGGCGGGTTGCTGAGCACAATTCTGATCTGGGGAAGAATACCTTCACGCATAAAAATGGGCCTTGGGAACTTGTTTGGCGGGAATGCCATCTTACGCGGGGGGGG
>PMAK01000202.1 GCA_003153655.1 Phycisphaerales bacterium
GCAACACCAACGGCACCAACGCTGCGAAAAATATCACCGCCAATTTCACCGCTGCCGGACTATACGATTTCATCGTCACCATTGCCGACTCCGACGGACTGACCACGAACGCCCTCATCAACGTACTCGTCAATCAGGTTCCGACCACGATTACCGTCAACCCATCCACCGCCTCGCTGGGAGCCAACGCCACCACAGTTTTCAAAGCAACTGCCACCGACCAATTCGGCGCGCCAATGGCCCCGTTGCCGGTTTTCGCCTGGTCGCTTGTCAGCGGCGTAGGCAGCATCAACAGCNNCGACCGCCGGTTCCGCCAGTGGAACCGCCACGATTACCATCGGCCCCGCCGTCGCCACGCCCGCCGCCGCGACTCCGAGCCCCGTCACCGGAACTTTCACGGCTCTCACCGTCTTGGGATCTGAAAACGGCACCGACTCCGGCCTGACATACACATGGGCCGCCACCGGCCCCGCGGGCGTCACCTACACCGGCACGACCAACGGCTCCAACGCCGCCAAAAATATCACTGCAAATTTCACCCAAGCCGGCAGCTATAGCTTCACAGTCACGATTACTGATTCCGGCGGATTGTTCGTCACCAGTGCTGTGGCCGTCACCGTGCAGCAAACACCCACTGGGGTGATCGTCACGCCATCATCCGTTACGGTCGCCCCCGGCGGATCGCAGCAGTTCTCAGCCACAGCCACCGACCAATTCGGCAACGCGATCAGCTCACCCACATTCAACTGGTCGATCACCGGCACGGGCAATTCGATTGATGGAACAGGTCTGGCCGCGCTCGGCTCGACACCTGGCACATATACCGTCACCGCGACATTGGGCGGCGCAAGCAACACCGCCAGCATCACCGCCTCAGGAGTAGCTCCGATCGTTTCAGCTTTCCAGGTCAACGACGGCAGCGTTCAGCGTTCGATGGTCGATTCACTCACCGTCACATTCAACGAGCCGGTAACCCTCAGCGCTGGCGCGATCACGCTTAACCTGCTTTCGCAGACCGGCGGATCATCGACGCCCATCACTAATTTCAACTTGAACTCCCCCGACGGCGGAACAACCTGGGTGCTCACTTTCACCGATCCCAGTTACATCGGTAGCTCGCTGCCCGACGGAGCGTATGAAGTAAGCGCCTCAGCCAGCGGCGTTACCAGCCAGGGCCTGAACATGGCCGCTAATCAAAACTTCACCTTCTACCGCCTATACGGCGATTTTGAAGGCACAGGATCAGTCAATGGCGATGACTTCACCCAGCTTGTCGGACTGCTTGGGACGCAGACAAACGCGAGCGACTCATATGCGGACTTCGACGGAAACGGCGTGATCAGCGGCACGGATTTCACGGCGTTTGTCACCCGCCTCGGAACATCAATCTCAATCCCCTCGCTGCCGAGCGTTGTGCTGCTCGCAGCTGCGCCGCCGGTAACCACCGTCCCCACCATCACAGCGACATCCAATGCCAAAAGTATGGCTTCTGTCGCAAATTCTGCATTGGGTGACGCAAATGCCCCTTCTGCAATACCAGCCAAAATATCGCATCAAAAACCCTCTTCCCGTCGTCGCCACTAGCAGCGGCAAATCGCTGAAAATGCTTGAATCCCAAGGCATTTAGCCATCGGTGGATGGCCCCTGCGCGCCAAAGATGCAACTTTATACGCCATATAATGCAAAAGATGCTTACTGCATTTCCGCCCAAAGAGGGTATGTTCATTTTAACCCTATTTGGGGTATTTAAACATTTCCGTAAACCGAGAGGAGAGAGACTATGGGCTGTGTACGAGGCAATACGCGAGGTCATCGAATTGCGGCTGCTGTTAAGCCATTGATGGCCGGGGGGGTCGGAGCATGGTTGCTTTCGAGCACGCCCGCTCTTCTGGCAGACACCAACTGGATCGGACCCGACGGCGGCAGCTGGTTCCAGGACGCATCCCCCAACGATTGGAGCCTGACCGGCGGCCTGGTCAATCCGGGCGGCAATCCCGCGATCGGCAACGGCGCTGGTGTGATCGATACCTCAGCCGGCGGCAATGGCGTCATCTACGATCCCGTCAATGATCCGCTTAATCCAAATCCCTCTGTAACCAACTATTCCTACACACAGCTTTACATCGACCACGGCACCTCCACCGTGACCCAGCAATCCAGCAAACTGACTCTCAAGAGCGGAACGCTGACCATCTCCGGCAACACAATCGTTGGACGATATGGCAACGACAACATTTCCGGCTCCGGGCCGGCTGTTGCTCCCACCGGATATCTCGTCATCAACGGCGGCGCGCTCGTATCCCAATCGTCCGATCTCGACGTCGCCAACAACGGCGGAACCGTTACCGCCGGCGATGTGAATGCCAACGGCGTTCTCATCTTCGATAGCGGCAGCCTCACCGCCAAGGTGCTACGCACCGGCGTTTCCTCAAACGTCAGCGGCGCGGCCACCGGAACATTCATCAACAGCGGCAAGGGCCTCGGCGTCATTTCCCTCACCGGCTTTCAGCCCGGCGCTGGAGCAAGCGGTGTTGGCGGCAGCGGCGCTCTTGAAATCGACGATGGCACAAACGGCGTCACGCTGATCAGCGTCGCCGGCCCAACCAAGATCGGAGACGTCTCCGCAGGCACCGACCTCTCCACCTCAACCTTCAACTTCGTCCTCGATGCCGCTCCTGCGATGACGCTCAATGTGGACCCGACCTTGACCGACTACGTCCCGGCCAACGTTGACCTCATCAACTCAACGGCTATCACGGGCTATTTCACCAGCGTTGAAGGAATCTCCGGCCTGACCGGCGAAACCCCAATGCCCACGGTAACCACGTCATTCGGTGGACACTCTTACACCTGGGCGCTGGATTACACGGCCGTCGTCTCCGGCGGCAACGTTACCGCTACCACGGGCGGCACTGACGTAGTGCTCCTCGGCGAGGATTCAACAGTCGCTGTGCCGGAGCCGGCATCCATCGGCCTACTGGCCCTGGGAAGCCTGGCCCTGCTCAAGCGCCGCCGGACGGCCTAGTCCGGGCATCCGGAATTGGCTCTGACTTTTCTGCTCTGCATCAAATGGTCTCCGCCGGAAACAACAGTTTCCGGCGGAGTTTTTTTATGCCTTGGCAGCCGAATTCCCCAGCCGCTCCTGCTCCGAGATAATCCGGTCCAGCAACTTCCCCAGCGGCACATCCGGAGAAAACGTCGTCAACCTCTCCCTCACATGCGGCGCTGACATCGCCAGAGTTTCCTGCAGGTCGTACCGGCATTCCCACCCGCCAACGGCCGATTTCACCTTGCTGTTGTCGTAAATGATCGTCCACGTCTTATCCGCCTGCAGGCTCCCCGCCCACTTGGCGTCGTATCGAATCAGCGTATCGCTCGCCACATGCACCAGCCGCGGCTCCGGCGCTCCCAGCACCGCCGCCCAGGCCCGGTAGATCGCATCCCACGGATATAGCCGGTCCGTCGTGATATGAAACGCTTCACCCATCGCCTTCGGATTGCCCAGCAACTTCGCAAACACCCGCCCGAAATCCTCGCATCGCGTCAGCGCCCACAAACTAGCCCCATCGCCATGACAGATAATCGGCTTCCCCTGCACCAGCCGCGCACTCACCTCATCATCATTCACAAACGTCCCCGGCATCCGTGTCCGAATCGTATGGCTCGGCCGCACCACCGTCACCGGCATCTTCCCCGAACGATGCAATTCCATCAGCCGGTCTTCAATCGCGATCTTCCGCTGCGCATATTCCGGCGAATGCGGATTCCCCCGCGGCGACGATTCCGTCACCGGCTGCTTCACCGGCGGCCGCTGATACACCATCGCCGTCGAGATAAAGACAAACTGCCCCACGTTCCCCGCAAACGCCCGGATATCCCGCTCGCACTGCTGCATATCAAAGCTGCGGAACTGACAAACCACATCCCATTTCCGCTTCCCAACAGCCTGATAAACCGATTCGTCCGTCACATCCCCGGCAATATGCTGAGCACCCCTCGGCAGCGCCACCCCGCTGGTCCCGCGGTTATAAACGCTGATCTCCTGTCCAGCCGCAAGCCCAGCCTCAATGCACCCATAAGAAACCTCGCCCGTGCCGCCGATATAAAGAACTTTCATAGCCATGCCCCCATTTATATCCAAATCCCAAAACCATTCGACGCTTCACCCGTCAAATTGACAAAAATGAGCCGCAGAGACACGGAGGCGCAGAGACGGACGCAGAGGAATTAAATCCCCTCTTCTCTGCGTCTTCCTCTGCGTCTCCGTGTCTCTGCGGCTCCCCATTTTCACTTCTTCCCCTCCCAACCACATTTCGCCCTTGGCAAATCACCAAAAACAGTGAAAATACGATCTTCGTGAGCGTTTCAACGATCCAAATGGCCGGCGCCTCCGTTTCCGACGCCCAGGAGGCGCAGCTTCAGACCCGGCGCCTCGCCAACAACCACTACGAAAACTTCTCCGTTGTCTCCCTCCTCCTCCCCAAACATCTCCGGCAGGATTTCTGCAATATCTACGCCTTCTGCCGCGTCGCCGACGATCTGGGCGACGAAACCGGCAACCGCGAAGAATCCCTCCGGCTCCTCGCGGATTTTCGCAAACAAACGATCGATTGCTTCGCCGGCCGCGCCGCCACTCCCGTTTTTGTCGCCCTGACGCGCACCATCGAATCTCACCAGTTGCCAGCCCAGCCATTTCTTGACCTGATCGACGCCTTTGAACAGGATCAGCGCATCTTGCGATATCAGACCTACGATCAGGTTCTCGATTACTGCCGCCGCAGCGCCAATCCCGTCGGCCGCCTCGTTCTCTATCTATGCGGTTACCGTGACGAACTCCGCCAACTTTTGTCTGACGACATCTGCACCGCCCTCCAACTTGCCAATTTCTGGCAGGACGTCCGCCGCGATATTCTCGATCGCGACCGCATCTACATCTCGCAGGATTCCATGGCGCGCTTCAACGTAACCGAAGCGCAAATCGCAGCCGGAAAATGTGATGACAATTTCCGCTCCCTCATTCGCTTCGAGGTAAATCGAACAGCCGACCTCTTCGACCGCGGCTCCGCCCTCCTCCCGTTCCTCCGTCCATCCGTGCGCATGCAGATTTCCCTCTTCAACCGAGGCGGTAGGGCGGTCCTGTCCGCAATTCGTCGCCAGAAGTACGACACCCTCTCCCGTCGCCCGGCATTATCCAAATTGCAAAAGGGCGGCCTCATCTGCTCCACCCTCGCCGCATTCGCCGGCCGTCTCGTAACAGGAGGCTCTCGATGAGCCTCGCCTCCGCCGACTCCGGAACCTTCGCATCCTCCATCGCAGAATCACGCGAATACTGCGCCTCCCTCACCAAGCAGCAGGCCCGCAATTTCTATTATGGCCTGAAACTCCTCCCGCGACCCAAGCGACATGCGATGTTCGCCCTCTATGCCTACATGCGCCTCGTCGATGACATCGCCGACGGCGAAGATGGTCAAACCATCCCCCAGCGCCGCGATGCCCTTGATGCCTGGGCCGAGGCCACCCAATCCGCCCTCGCCGGCAATCCCCCGCGCGATGGCCAGCTCATCTGGCCCGCGTTTTCCGAAATGGTGCAGGAATACAACGTCCCCCATCGCGTCTTCTACGACGTCATCGCCGGCCAGCGCCAGGACTTCGACCTCCCCGGCTTCGAAACCTTCGACCAACTCCGCGAATATTGCTATCGCGTCGCCGGCGTCGTCGGAATCGCCAGCATCTACATCTGGGGTTTCACCGGCGGCCAAAAAACCGAATCCCTCGCCATCGACCGCGGCATCGCCTTCCAACTCACCAACATCCTCCGCGATCTCCGCGAAGACGCCGCCCGCGGCCGCATATATCTCCCCCGCGCCGAACTCAAAGCCGCCGGCGTCGATGAATCGCAATTCCACCAAAGCGAAGCCAACGAAGCATTCCGCCACCTGATGCACGATCAAATCTCTCGCGCTCACAGCTTCTACCAGCAATCCGCTTCGCTCGAATCCCTCATCAGCGAAGACAGCCGCCCGACTCTCACAGCCATGACGCAGATCTATCACGGCCTGCTCGAAAAAATGCGCGCCGATTCCGGCCGCGTGCTTCGCGGACGCGTCCGACTCTCTCACCTGACCAAGTTCCGCATCGCCTGGCGCGCGACGCGATCGAGGTAGCCTCGATGTCCCTCCGCGTAGTCGTGGTCGGCGGGGGGCTCGCGGGCATGGCCGCCGCCGTCGCCCTCGAATCCGCCGGCGCACACGTCACGCTCATCGAAGCCCGCAAATCCCTAGGCGGCCGCGCCGGATCATTCGAAGACCCCCAAACCGGCGAAATTCTCGACAACTGCCAACACGTCCTCCTCGGCTGCTGCACAAACCTGATAGATTTCTACCGCCGCATCAATGTCCTCGATCGCATCCACTGGGAAAACACAATTCATTTCATCGACGCCCAAGGCCACCCGCATAGCCTCTGGGGCATCGATGGACTCCCGGCTCCGCTGAATCTCGCAGCAGCGGGGGGGCTCTTCGGCGCGCTGACCCTCGCGGAACGCTTCGCCCTAGCCCGTGCAATGCTCGCCATGCTGCGGCTAGGTCCATCTGGCCGCGAAAAATTAACTGACGTTTCCTTCAGCCAATGGCTAGCCGACCATTCCCAGCCCGCCAGTCTCATCGACAAGTTTTATGAGTTGGTCCTCGTCAGCGCTCTCAATGAACGTTGCCGCGACGCATCCGCCGCCTACGCCATCCAGGTCTTCCAGGAAGGAATGCTCGCCCACGCATCCGCCTATCGCATGGGCACGCCAGCCTGCCCGTTGGGAAAGCTCTATGAAACCCTCCCCTGCAAAGATGTGCGACTTGGCACGCGCATGATCGCAATCCAATTCCAAAGCCCTCGCGCCGTTGGCATCGAATTGGGCAATGAAATTATAAAAACCGACGCGATCATCCTCGCCGTCAATTACCCCGCCCTCGAAAAATGGATTCCGCCCGACCTATACAAGCAAGATGCCCGATTCGCCAAGCTCGATCAATTACAAAGCGTCCCAATCCTCGGCGCACACCTCTGGTTCGACCGCCCGATCCTCTCCACTCCCCACGCCGCCCTCATGTCCGGCCCCATGCAATGGCTCTTCCGCAAACCCGAAAGCGACGGCCGCGCAGTCCACGGCGTAATCAGCGCCGCCCGAGATTGGCTCCAGCGCCCAAAAGAAGAATGCCTCGAACTCTTCACCCAACAAGTCCGCCAAACATTCCCTGCTGCAAAGGAGGCCAAACTAGAGCGAGGCGTAATCATCGTGGAAAAACGAGCCACCTTCTCGCCAACCCCAGGCGTCGATCACCTTCGCCCCACGCAATCCCCACCCCCGGCAGGCATATCGAGCCTATTCCTGGCCGGTGACTACACCCGCACCAACTGGCCCGCCACCATGGAAGGCGCCGTCCGCAGCGGCTACCTCGCAGCCGAAGCCGTCCTCAATCGCCCCGCAACGTTCATCGTCCCCGACCTCCCACTCCAATGGCCCGCCCGCCTCCTCGCAAAACGCCCCACTTAATCGCCGGAGGCAAGAGGCAGTCCAGAACTTTTTCGGGCCGGCCAACGGTCTTCACGGCGGAAGCAATTCCCCCTATACGAGCTCGGATCATTAATCGTCAAGAAAACTGCAACCGAAAATCATCTTTCTCGTTTTCATCCACCATGAAACGACTATAATCTGGATCAGATCTATTTAAGAAAGGCGACGAATTCACATGCCATTTACTTTAGAAATCGGACAAGCCGCACCGGATTTCAATCTCCCCGCAACAGATGGCAAAAACTATTCCTTAGCCAACTTCAAAGACGCGAAATTGCTCGTCGTCGCCTTCTCCTGCAACCACTGCCCCTATGTAGTCGGCAGCGAATCCCGCATGATCCGCTTCGCCAACGACTACGCCCCCCGCGGCATGAAGATGGTCGCCATCAACTCCAACGAAACCGATCAGCACCCCATGGATTCCTTCGATCTCATGATCACGCGCGCCAAGGAAAAGAAATTCCCATGGGTCTACGTCCGCGACGAATCCCAGGAAGTCGCCCTGGCCTACGGCGCATTACGCACGCCCCACTTTTACGTCTTCGACGCCCAGCGAAAGCTCCGCTACACCGGCCGCATGGACAACAATCCCAAAAACGAGGCATTGGCCACAACCCACGAACTCCGCGACGCGGTCGATGCCATCCTCGCCGGCCGCAAGCCCCCAATGGAAAAGACAAACCCGCTGGGCTGCAACGTAAAATGGAAGGGCAAAGAAAACCACTGGATGCCGGCCGAAGCCTGCGATCTGGTTTAATTCCCCCAATTCCGAAGTGCCTCCGCCACCGACTGAATCACACTCGCCCAATCCCCGCGCGTCTTCTGCCGAAACAGCCGCATCGTCGGATACCACGGCGAATCCTCCCGATCCATCAGCCACCGCCAGGGCGGCACACGCCGCAATAAAACCCAGACTCTTTTCCCCATTGCCCCCGCCAGATGCGCCACCGCCGTCTCAACGGTGATAACCAGATCAAGATTGGCAATGAGCGCCGCGGTATCTGCAAAATCATGCAGATCATCGGTCCAATCAATCAGCCGCAACCCCGGCGGAACCAGTTGCTGCGCCGGCTCTTCCAATTGCAAACTCCAGAAATTAGCCCCCGGGATCTCCGCCAGCGGCCCAAATTCCCGCAAATTAATTGACCGCCCACGATCCAGCGGATTATTCGGATTCCCCGCCCAAACCAATCCCACTCTCAACCCTTCCCCGAGCGCTGCAAACCTGCGATTCCATTGTTTCACCAACTCCGCCTCCGGCATCAAATACGGCACCCGCGCCGGAATCGAACTCACCTCAGTCCCAAAGAGCAGCGGCAAACTCAAACACGAAGCATGCACATCAAACGTCGGCAATGGCCCCTCAAACGAAGCAAACTCCGAAATCCCCGGCATCCTCCGAATCAACCGAGCCAACTCCGGCGGATGCTCCACAATCACCCGTCCCCCGCGCTCCGCCACCAGCGGCGCATACCGCACAAACTGCAACGTATCCCCCAGCCCCTGCTCCGGATAAAGATAAATCGTCCGTCCCCGTAGCTCACTTCCATCCCACTGCGGCTGCGAAAACTTCCGCGGCGCAACCGTCCGCACCCCCGGCATCTGCCGCCGCCATTCATATTC
>PMAK01000212.1 GCA_003153655.1 Phycisphaerales bacterium
GTCAAGAGGGGTTTTTCAGAGGTTCCTGGACAACACATTGTGAGCGACGCCGATCTTTGCATGCAACAAGTTTGGTTGTTCTACTGGCACATGACGAATCGATTGTTACCAAAGAAGCCAACCAAAAGGGAAGACATTATGCCGACTTCTACCAGGCGTGATTTGCCGCCATGCGATCTGGTTATGAAGGGTGGGGTCACCAGTGGGATCGTCTATCCACCCGCTATCCAGGAGCTCTCTCGCAAGTATCGCTTTCGCAAGATTGGCGGCACCTCGGCCGGCGCAATTGCCGCCGCATGCGCGGCCGCCGCCGAGTTCGGAAGCGAGTGCGGCAAGCAAAATTCCGGATTCGCAGGACTCCAACAAATGAGCGACTGGCTCGGGAAGGATCAAAACCTTCTTGGATTGTTCCAGGCGGCGCCGAAGGCAAGACCATTGCTAAAAACGCTTCTTGCGCTGATGACTCCGTCGCAAGGCAAACAGAAACAAAGTTTTCTCAAATTAGCGGCGCGCTCCACCTGGAGACTCACCGCCGCACTGGCGCGATATGATTTTCGGAGCTTTCTCATCGGGGCATTGATTGGCGTCTGCGTGGCAATGACCCTGCGATGGCTGACGCTGGCGGGTAGCGGACTGGCCATTCTATTTCCCGCGTTTGGCATACCTCTCATTTGGTTTTTTTTCAGCGCAATCTTATCGGCGTGGCTTGGAGGCGTCCTCGTGGGCATCGTCCACCTTGCGCGCATTCTCGTGGTCGATGTGCCAAGCAATTTGTATGGCATGTGCGTGGGTCATTCAGACCCATCCGATTCCACGCCAATCCTGACCGACTGGCTATGCGGCCAGATCAACACCTTGGCAGGGCTTGCACCAACGGATGCACCGCTCACATTTGGCAAGCTCACGGACAGTGATATTTCGCTAACGTGCATAACGAGCAACCTAAGCCAGGGACAGCCGTACGATTTGCCGTTTCAACAGAACGTTTGGATCTTTGAGGAAGGGGAGATGCGAAAACTTTTCCCCGAGGCGATCGTTCGCCACATGATTGACAAGGCACACCAATCCACGCGGGTGTCGTTGGAGAAACTGAAGGGATATCATTTTTTGCCGGAATCAGCGGATCTGCCAATCGCGGTGGCGATGCGTATGAGTCTGAGTTTTCCGGTGCTGATCAGCGCTGTGCCGTTGTATACGATCAAACCTTCGGCGTTTTCCGCTAGACAGACGGATGGGATTACGACGCTTAAAGATGTTAATGATCTGGAACGGAACTGGTTCAGTGATGGGGGCATTTCAAGCAACTTCCCGATCCATTTCTTCGACGCGTGGCTGCCAACGTGTCCAACCTTTGGGATCAATCTTTGCTCAATGCGCCCTGATTTAGTCCATGACCATGTTAAGGCGCTTGCGGGCAACGGGCACGAGTCTTCAAAAAAGGTGGCGGTTGCGCTGGATGGCCAAGTCTTCCTTCCATTCGCTAATGCCGTGCAGGCGCCTGAGTGGAAGCCATTGCCAGAGCTGGGAGATTTCCTTGGCGCAATTTGGAATACAGCACAGAACTATCGTGATAACACGCAATCCATGCTTCCAAGTTATCGCGAGCGAATCGTCAATATCCGCCTTAGCGACGACGAGGGCGGCCTCAATCTAACGATGGGGCCCAAGAGCGTGCAGGCGGTTCAATCGAAAGGGCAAGAAGCAGGCGCGTTGCTGAGAGACAGTTTTGATCTGCGCGCGCACCAATGGGTGCGCCTCCAGGTTTTGATGTCCCAACTTGAAGCCGAATTGAAGCAACTTGTCCCGGTGATTACTTCTAAACCCTATGAGGATTTGCTGGACGATTCACCCAATGGCCTGCATGGCGGAGCATCCACCTTGCCGTATGGCCGCGATTTAAGTTGGTGCACCGAAGCCAAGGAGAGACTTGAATTGATCGTGACGGCAATATCCCAATGGAACGACCTGGATAATGCATGGTTGACCAGTCATGGCGGCTGGGGCAAGAATTGTTTCTTTCCGTATCTATCACCGAAGCCTGAGCCGGCCCTTCGCGTGACGCCCCGATTGTAGAATTTGCTTTAGTTCGCCGCGCCGAGCTGTCCGAGCCAGATTCCGATGGCAAACACGATCGCCCCACCGACGATCACCTGCACGATCGTTCTGACCCAGGGGCTCTTCATGAAATGAAATCGGATGTACGCGATAGAGAGTAACTCCACCACGACAACCACGTAGGCCAGCTTTAACGCTGCGCTAAGCGAGCCGAGCAAAAACGGAAAGGTATGCAGCATCCCTCCGACGGCTGTGGCAATTCCGGTGATGGCTCCGCGTCCCACCGGCATTCCGCGGCCGGTCACCTTTCCATCGTCGGAAAGCGCTTCGGCAAGCCCCATGCTAATCCCGGCCCCAACCGACGCGGCGAGCCCGACATAAAACGCGGTCATCGGCTTGCGTGTCGCCAGCGCCGTCGCAAAGAGCGGAGCAAGCGTTGATACGGACCCATCCATCAATCCCAAGAGCGCCGGCTGAACTTTCTGCAAAACGAATTGCCGGTGGACATGAGCCTGTTCGCCGGCCGCGCCCTCAAGATTTGTGTTGTCGTTCAAGGCCACATTGATTCCTGAGATTTCCGCGGACATGCCATCTCCCTACTTTGATTCTATGATTACCTATCGAAATAGAGTATCTCGCCCCACCGGGAAAACTTTTTTAATTTTCCATAAAAGGTTTGGATCAACACTCAGCGAGCGTCGTATATCTCTTCTAGCGACCGTAGTCACTGCGAAATTGCGAACAAAAAAATATTTCCAAAGTGCGTGGAAAGCTCTTTCGATCATGCCGGTTATTCGTTACGACTTCTTATAGGACGCGGGAGATGGTTGGCTTTTTCGAAGTTCAGTCTGAATCCGCGTGAAATCTCCACCGATGCGTAGGTAGAGGCAACAAACACTCTTTCGCCGGAGGGCCAATGCGTTCGTACAAGCGTCGTGCTGCTCGTACCAAAACCGCGAACCGTCGCCGACATCCACTGGAGAAACTCGAAAACAGAATGTATTTATCCGGGGAAACCGGCCTGCGCGCCGATTTCTACAACGCCGCCGCCAGCGTTTTCAACCAGAATTCCCTGGCTGTAACGACCACGCCGGTGCTGACGCGCACTGATTCCACCGTTAATTTCAATTGGGACAATGCCGCGGCCGACCCTTCGGTCAATGCACAGAATTTCGCGGTCCGCTGGAGCGGCCAGGTGCTGACGGAGGCGGCTGGAAACTATGTATTCCATGTGACGACCGACGCGGCCGTGCGCCTGTATGTCAATGGCCAACTCGTCATCAACGATTATACCGAGCACGCGACGGCCAACGATGCGAGCATCGCGGTGAATCTCAAGGCGAATACGCTCTACAACATCCAGCTTGATTTTGCCCAAACCACCGCGGCTAATGATTCCGTCTCACTCCAATGGGTCACGCCCGGCGGCACGGAACAGGTCATTCCCGCATCTCAGCTCTATCCATTTAGCCACGCGATGACTATTATNNTACGGCGGCTAACAGCACCACTGTCTCCGTCGCAACCACGCAGCCCGTCACCATTGATGACTCGATCATCCGTGGCGCCGGAACGCTGATCCATAACACGGTCGCCGGTGCGCAACTGACCATTGAAAACAGTTCGGGCTATGGTCTGAACCCCAACGTCGCGGGCGTCTCGAAGGGTGATTTTCTTTACGCACTCGACGCCGCCAGTGTCGATGTCGAAAACAATCTCGACGACAACGTCGGCGGATATGGCATCGATATCCAGGGCTTTACCGGAACAGGATCGCAAACCATCACGATCCTCAACAATCAGATCGAGAATGNNGGCTGGAACCAGATCATCAACCAGCCGGGCCAGAGCTATGTCAACGATGTCATCAACATTTACGACACCAGCGGCACGGCGGCCCGTCCGATCCAGATTCATGATAATTACATTGATGGCCTGTATTCGCCTGATCCCGGCACGACCTATGACAGCGGTTGCGGCATCATCATGGATGGCGAAGCCGGCTCAGGCGAAACCGCATACGTCGATATCTACAACAACGAAGTCGTCGCGACGGGCAATGGCGGGATCGCCGTCGCGGCTGGGCATGATGTTTCCATCTACGACAACCGCGTGATCAATAGCGGANNTAGCGGAGTGCTGCCGGATGGAGGCACGTTCTATGCCAGCTACGTCGGCATATACATCCAGGATTACATGTCCGCCGGCTCGAGCGCGAATTTCTATAACGATATCGCATACAACAATGCCGCGGCCTGGATGGTTCCGCCCCATTCCAACGCCAATCAAGGATCGACGGCATACGAAAACAATTACGTCTTCCTCAACGGCTCGGCGAGCGGAAGCGACAACAACACGAGCCTCGGCACGCCAACCGCGGCAATGGAGGCTGCTGGATATACCACCTGGCAGGCGAAGCTGGTTTCCAGCAACATGACGATCGGCCCGGTGAGTCTGGCCCCGCAAACGGTCACCACAACTCCGACGGCGCCAGTGGCTCCAACTCCGCCTCCGGTGGTTCCGGCGCCACCTCCGGTGGTTCCAACTCCGCCAGTTGTTATCACACCACCCCCTGTGGTTCCGACGCCGCCGCCGGTGGTTCCAACTCCACCTCCTGTGGTTACGACGCCGCCACCGATTGTTCCGACGCCACCGCCTGTTGTTCCAACACCGCCGCCGGTTATTGCGGCTCCGCCGCCGAGCGTTCCAACTCCCCCGCCTGTTGTATCGACGCCGCCGGTAACAAACCCTGCGCCGGTGACGAATCCTGCGCCGCCGACCGATCCGACTCTGCCACCGACGGTTCCCACACTGCCGCCGACCGATCCGACTCTGCCGCCGAGCATTCCGACACCGATGCCAGTTTCGGGGAGTCCGGCAACGCCGCCAACGAGCGGCACGGCTTCAGGCAGCGGCGCCAACTCGTCATCATTGGGCAAGTCGTCCAACTCGTCATCCGGCGACGGAAGTTCGACGACAGCCCAAAGCAATCCGCCGACCAAGACCTGGTGGGATGATTGGCGCTATCACCACAGGCGCTACCGTCGGTGGCATCGCGAATACGCCTCTGTCTAGGCAAGCGACGAAAAGCAAGCGACGAAAATGCCCCGGATCAATATGTCCGGGGCTCTCTATTGTTCGATCTCGATATTTGCGCGATGTGCGCTCGTTTAACGTCGTCGCCGATGACGGCGATTGATGGGAATCTTGCTGCCGATCGTGCGCGGCGGCAGAGGCATGGCCACCGCGGCAGCGACCGTCCCATCCGGCACGGGTGTTCCGGTGGGGGCACTTGTGCCGCCGCCCGGCGAATAGGGCCGCTCAAATCGGCTCAGCACCGGCTTGGATGGCGTGGTTGATTCCATGCCGGGCTTTGCGTCTGTCCAATCCGCCGGCGTTGGGCGCGCCTCAAAGCCCTCGAGCGTCACGACCGGGATCACCATGTTGATGAGATTTTCGATGCGGGTCAGTTCTTCGCCCTGATCCCGGGAGACGAGCATGAACGCTTTTCCCTTCGCGCCCATACGGGCCGTCCGGCCTATGCGATGCACATAAACTTCCGGGTCTTCCGGAACGTCGTAGTTGATGATGTGGCTGATATCCGCGACGTCGATTCCGCGGCTGGCGAGGTCCGTCGCGATCAGCACATCAAATTTTCCGCTGCGGAAATTCTTCATCACGCGTTCTCGCTTGTTCTGGGCGAGATTGCCGTGAATCTCGCGGCATTCGATTCCGTCGGCATGGAGTTTTTTTGCGAGCTTTTCCGCTCCGCGCTTGGTGCGGCAAAATACAATCGCCAGATCCGGATTCTCCCGCTCCAGAAGCATCCGAAGCAAAACGTATTTGTCCCACGGCTGAACGGAGAAATAATACTGCTCGACCTGATCCACGGTTGGCCTGTCATCCGCGCCGGGCGCGATCAGTTTTTCGACCGGCTCGCGCATGTATTGCCGCGCCAGTTTTTCAATCTCGGACGAAAACGTTGCCGAGACAAATATCGTCTGATGTCCGGCCTCGGGGCCGAAGCCTTTGATTCGTGAAAGAATGTTGCGGATGTCATCGCGGAATCCGATGTCGAGCATCCGATCCACTTCATCGAGCACGACGAACCGGGTGTTCTCCAGGCTGATGATGTGGCGATCCAGCAGATCGATCACGCGGCCTGGCGTCCCGACTAGCAGTTCCGGCCCGTGTTTCAGGAATTTCATTTGGGCTGCGATCTTCTGCCCACCATACACCGGCACCGAACGGATCGGCGTGTGCACGGCTAATCGCTTGATCTCGGCTTCCACCTGCACCGCGAGTTCGCGCGTCGGCACCAGCACGATGCCTTGAAATGCCAATCCCTTCACGGCTGTTTGCAAAATTGGGATCGCAAACGCGGCTGTCTTGCCGGTGCCCGTGCGGGCCTGACCGAGAATATCGACGCCCGCCAATGCGCGGGGGATCAGCAATGTTTGAATTTCAGATGGCGTGATGTAGCTGAGGTCAGCCAGCGCCCGAAGAATGGATGGCCGAACGCCGAGTGCGGCAAATGCTTCGGGGACCGGCGGATGCTCTGCTTTATCGCTCATTCTGTGATGCAAGTTATTCGTCTGGGCGCTTATTTGCAATTTTCCCGGCTCACATTGCGAAATCCCCAAAGCTCGAAAGCCGAACGAACCTCGAAATGAAGCCTGTTTCCGCTATTGTGGTTTTCGGAAATGCGTTATCGACTCCTCCTCGCCTATCGCGGCACGCGCTATCACGGATGGCAAGAACAGGCGTTTCTGCCGACATTCAAAGGCCCTCGCCCTCCGCCAGGTTTCGGCATCCCCACGGTTCAGGAGACGCTCGCCAAGGCATTTGGGAAAGTCCTCGGGCATCCGGTTTCTGTGGTTGGCGCATCGCGCACCGACGCCGGGGTTCATGCCAAGGGGCAGATCGCGCATTTTGATACGGATCAGACTCAGATCGCGCCGGATAATCTTCGCCGGGCCGTCAATCACAAACTGCCGAGTGATATTGTCATCCGTGAGATCGAGCCGGCGCCCGATTCATTTGATGCGATCGCCGCGGCTGTATCGAAGCGATATCAGTATTACATCTGGAACGCGCTGAACCGTGATCCATTTGCGTTCGATCTTTCCTGGCATCGGTGGCAGCCGCTGGATATTCCCGCGATGAAAGCTGCTGCGGTTCATTTTGTCGGGGAGCACGATTTCGCCAGCTTCACGCGGCCAACGCATGGTCGCCAGCATAGCATTCGCTGCGTCGCGGATTGCTCGATTGCAGCCCGTGGTCCGAGAATTGTCGTCGGCGTCGAAGGGTCGGGTTTTCTCTGGAACATGGTGCGGATCATGGTGGGCACGCTCGTAGAGGTTGGGATTGGGCGATACACGTCTGATGATATTCCGAGAATGCTGGCTGCTCGAGAT
>PMAK01000035.1 GCA_003153655.1 Phycisphaerales bacterium
TTGAACATACGAGACGCCAAGAATTCAAGCCAGAAGACCTGATTCTTTAAGTCTTCCTCCGCGCCTTGGCGTCTTGGCAGCCTGTCCCGATTACATCGGGGGTTCAATTCTCTTAGATTTGCAAGGAAACCCTAAACAACCCCAGCCCTATCCCCAATTATCTTCCGCATCGCGCAAAGAGCCGCCCGCCAATCCGCGCTCGTCTGTGTCGTCTCGTAAATCAGCAAATCCCCCAGCGTCACGAAATCACGATTTTCCAATGACGCCTTGATCTGCTTCAGTTGCTCCGCGAATTCCAAAACCAACTCAGTCAATGGCCGATTTGCAACCCGGATCGTTTCCAGATCAATATTCAGCAATCGCGCCGTCCCCAGCAGTGATTCCTGTGCATGCTGCCAGGTCGTCAGGCATCCCGACAGTTTTTCCATCGCCCGGACGTTCTGGTTGTTCTGAAGCAGCTTGGCCGCTTCAGATTTGATGCGATCCGCCTCGCTGAGTTGCGATTCCACCTGTTGCAGCACATCCAGCGCCATTTCGTGCGGGTCCGCCGTCTCGATGAAGACCTGATGGTCCTTCAGCGCCGATCGGCGCATATCCATCATTCGTCCAAGGTCCGGCTCGTGCCCGTCAATCAGCACGTGCACCACCAGCCGGTTCTCACGCTTTAGATGCGTCAGTACCTGCCCGACGGTTCGAAGGCCCAATTCCTCGGCAAGCAGCGGCGAATGATCGACGGTAACTGGCATGTGGCTGTCTCCTCACATCTTTTATCGGTCAGTGATTGGCTAAAACGTGAGAAAGTCCGATAAAAATCGCTCCATCGTCCCCGTCTCGCCACCCCTTCCCGGATTGCAATGAATCCAGCCCCCGCTGTCGATATACGAATGGGAACTCTTTACCGGACGTTGATTAAAAATCCTCCGATGGACCTGATCGTAAACATCGCGACCGCCGGTCGGCCCGACCTCTTGAAGTGGACCCTTCATTCGCTCGGCAAATGCCTTCTGCCCGCGGGCTACAAAGAAACAATCGTCGTCGAGAATGGCACACGTGCCGGAGCCGAAGACGTGGTTCGATCCGGGCCGCCTTCACTAAATCTTAGATATCTGCACGAGCCGCAAAGTAACAAAAGTGCCGCCCTGAACAGAGCCCTCGCGGCATTCAGAGATTGCCTCATCTTCTTCACCGACGATGATGTGAGGCTCGATCCTAGAGTTCTTCAGGCATACTCAGATGCCGCTGAAAAGGTCGGCCCCGGAAAATTCTTCGGCGGCCCAGCCGACGTGGACTACGAATCTCCTCCACCAACTTGGCTTCGGCAATACCTCCCAAAATCCGCAACAGGATGGCAATGGAAATGGGACCCCAATTGCGTGAACGTACCGGAATTCCTCGGATTCAACTGGGCGGCGTTTGCTTCAGACCTCCGCGCCGTCGGCGGATTTAACACCGATCGCGGCCCGGGCTCCCCCTCAGGAAGCACCGGGCAGGAAAGCGATATGCAGCACCGCCTTTTGAACAGAGGTCTGCATGGCGTCTATGTTCCGCACGCACGCGTCTGGCATTTCGTTCCAGGCGAACGCTGCTCGCTGAAATGGGCCATCGATCGCAACTTCCGTCACGGCGTGGAAGAGGGAACTCTCGCCGCAGCTGAACCACAAGGGCCCTGCGGCCTTCCGCCCTGGCGAATCACCAATCATTATCTCAAGGGAATTGTCCGGGAATTGATGTGGTCATTTTCAACCAGCCCTGAACTACGCTTCAGAGCCAGGCATCGGCGCAGCTACGATCGCGGCCTGATGCATGGAATCCGTTGCCAGCGCGAGGCCACGACTGTCAACTATCCGGCTCCGAGGAGATCAAAGGCTTGGTTGCCGATTCCACACTGGCCGGTTCCCCTGGGAGAAAGACGTTAAACGTCGTTCCCTGACCCACCTGGCTTTCCACCACGATCCGCCCCTTGTGATGCTCAATGATGTCCTTGCAGATCGCCAGCCCCAGTCCCGTCCCGCGCGATTCGTCCTTGCGCGTCGTCCCCTTCGTTGTAAAAAACGGCTGAAAAATCTTTGACATCAGATTTTCCGGAATCCCCGGCCCAGTGTCGGTTACCTGAATCTTCACCTCGTTCTGCTCGACGACCGACGCCTTTATCGTCAACGATCCGCCTTTTCCGATCATCGCCTGGCGCGCATTGATCATCAAATTCAGCAGAACCTGTTCCAACTGTACATTGTCACCCTGAACGCACAGATCACCCGGTATGTGAACGCGAAGGGCGATCCCATCCTTCTGCGGATCACGGGCCAAAACCATCAGCGCCTCATCCACCAGTCCCTGCACCCTGATCTTTTCGAACGACGATTCGCCACGGGCCAGGCCCAGCATCGCCGTGCAGATCTTTCCTGCCTTCTCCGCGCTCGCAAACGCCTTGCTCAGCGCCTTGCAGATCAGTTCCATATCCGGCGTAGGCCCCTTGGCGCTCTGCAATGCATAATGCGAATAGCTGACGATCGGCGTGAGCAGATTGTTGAACTCGTGAGCGATCACCGCCGCGATGGTTCCGATTGTCGCCAATCGTTGAGATTCGGTCAGTTGCTCGCGCAGAGCATCTAACTGACGCTGCGTCTCGCCCAATTGCGAGAGCAATGATTCCTGGAACGCGGCGGTGGGGGGTTGCGGATTACTCACGCCTTCGCCTTATCTATCGGCCTTTATGCCGAATCCACTTTGGCGGCGTGATTTCGCGGTTATGGGACGCGGGTTACCAATGCGGAATCGGGTGCTATGCCCTGATCGGATGGATTATCCTGTGATTGGATCTCGCCGACCTTGCGCCCGATCAACCAAGGCAAAAGCAGCAAGAACATGACGGTGATTCCCATCACCAGTATCAGCGGCACGCGCCAAGGCCATGGACCCAGGAAACTGGCCAGCGATTGCCGACCGTTGAGACCCTTGCCGATGTAACCGTAATCCAGACGGAAGAGTGCATCGATCGGGAAGATAACGGCGACATAGACGATCGACGACCCCACGGCGAAACGCCAGTCGCGCCAGTTCGGACGCAGCCCACGGGCGGTAACATCGTAAAGCGCCGACCCAATGATCGTCGCGTGAGCGGTCCAAAAGACCCAGAATTGAAAATCAGCCGGCCCGAACTGTAAATCGGGGTAGATGAAGCTGAGCGATGAAAGACCCAATCCCCAGAAATAAGCGATTATGCGAAGCTTGCGCCAGCGTAGCAGCAGCGCAAGCGGCGCGACAAACATGACGATATCGCAAATGTGCAGGGGCAAAGCGGTCTGTACGGAAAACCGGCTCGGCCAAAGCGTTACCGCTTGCACAAAGAGCGCGGCCCCCAGTCCAATCCATCCGACAGTCTTATCCATGAACCAGCGGCGGGGCGGTACATCGGCGACCGTGTCGCAGCGCCGCATCAAGATCATGATCGTAACAAACAGCGCGAACGCCAGCACCACGCAAAGATGCGTTTCCGTATAGGGTTTGAAATGATGCAGCCAATAAGGAGGCTTCTTCATTCAATCCAATTGTAGGTTAAACTCTTGCGGCTGGGAGGGCGTAAAAATCACTGAGTTTTGCTTTCCAACTGTAAAAGACCCGATTCGCTACCCCACAGCCGCCAGCAATTCCTGCGCGACATATCGGACCTGCTCCTCCGGCAATTCCGGATAAATCGGCAGCGCCAAGACCTCATTGCAGGCCCGCTCGCTCTGCGGAAAATCCCCCGCGCCATACCCCAGATATTTGAAGCACTCCTGCATATGCAGCGGCAGCGGATAATAAACCGCCGACCCAATCCCTTTGTCCTGCAGCGCCTTCTTAACGCGATCCCGATCCGGCACGCGCACGACATACTGGTTGTAAATACTCCAATTTCCCGTCTCAATCCGCGGCGTAACAACCTTGCTCCCCGCAAGCAGCCGATCATAAATCGCCGCGTTACGCCGTCGTCCCTCATGCCATGTTTCCAGATATTTCATCTTGACGCTGAGCACCGCCGCCTGCATCGCCGCGATGCGAAACATCCCCCCGACAAACTTGTGGTAATACTGATGCCCCGACCCATGCACGCGCAGAAGCCTGCAAGTCTCGGCAAACCCATCATCGTTCGTGCAGATCGCCCCCGCGTCCCCAAACGCCCCAAGATTCTTCGTCGGATAAAAGCTCAGGCACCCCGCGAAAGCCGTCGAGCACGCCCGCTTCCCATGCCGCTTCGCCCCGATCGCCTGTGCCGCGTCCTCGATCACCTTCACATCATGCTTGGCTGCGATCGCATTGACCGCCTCCATATTCGCCACCTGCCCGAAAAGATCGACGGGAATAATCGCCCGGGTCAACGGCGTAATTTTTGCAGCTAGCCACGACGGATCAATATTAAAAGTAGCCGGCTCAATATCCGCAAAAACAATCCGCGCCCCCAGCCGCGCAATCGCTCCCGCGGTGGCGAAAAACGTAAACGTCGGACAGATCACCTCATCCCCCGGCTTGATCCCCAGCGCCATCAGCGAACAAAGCAGCGCATCACTCCCACTGCTGACGCCAATTGCATGCTTCGTCCCGCAATAGGCGGCAAGACTCTTCTCAAATTTCTCAACATGCGGCCCCAGCACCAGCGCTTGCTGATCCATCACCTCATCCAGCGCCCGCCGAATTTCCTCGCGGAGCGGCACATACTGAGCCTGCAAATCCAAAAGCTTGACGTTCATACCCGCAGATTAAGAGGGATGCGGGATATTTTCCACAGATTGGAATGAGATGTGCGGAGGATTGAAGCAAGAACCGAATACGCCCAAAAACTAGTAGCCTACGGTTTCGTCGTCGGAGAATCAGTTGTCGGCCACGGCAGATGTACACTGAACACAATGGGCGCCAGTGGAAAGCTTTCCAACACGATGCGGCGAAGATCCGCGCAGGCTACTTCGTCGGGAAGAGTGCCAAAGACACGCAATGAGCCGCCGTTTTCGGTGTCAGACTCAAGCCTCACGTCAGCAAATCGCGGGTCAGCCTGCAATTTTGGCAATAGCACAGGAATATGATCTTCGGCCAGCCGCATGTTGATCGCCTGATGTCCACCCGGCGAATAGGGGTAATAAATCGCCACCGCAATTGCGAAGAGGCCGAGGAAACCATAAATCCATTTTCGCATGAGCTTGGGCCTTTCCGATGCGAGCAATCATACCTTCGACTCAAATACCTCCACCCGTTTCCGACTCGGCACCATCGAAGCCACCAAGAATATCGCAGCCACCAACACCAGCATCCATGCGATATCCGGATACATCGGCGTAGTCAGTTGAAACAACTGCGCCCATCTCTGCTGATCAAACGAAACCAGATGATGCGCCACCATCCCAAACGAAAATACCGCCAAGAGTACATGCAGCAGCGTCAATTCCATCGACACCGCAACCATCGCCGCCGAGATCCCACACGCCCACACCGGATATCGATCCCCCATCTGGCACATCACCATCGGAAAAACAATCCACGGCACCACCAGCGATACCAAAAATCGAACATCATTCCGCCGGCTCTGCATCGCCGCCGCCGCGGACGCGATCAGCAAACAAATTCCATACACCACGGCCATCGCATTTTTCACATCCAGATCGCTCGACCAATTCCATTTCACAGCCGGAATCGACGCAAGTCTCCCCAGTCGCCACGGTCCGCCGGTCGAAAACGAAAACTTCAGCGTGCCAAAAATATCGTGAATGTCCCAGTGATAGCTGTCGGCCAGCAGCGACGTGAGATTCGAGAAATTATGGACGCTCATCTGCATCTGGTCATGCTTCACGGACCCATACGCAAACCCCAGCGTCAGCCACGAATAGCTCCCGCCAAAGCAGCGCGATGCGATCCAAACCGTCATCGCAAAAACGCCCGCCAGCCAAATCCCAGTTGATTGCCGGCGCATGAACCAAGGCGGCACAATCACCAGCAAAAGAAACCACCCCATCGTCCCGCCCGGCAGCGTCGATGTCCTGTTTCGCACGCCGTGAAATATCAGCGCCATCGCAATCGCCAGCGCCGCGACAACAACCGACGTCAGCAGCAAAACATTCGCCAGCGATTGCTCCGGCGTCACCACATCAATCTCACCGCGCCGGCCAAACAACGGCTTCAGCACCCCATCCCGCAGATTCACGCTCAGCACCCCGCGCATCATCGACACGGCAAATATCAACCCCGCCGCAATCAGCGCCATCACGATCCACCCAAGTTCCCCCGGCGAATTCACGATCCACGGCCACGTCACAAGTTCCGCGCTGATCACAAACCCGCAAACAATCCGCGCCAATGCCTTCCATCTTCCCTCAAACAGCGGCCAAAGCATCAACATCGGCCCAGCCAGTAGCAACTGTCCCTTGGCCATGCACCCGATCCCCAGCAGCATTCCCGCCGCCATCCACCAGTCCAGCGATGCCAGCAGCGCCGCCCCCAAAAACATCGGCAAAATCCAAACGTCCCACTGCGGCCAAGCGTGCGAATCGATCAACGTCAGCGGATCAAGCCACACCAGCATCGCTGCCACCGCGCCGCACGCCCACCCGCGATGAACCGTCGGCAGCGACCGCGCGCACGCAACCATGATGATGAACAGCGCCAGCAATCGCAGCCACACCGTCCACGTCGGCCAATCAATCCCGCCCATTGCGGATTCATCCACATGAGTCGTCTGCCCATCATTGATAAATAAATGATCCTCGCCGTTCGTAGTTCCGCCCGCACTCACCGCCGAAACGCGGAAATGAACCGCTTTTCCCGGCATTAATCCCGCGAACGTCGCCGATACCTGCTGATCATCCAGCGAATTATCTGCCGACTGCATGGGCGTGCTATTCCCATAGACAGGCGTCGACCCGTAATCCATGTGCCATTGCGTATCCACACCCTGAGCATTGATCGTCGCCGAAATCGTCGCGTGATCGCTCGACGACTGAATCGAGTCAACCGACACAACCGGCGCCGGCCGCGGCGGAATATGCACCAGCGTTACATACGCATACCAAAACCCAGCCGTCGCCAGCATGAACGCAAAAATCCCATGCGGCACAATCCAACCCAATCGCGCCGCCTGAACCAGATTCGCATCAACCCGATCCGGCAATCCGCGACGACGTTGCCACCAGCGCACAATCCTCGACGGCTTCGCCGGCAAACCGCTGCGATGCACCCACAGCCACACCAGACAAAACATAATCACCGCTGCAGCCGCCGCGCAATATGCGTTGAATTTCAGCATCGGCTCGGCCACATCCTCATCCTGCCCCATCGAACCGTCCTCCGTCCGATCCCCCGGAAAACTCTCCATCCCCGGATGCAAACGCTGCACATGTCGAACCCACAATGTCATGATCGCCAGCCGCAATGGCGGATAATCCAGATCGTAATCCTGATCGTCCTGATGCCCCTCGACAACCGAATCCACAAAGCGGACCATCCCGTGCAAAACCTCGCTCGCCGTCAGTCGCCGAAACGTCGGGCTGCTCGTGCCGGCAAGCTCCGGTCTTCCCTCTTTTTCCAAAACGCGCGGCGACTGATCCGCCAGCGCATCCGACATCGGATCCAAATGCGCCTCATCCTCGCAAAACCGCATCACCTGGTTACCGTAATTAAACCCCCGCGCGATATCGGTCTTAAACCGAATGCTCCGCGTCGATTGCCAGACATCCCGGCGGACATCCATCCCGGTGCGAAACGCCCACGACCCACCCCAAACCAGAAAAATCGCCACCACCCACCACGTCAGCGTTTTAGCCGCCCGCCGCAGCGAATTCAGATCATGCGGACGAGCCGGCTCCTCCGCCGGTGCTGGCGCAGCCGTTACCGTCGTCGCCGCGACAATCGGCTTCTCCCCGATCTCGTAAATATCGTTCGTCTGGCTCGCCACGCTAAACAACCTCAATCAGATCCACGCGCCGCCGCGATGGAATCATCACCGAAACCAAATACGTCGCCGCCACCAGCATCATTCCCCATCCCAGCGCCGGATGCGTCGGCTGCGTGATCGACAGCGCAATCGGCGACGTGCTCGGATTCAGCAACATCATCTGATTCCCCAGCATCACGCACGCCAGCACCGTCTGCAGAAACGGCAACAAACTCATCTCCGCGGAAATGCCAATCAGTGATGATCCGATCACAGCCGGCAAAACCGTATACCGCGCCGTCATCTGCGTCAGCAGCGTCGTGAACAACACCCACGGCGCGACCAGCGCGATCAAAAACCGCGCGTCTCTCCGCCGCATATGCATCGCCGCCGCCACCGTGCACATCAGCACGCTCGCGAAAAATATCCAGCCGCAAAACTGCTGAATATCCACGTCAAGCGTTCCCAAAAATGGAAGGCTCCATGTCGTGACATGATCATGCAGTTGCCACCCATATCGCTCGCCAAGGATCGACGACAGATTGCTCAGGCTGGCCTCGCCCAGTTGAATTTCAGGATGTTTTTGCGTGCCGTAGACGAATCCGATTTTCCACCACGACCACGATCCCCCGAGCTTAACGCCCACCAGCCATAGCGCCGCCGCGAACACCAACATCAGCCACCCAGGCAACAGCCGTCGCGGCAAAAACCACGGAACGACCGCAATGCTCAATCCCAGCAGCACCGCCGGAGACGGCGTCCAATGACCGAGGACCAGTGTCACAACTAAATAAATCACCGCTCCCAATATCAGCATCGCAAACCAAAGCAGGGCGTTTCCCATCCCCGGCGACCAGTCCTTCACCAACCCGCGCCACCGGATGCGCCCCGCGCGCCCCAATTCCGCGAATTGCTTTCGCAACAATCCCCGCAGACTAGAAGCCGCGCAGAAAAATCCCGCGACCAGCACCGCGATGAAGATCCATCGCATCGCTCCCATATTCGTCACCAGCCACGGCCAAACCACCAGCCCCGCCCCAGCCGCCAGCCCGGCAACGATGCGCAGAAACCGTCCCGGCCAACCCGCTAGCAACGGGCAAAGTATCAATACCGGAGAGACAAACAGCAGTTGCCCCTTGAACATGCACCCCACGCCCAGAAGCAGCCCAGCCGCGATCCACCAATCCAGCGTCACAAGGATCGCTGCCACCAGGAAAAACGGCGGCAGCCAGCAATCCCACTGCGGCCACCCAAAGCTGTCCAGCAGCGACCCAGGATTCAACCACGCCATCGTCGCCGCCACCAGCGCGCACATCACCGATCGATAAGGTCGCGGCAAAAATCGCGCCAGACAAACCACCGACAAAAATCTCAACAGCAGAAAAATCCACCACCCTACGTTCGTCACCCGCGCATCGACGATTGAAATATCCGTCGCATCCGGCAGCGGCATCTGCCACGAAAGATTCGATCGCACGAGCGTACAGATCACAAAAATGATCACCGGCAACAGCAGCAGCGGATCACCCCAACGCGCCCACCACGAAGTCTCATCGATTAATTCATCCCGCGGAGTCCGCGGCCACATCAGCCATCCCGCCAGCCGCGACCGCCCCGACTTCTTGGATCGTTCCATCCACAGCCAGACCAGAATAAAAATCGATATCGATGTGATGCCTTCGCACGTCGCATTGAATTTCAGCATCGGCTGAACAATGTCCACCGTCGCGACGATCGGCCGATTCGTATCAGGATCAAACACGATCTGCGGCGTCAGCGGCACGGCCGAAATGCCCGGATAGTGCGTCTGAACATCCCACGTCCAAAGCGTCATCACCATTAGCCGCAGCGGGGGATAATCCAGATCAAAATCCGCCCCATCTCCCCGGTCGCGGAGCAAATGGTCATACGTCCGCACCCACCCGCGCATGATCTGGCTGTATAGCGGCCGAAGACGCTCCCATCGCTCGAAAAATAGCCAGCGATTGAGCGGCGATTCAAACAATCCCGGTCCCGGCCGCGCGATCGTCGGCGGCGCATGCTCGGCCGCGATATCGCTTGCCTCGCGTTCCCGCTGCTCCGGCGTTTTTTTGTCCTCATCCTCCTGGGCAACGTCTTCCGCTTCCCGCAGAACCATGTTCCCCTTGTTCAGGGCATTGTTCATGTCGTCGGGAAAATGATTTTGCGAGCAGTAAACCCAGAAGTCCTGCCGAAGGTCCAGCCCGATGCCGACCATTCGCCATGCGTAGTACCCAACAACCAAAAGAACAAAAACCCACCCGGCAATGTAAATTAGTTGCTGACGCGCCGACCCCCGCGATGGCTCTCGCCCACCGCCCGTCATTGCCAAACCCCCATTCGTGCCGTGGGACATGGGCCGATATCACTCCTGCCAGATTTTCATCAGAATAAGTGGGCCGGCCAAACATGCAACAGGCATCGTCAAGCCAATGCGCGCGCTCACCAAAATGTATGACGTCAGCAACGCAGGTTTGTTGCAGAAAACCCGCAATACATAATGGCCGCTCAAGGCCGGAACAGGACAAGAATTCCCCAAATGAAACGGACCGGGCCTTCTCGGCCCGGTCCGCTGTTCTTCAAAAATAATCCGGCAGGAATATCAGGCGATCTGCTTCAACCGATTCGCCCGGCTCGCCCGCTGGATACCCGGCAGCACGTAATCCCGCGCCACCACATCCCAGCTCATCTTCTCCGCCAGCGCATGCCCGCGATCGATGAATTGCTCAAATTCCTTCGGCGATCGCGGCAGCCGATCAACCAACTCCTTGGCCACCATCCCCGAAACGGTATGCTCAATCTCATCCCGTTGCGGCTGACCGATCGCCAGCAATTGATCCGGCCTGAGCGTCTTGTTCGGCAAATCCGTGTAGTCCGCAACGATCACGTTCGGCGTCGGCTGGCCATCGGTGGCCTTGTCCACAAAACCGGCGCATCCGCACACGTTGCTGAAAACGCAAATCCCACCAAAGCTGATTGGTTCCACCTGCGCAATCCCGAAAGGCTCATAAATGCTCTGCCCGAATTCCGCATCCGATCCCTTGCGGATATCCATGAATTCCATGTCCGCCGGCATGCGCATGCCGCAGACCTTCTGCTCAAATCCAAACTGGTTAATGAAAATCACCTTCACGTTTCGCGACCGGGCGTTGAATTCCTGCACGCCCTGGTAATACGCGGCCTCGCCATTGGAAAGATCCGGCAAGCCTTCACGATGCGCCACAGGCCAATGATAAGCCTGCTCCATCTTGCGAATATCGTCTCCCCGCCGCGACGGAACTTCCGTGCTAAGCGTGAAAAGCACCGCGGTTTCGTTTCGCGACCGCAAAATACGCTCGACATGTTCCAGCACGCGCAGATCCCGCCACAATCCCTTACTCGGCACCAGCCGGGTCACGTGCGAAAAAATATAGTCCGGCTGAAATCCCAGCAGATTGTTGCAATACTCGCGCAATTTCTGGCGGCTCGCCATCTTCTCTTCCCCGCTGATCTTCCAGCAGGGAACGCCGTTGTAAGCCACCTGGCTGTCCACATGCAGGAAATCCGGCCCGAGAAAGCGAATCTCCTTCAGCGTGTAATCGCCCACCGCGAAGATTCCATCGCAGAATTTCGCAGCCTTCACCAGCGAGTGCTTGTAATATCCGCTCTGGTCGCCGAACACCTCATCCAGGTAATGTCCCTGGCTGACGGCCGATCGCATCACGTTGTAGAACATCGTGTCGTGTCCGGGATGGTGCTCCACCAGCCGG
>PMAK01000168.1 GCA_003153655.1 Phycisphaerales bacterium
AATTCAATCGGGAATCGCGAAGGCAGACGCTAAGATATGCGGATAAATTGGACCGCACAGACATACGCAGAGAAGAATTTTTTGCTAGCGGCTCTCGGCGTATTGGTCGGGCGAGTCTGACGATTTGCCTTCGGCTACGATCCGCTCGGCCTGATTGCGGATTGAGGCTACGTTCAGGTAGCGGCCCGGGCATTGCGTGACCTTGGTTTCGCCGTGGCCGAGAATGCGGTCGGCGGGAATGTCGTATTTGCGCATCAGATAAACGACCAGACGGACAAGGGAATGAATTTGTTTGGGGGTGGGACGCGTATCGTTGAAATTGCCTACCAGGCAGATGCCGATGCCGCTGGTGTTATAGCGGTTGTCGAGGGCATTGTCGTGAGCCCCCCACTTCTGCTTGGTCCAACGGGGGCCGACTTCGATCTGGCCGTCGCCGCTGTTGGTGCCATTGCCGATGACGAAGTGGTAACCAAGCTCATCGAAGCCGCGGTCGCGATGCCATTTGTCGATGATTGCCGCTGAGCCATAGGCGCTATCACTGTGATGGATGATGATCCAGGTCCAGTGGTTGGCCGGGACATTGGGAACCCAGGAGGCAGGGACGCCGGCAGTGGGTTCGGGGGCTAAGTGGCTGGCCGCAGGCTGGGGAAGGGCCTGGGGGAGCGGGCGTTCGGTTGCGATTGCGGTTGGGTGATAAGCCGGGACCGGTTGGGGTGCTAGGACAACTGGAGGCGACAGACGCACTGGCGGCAAATCGGCGTCGGAGTTCATTTGGCAGCCGGCTAGGATAGCCATGACGAGAATCACGGCACGCGCCGCACCTCGATGGAGCTCAGTCCAGGCGAGCGATGCCGCTAAACGGGGACTCGATTTTGTATGCGCAGAATGGGTCATGGTGGCTCGCCCTTCTTCTTGTAGTCGGCCGGCGCTTATCGGCATAAGGCGCCGCGGCGCAACAATTGAGTCGATTGGCGACGGAGATATAACAGAGGTGAGTTGAGCCATCCTTGGCCTTTTTTGACGAATTCCTTGGTTTGTATGTAACCCCAAGGGAAATGATTTTCCAGTCCGGGAGCGCGCAAAACTCGATTAAATCCCGCTATGCTGTGGTCATGATTCGGCGAGATACAGCCGGGGGAATGATTTTGATCAGCCAGCACGACCATTCCCTGCTCTGCGGCGAGATGGTGCGGAAGCTGGGGAATGCCCTGTTTGCTCCGCCATTGCCTTTTGATTCGACCGTTACGGCCATTGCTGAGCATGATTGCGGGTGGGCAAGTCATGATCAGTGGCCAACGCTGAATGGACGGGGTTTACCGGCACATGTTTTTGAGGCGGAGACGGCAACTGCGATGGATGCGTGGGGTAAGTCCGTCGATCAGGTCGTGGCTAAAGATGCCTATGCGGGAATGCTGGTAAGTCTGCACACGATGGCGCTGGCCAACCGGGCTAGCATGCGGGAGCCCGAAGGGGCGGATGAGCTATCGCGCCAGCAAGCGTTTCGTCTGCGGCGGTTTGTGCACAGACAGATCGAATTACAGGAGTCACTGCGGGGTCGGCTGGGGATGCGGATTGATTTGCCGCTGCGCGGTGGGCTGGCGGAATTGGGACGGTCGCCGGAGGAAGATTTGCTCCGGGCGAATTTCCTGCTCTTGGAGTTTCTCGATCAACTAAGCTTAAACCTGTGTTTCGATCAATTGATTTTTGGGAGGGTCGAGGCGGTGCATCCGCGGCCGGGCGAACAGCCGATCGGCATGCGCTTTGGACGGGAAGGCAATGGGGCGATGCGGCTGGATCCGTGGCCATTTAATTATGAGCAATTGGAATTAGAGGTTCCAGGACGGTCAATAAGAAGTGGACCGTATGGAAATGTGGAAGGCCTGAAATCGGCATTCGATGCAGCGGAGGCTATTGTTGTGAAGATGAGACTGTGCGCGTGGGCCGGCGGCGGATATCATGCCTCGCCATGAAGAACCGACAATTATTTCGCGCGGGCATTTTATTTTTGGGATTGTCTGCGGTGGGCTGCTCCAGCTCGCAAACGTTCAATGTGACGGTGACGGACAAACTGTCCGAACCAATCACAGTATGGATGACAAAGGAGAAGCTGGCTGCGGGAAACACGGCCGAGCCGGGCTGGGCGCCGCCGGAGCAACTGGCGGTGGGAACGACGGCCGAGCATGTCGGCGGCGTGGCGATCGAGCCTGGAGATACGGGGCATACGACGCTCAAGGGACATATCGATGCGGATGATGTGGCGGTCCTCCGCGTGTATCGGGCATCGGACCTGAATATGATTTTGACGCTGCATCGTGGAAGTCCGGATCGTTTGGATATTCCACTGGATCCGGGAACTACTGATATTGATATTGTGAAGGACAAGGGGCAGATGGCGGATGTGCCACACGCGGCTCCCGCGCAGTGAGGTTGGAGTTGCGCTGTGGCAAAAAATCTTCTCTGCGTCTGTCCCCGCTTCTCAGTGGCCACATTTTCGATTTGCGAGTTCGGTTATGGGCTATCCACAGCATCAGAGCAGCGCTAAGGCGATCAATGCGCGCTGCGCGATTATTACGTTGAGCGATACGCGAACGATTCACACGGATCTCGGCGGCAAACGTATCGCTGAATTGCTGACAGGCGATGGGCATTCGGTGGGGGAACATCGGGTGATTCGGGATGATGCGGAGGGATTGCACGGGGTTTTGATGGAGTTGCTGGGGTTGGAGGAGATTGATGCAATTTTGACGACCGGCGGAACAGGCATTAGCAGTCGCGATCAGGCGATTGGAGTGATCGAATCGGTGATCGAGACCCCCCTGCCGGGGTTTGGGGAGTTGTTTCGGATGTTGAGCTGGGCGGAGATTGGGAGCGGCGCGATGCTGAGCCGGGCGATTGGGGGAATCGCCAAGGAAAAGGCGGTGTTTGCGATGCCGGGGAGTACAGCGGCGGTTGAATTGGCGATGACCAAATTGATTCTGCCGGAACTTCGGCATGTTTTGTTTGAGGTGACGAAGGGTAGGGAAAAACGCACATAAGCACGAAGGGGATAGGCGTTTTGTTGACGGCTTATTATCCACGCGTAGGATTGGGGACGTCCTGCAATTGAAGGAATCTGGCCCCCATCGTCTAGTGGCCCAGGACATCTGGTTCTCAGCCAGAGAACAGGGGTTCGACTCCCCTTGGGGGTACTACAAAGCCCGGTTTTTCCGGGCTTTTTTCATGCGCCAAAATAATTTCATCCACCATTTCGTCCACTTTTATCTGTGAGCGGTCGGCCAACTGCATCCCTTCGATGCTGACGGGAGAATGACCCGTCGAACCCCGCTCAGCTCTACCTGAAAAGCTCCTCTTCGCCCGCTCGATGGCGAGTGGTCTCGTAATCGATAAAAACACCCCAGCTTTTCAGCCCCCTGCAAGCGGGTCGAGAACGCTGCGGTCAAAATAAACAGATCAGCGGCCCGGACCAATATTTGAATCCCGCGGCCTTTCCGCCAGGACATCGCCGATGCCTTGACGGTTTGTCGCAACCGTCCGCAGATTTGTCGCATTTCGACCGACAGAAATTCTGAATTTCGGCGGCAAAAACAAGACAATTTTTATTGTGACTTGCTGGGCAACCCGCTAAATGTCGGGAAGCCCATGCAGGCTGATCCATTGGAAAATGCCGGCCACTTGATTGGTTTCGACCGTCATGAATACCGGTTCTTGTTGAAGGATAACGCTCATGACCACGACTACGGTTCGATCATTCGCTTGGCTGTTTTGTATGGCCCTTTTCATTCTGGCAGCGGCCGGCGCCGCGCCCGCCGCCACATCGGCAATTTCAACTCCACTAAATCCGCCCATCGGTGAGGAACCCTGGTGCGTAGGTTGGCGATTTCAGGCACTACAGGATGTGAACGTCGTCTCGTTGGGCGCCTTGGATCCCATTCCCGCAGGCGGCTTGCCATCCAGTATGGACGTTGGCATTTGGACGGACAGCGGAACGCTACTGGGCTCGCTGACCGTGTCGGCCGGAACGGCAGGAACGCTGATCGACGGCTATTTCTATGCCGATCTGACCACTCCCATATCGTTAACCTCAGGTGATTTTTACCGAATCGCTGACTCCCCCACTTCGGGAAACAACGACAACGACTATATGTTTTCCGGGGTCAGCATCACGGATTCCGCGGCAGTGGGCTATGACCAGGGCTATTTAGTCGAGAACACGAATTCGTTGGTGTTTCCCACCGTCGCGGGTAGCTCTGACGACTTTTTTGGGCCGAACTTTCAGTATGTTCCGGTTCCGGAGCCGACGAGTTTCACGCTGGTCGCGCTGGGAGTCGCGGCATGCGCCGGCTACCGCTCGCCGCGGCGCAAGAACTAAAGATGATGCATGACTTGGGGGGAAATTAACCCAGTGCAATTCGGTGCATTTGGAATTTGAATCTGGAGGGGAATTGGCGGTTCATCAGCCGCCGCACTGCGGAGAAGAGGAGAAATCATGATTATCGGATTTCGGCGGCTCGCCGCGGTCGTTGTGGCGATGGTGCTCGGTTCGTCGATGGCCTCGGCCAGCGATATCTGGACCGGGTCGAGTGGCATCGACGACAATTGGAACACCCCCACCAACTGGTCCGGTGGCGTGCCGGGCGCTAACGCCGACTTGGTCCTTCCTGCAACGTCGGAGACATCGTCCAACAACAACATCTCTTCGCTCCAGCTCGACTCGATGATATTTTCCGGAAGCAACTATGCGTTGGCGGGCAATGCCCTCACGCTGGGCACCAGCACTTCAGGGAGCGGGTTTATTACTGTCAATGCCGGCGCTGCAAACAACTCCGCCGCATTCAACATTGCCTTGGGGGGAGCCGCCGGAAACCAGCAATTCTTCACCGTCAACAACGCAGCAACGCTGACTCTCAGCGGCCAGCTTTCCGGCACCACAGGTGTTGGATTGACCAAGCAGGGCGTCGGAAAGCTGATCCTGACGGGTAACAACAGCGGATTCACCGGGCCATTCTCTCTCCCTGACAGCTCTGGCATCGTGCAAATCCAGAATGCGTCGGCCCTGGGCGCGTCGACCCTGGCGGCGACGGTCGGCACGAACTCACAATTGCAATTGAATAATGTGGCCGGAGCCATCGGCAATGGCCTGCTTCTCAATGGCTCAGGCATTAGTAATGACGGCGCATTGCTGAACCTCGCCGGCACGAACACGCTTTCGGGAGGTATCACGCTCGACAGCGATACGACCATTGGCGCGACGGCCGGCACGATGACGCTCAATGGCCCGATCTCCGATACTGCCGCGGGGCACAACCTCACGATCACCGGCAACGGCGTGATCACCCTCGGCGACGCCACCGGAAACACCTATCGCGGCACCACCACGATCAACGGCGGCATACTTGCCATCGCCAATACCAGCGGCTCTGCCACCGGCACGGGCAACGTGGTGATTAACAGCGGCGGCACACTTAGCGGCAACGGAGCCATCAGCGGACAGCTTGCTCTCAACTCGGGCGGATCGCTTGATCCCGGCCTCCAGAGCGGTGGCGGAATGGTTACCGGCGCGATGACCTGGAACGGAGGAGGAGCGATGGCCATGCAACTGGGCGCTGATGCGCCTGACTCCGATCAACTTGACGTAATCGGATCACTGCTCCAAGGCACAGCCGGCTCGTTCCAATTCAACTTCGACGCGGCCGGCGCAGCGACCGGCGATGTCTATGATTTGATCCAATGCGTTAAGACGAATATCGCGCCGAGCGACTTTTCATTTGTCTCAAGCAACCCTCTACTGGCGGGGAATTTCTCTTTCAACTCGGCAAAGTCGACTGAACTGCAGTTTACGGTTACTGCCGTTCCCGAGCCCGCAACGGGCGCTGTGGTGATGGCGATCGCGTTCGTTTCGTTTTCGCGGCGCCCGAAGAGATCATGTCGAAACTCATCGATCCAGTAACGCCGCACCGCTACCCTGACGGCGGCGGATTTCGTCGCTTCCAGTCATCCGGTAACCACTGGCTGATTTGGTTGATCGGCGATGTC
>PMAK01000257.1 GCA_003153655.1 Phycisphaerales bacterium
CCGCGCAGCGGCGATGCAATCGAGCGATCGGCGTGGCGTGAGCGTCGCATAGGAGTGACCAGAGCGCAGCGGAGAACCGGCGGAGTTTTGGCGAAAGGTGGGAATCCACTCATGCCCGGCGCTGAAGCGAATCGGCGGCATACCGCGCGGGTGAACGAACCGAGGGCAGTCGCTCTACGTCATGTGCTGGAATCCGCGCGATATCACGGGAAGGCTGGCACGGAAGCTCGCGCGGTCGGCGGATTGCTGAGGGTTGGCGGTTCGCCGACTGGTTGGCCAACGGATCGACGTTTTGCAGCAGCGGCCAGCAGGATGTCGAGGTCAACATCGCGGTCGGTCGAGGTACGGCCATGCCACGGCGCTCGGCTAATGAAAATCACGGGAGCGCACGGTACTCGAAAAGGCGGGTATTTGCGGGTATCAGCTACCTTTTAATGGTCCGAACCAAACGGCATGCGGATCGCAATGAAAGTTTGTGGTTGTCCGGAATGTATCCGGCATTTGTTTACTGTGTTATTGATACAGCGTTTTGGATTGTCCAATTTTGGAGGATTAGCGGCGGGTCCATTCCGGAAGCGATATCGCGGATTGACTGCATTCTGTCGTTTGTTACCAACACCATTCCGTGAGCTACCGCTTGAGCGCAGAGCCAAAGATCGTTCTCTTGAATCTGCAACTCCTTGGCTGTGGCAGGATCAACTAGCTGTTCGGGCCGCATCTTTGGTCTGCGTTTGTCACCGGGCGCGAACTTGTTGAACAGACGGGTTCTCAGGTCGCCGTACGCTACGGCAGCGTCCGGCGAAAGTTCAAACGGCTCAGGTAACTCCTCTTTCACAAACTTTATGTACGCCGCTTGTGCGACTGGGTCGGGCGAGAGCGCGACGCGATGCCCGAACTCGATCTCGCCAAGCGTTAGAACTGAGACGAGTAACTTCGGCTGGACTTCAAGAGAGGCGGTCAATTGCCGCAGCATATCGACGTTCCCGCGTACGGCGGAGTGCTGAGGGCAGTCGCCGTCGTGCCAGTACCGAACCGTCTGCGTGTCGAGTAGAAAATCACGCACGTTATTCATCGCCTCCGAATGCCGCAGCGGCGGCACGCAGAGCCGCCTTTCCTGCCGCTGACTTGTCGGGCTTTATGCGCGCGTCGACCTGATCGACTGTCGAGCCTCGATAGCCGGAGGAAATAAACTTGTGGAGAGGGACGAGAGATTTGAACTCCGCAGGGAAATAGTCGCTGAAAATGCACCCAGCACCACGACGTTCATGTCCGCGGAAGTAATCTAGTAATTGTCGCTCAAGCTTGATCGGAAGAGCATAGAGACGAAGCACTGCGGCATCGAGGGCAAGTAGTGCCTCACGAACTTGGGATTCGGTGGGACCAACATGAACAGGCTTTGTTTGTTCGAAAAGCGACTCTCGATGACGTGAAGCGGCACGCGGTGTCGTCACGGTGGCTTCTCGTTGGGCCGCAACTGTTCTGTACGCGTCTGCCAGCCGCGTCACAGTTCGAATGCTTTTTGCGTCAAACGACGGAACTGGAATGTCGGCGATCGCGCTATCGGCGTTGTCTCTTTTCATCGTGTCGCTCGCAATAAATGCGTTTGCGACAGGCGAGTTGAGAATCGCCCAAAGGAAGAGTGCGGGCACGCTGGGCAATTTTGGTCGAATGGTTAGGAAATTGTTCTTGACGGGCTTTCCATCGGGGTCTAGCAGCGCCTTAATACGCCATGGACCCCTCGCCGTTCGCGTGCGATTAACGAGAACCTTTGCGAGTCCATCGGGCATTCCCTGTCGCGCGTTTCCGATCAATCCAAGACGAGTTGAGATACCGATTTCGGGAGGTGCTTTGAAAATCGCTTGGTCGCGGCTGACGCTAGCATATCCGGCGAGATATCCCGTTTTCGGTTGTGGAGTTACTACTGGCACCCCTCCACGATCCTGCTCCCCTTTGAATTCAATGCCACGCCCAACCGTTGCAATATCCCGAACAAGCTGATTGGCCGACAGTGTCTTCCAAACTTCGTCAAGCGCTGGGATAGCCAATTCAAGACCAGGATTCTCGCTCAGGCGACTTTGCAGGGCCACTGAGTCGGTCGTGACGGAATAGTTTTGCTGGAATGCCGCCATACCTCTCTCGCCGACCATACGGAGACGGACGCGGTGAGACCCAATGTCCTGGCCTGCCTTCCGTCGACGGCCAAGGATGATTGCCGTTTCCGCCTCGGCAAACTCGAACACCTTTCCAGGGAATCGGCAGACCTCCGCGATTTCAAATTCACGGAGAAGTTCGACGCGAATGGCTTTGGCTTCGAGTCCACTGACGACGGACTGTGGAACGACGACGCCAAATACGCTGCCCGGACGTAAATGGTCGAGCGTGCGGTGCAGAAGTTCGACGGCCTTCTTGTGCGATACTGAATGCCCGGCCTGTTCACACCGGACTTTGTCGTTTTGGTCGAACTTCTCATACGGCGGATTACTCAACAGAATGCGGCATCTCGCCGCCTCGCGCATGAGCACGTCGGAGACGTACATATCACCGGCTTCTAAATCCCAGCCGTTGGGGTTGGGGATGTCGGCGAGCGTAAGCGAAAGGCGCGCGATTTCGCGGGCAAAGTCGTCGACCTCAACACCGTGGATGTGGTTCTTCAAATAGGCATGGACCTTAGCCTCTGTCTGGTCGTGCATCTCAAGTCGAAGTAGCCGCATGGCGGAGAGGAGGAATGGCGCATGACCGCACGCGGGCTCGAACACATGACGGTCGTCAGCCGGGATCTCGCAGATCCAGTCGTAAAGTTCCCAGACCATGTAGTCTACGAGCCAGGGCGGGGTGGCGTGGATTCCCAGTTTTTTGCGGAGGGCTTTGCTGACAAGCGTGTGCTCGTAGACGTAGGCAAGGGTCTCTGGAGAGACCACGCTAAAGCTGCCTGCTCCGCTGAACAGTGACGTCGCGGATGTAAGCGCTGTCTTCCATTTGCCTTGGAGCGCTATTGTCTGGCCAGCACTGTAGTGCTTGGCTACGGCAGAGAGAACTTCGGCCGGATCGGAAAGGTCCAATCCCTTGAACCCATGAACGCCTTTGTCTTTGAGGATTTTTCCGGCAAGCATCCGAAACACCGCAGTAAATACGTCGCGAAGCATCTCGCGGCCCGGATTGCCTTGGCCGAGCCCAGTCAATGTCGCCCTGGTCATCGCTTCGACCAAATCGTGGATCTTCTTGCCTGCTTCTTCCCGCAGCAGCGGAAGAAGCCCGGCATCGACGAAATCGAGTTGTCGAGACCTGACCACACGGGCAATCGTCTTTCCTCTATAGATGCTTAGTGGCCCTAATGCTTCCTTATGCTGACGCACCAGCGTCGGAAAATCTCCGACGGGCCTTGATGCAAAGAGGGTTGGCGCCGTGTCGTGCTGCATCCACCAATCGACATGACCGTTGTGCCGCACCCAGACCACGGGAGCACCAAGATCACGGCATGACCGCGCGGCGGTTTCCGGATGATCGCCGCCTTCCACAACAGCTATACACGCGGAATCGAAGTCCCAAGGTTTTGCAACGAACCCAACAAGCGGAATGATCTTCGATCCAAACTTGAAGTCTGGTCCCAACCGCGCGCCCGAATACCCGCACTCTTCCAAGAGCGGCTTGAGGGCTGCGGCGGGCTGGGTAGATGGCGGCACGGTGGCGGTTTGCTCCATTAAATTGTGGAAATTTTGGGCATTCGGTTCCTGATCCTTTTATCGGCTCACAGGTCAATTGTACGGGAACCGGTGGGAGCGGGCGAGTGAGCATGGTTCAGCGATCTTCTGGGCATTGCGTCCATGTCTAGCCAAAAACGGGACCTCGAAACATCTCCTACGGGCCGGCTTGGGCGTGAATCGCCGCAAGGATTCATTGCACCCTACCAAGTCAATAGCGGATGACGGACCGACTCAATTTGACCGTATTCAATCGGGCCATAGCAACGGCTATCGAAGCTGTTGGGAATCCGGTTTGAGAAAACAAAGAATTCGTCCGATCCGAGCACGCGGCGGTCGCGCCAGACAGGCAGCACGCGGCCGGCGCTATCTTGCGCTGGTGGCATCGGTGCAACGGGATGCCCGTTGATCGCCAGCCACGCGCCGGTCGTGTCAACGAGGTCGCCCGGACCGGCCGCAATCGGTTTGAGAATGTACCAGTTCTCACCGCTGTTCCCGCTACGACCATGCACATAAGGCCGCGCCGCAGGCGGAATACAAAAATCGACAAGCTTTCCAACGGCGGGTTCCTCCGAAGATCGAAGATACAGGCCGGGCGCCACGCTTGGCGATGTGTTGATCACCAGAATTCGATGATCTCCCAGAAATGGCAGAATTGTGATCAGCAGCAGGACGGCCGCGAGGCGCAACAAGATCTGACGGCGGCGCGCGGTGTCGAAGGCAGCACACCCGCCATGATGCGTTAGGCGCGGCATGCCATGTTCTCCATGTCAAACAATTCCAAGGGCATTTGGCAGAGGAGCAATTCTTGTGCGGCGTTGATCCAGAAGGTGGCGGGCATTTGCGCGGGGTTGTGTTTCCGGCGTTTTAACTCCTCGATCAAGTCGAGCAATTGATCTACGGCCTCATCTTGTCCGGCTGGCCCATGCTGACGGACAACAACGTGCACCACGACGCCGGGACGGATGCCAGGAAGGACACGACCGCTCTTTCCTGGTGGTAGCGCTTCAACAATTGCCAAGGTACGGTGTTGACGGTCGCCCGGATATCGCCGCGACCAGACAACGCCAAATATCTGTCCAGGACGGAAGTGGTATTCGGCATGGCCATTTCGATCCACTTGCCGACGGGCTGGATCGCCAAAACCCAGGCAATCGCTCATTGCGCCGGCCACACGCCCGGCAACAAATCGAGTAAAATGTTCTGAACGCACGCGCCGCCTCCTTCATTTTGGACTTGCTTTTTGGTTATGCGAACATTACCCTAACTACGGGAAGGGAGTCAAGAACAATTCGTCCACTTTGAATTCAATTTGGACGGGCGGCAATTTGAAGGAGTAATAGCGGCTTCTGGAAAGGACTATTGAGGCTGTCATGCAAGACGAAACCCGCACGGTGAGAATTTCCGGTGAGCGCTTGGCAGAGGTCTGGCGCGAGGCGGCGATGTCCAAAGAGACTTTCGCGCAGGCAATCGGTCTGAAAAGGTCTGGCACATTCCGATTGATGCGGCCCGGCACCCACGCGATGTTTACGGACAATTTCCGCCGCATGGCGACGGCGCTGAACACGACGCCTACTGAACTGAAATGCAGAATCGGCGTCGGCGAGTCGGACGACGACGCGGACGCGATTAGCGGCGTCGCCGGCGATGCGCAACCGCTTGTCGAAATTGTGAGCTTCCACAGCGTCAGTGCGGGCGTGCGCAGCGAGCGGCTTGGAATCGAAACCGGCACAGTAAGAGTCCCGCCGAATCTCGGCGACTTTTGCGTGTGCATCGACGGCGATTCGATGATGCCGGAGTATCCGAACCGGGCGATGGCCGTGTTCAAATCGGTAGAAGGACAGGAGTTCGTCTACGGACAGGACTACATCGTCTGGTTCACCAACGATGAGTGTTATTTCAGCCGGGTGTTTGAAAGTGAGGATGACCGCGACATGTTGGTGCTGCGAAAGATCAACGCCGACCGTGAGCGGTTTCCCGACCGAACCGTGCATCGTCGGGATATAGCGCGCGTCGCCCATTGCACGGCTGTAACGGTCCGCAAAACTTGATGGTTCCTAACAAGGAAGAACGATGTCGAGGCTTATTGAATGGCTCGACCATCGCATGGAAGTGGTGGGAATTGAAAATCGGAAGGATCTATCAGAATACTCGGGCGTATCGGAAGACGCGCTGGAGGATACGAACACCGTCGGTTCGCTGACGTTGTTAAACCGTTCCGAACGGCGGTGGCTCGCTGCCGCGCTGCGCGTGTCGCTGCGCAAATTGGAACAACTCGATAGCGGGGAGATTGATTCGATACGCGATGACCATGTTGTGGATGTTGATGTGCGAGGCCGGCCCCTGCCCCGGCAGGAGGATGACCCCGCGTATTGGACGCCGAAAGAGGTCAAGCCGGAAGATCGCGGCACGCCGCTCGTCGGACGCATCAGGTCAAACGGAACCGCGGAAGCGGATGAGGATTGGCAAGAAGAATGGGGACGGCGCGTCCCGGCGCGATTCGGCAAGGGCTTTGACATTTACGCGATGGAAATCGAGGGAACGCAGCAGTGCGTTGTGTTCCACAACATTCCAGCCTGGGAGTTTCGAGAGGGGGAAGCGGCGCTTTACGCCTGGGACGGCTGCGAGGCGAAAGGTTGGTTTGGTCGAGTCATGTTGCTTCCGCTCGCGGCGATCGTCATCACGACGGATGGAACGCGGCATCGGTTGGACCCGGAAACCATCGTGCGGATCGGGAAAGTCATCGGACGATGGCGGCCGTTGCGGCCCTGAGCCAACCCTTCGCTTTACAGGTTGATGCCATGTCGTTCCTTCTCAAAAACTCCAAAAGACAAAACCTCATTCGTGGCTGCACTCTTTCATCACGTGCCGGCAGAGAAATGATCCTGACTCCTGGATGCCGAAAGAAACGCAACCGGACAACAGCGAACTCTACTTCTCTGGATTATACCATTGACTTTTAGTATACCATATACCTAAAATATCCCGAACATGAAAAAGCGATGGTTGTACGCTGAGAAAGCGAGCCGACGATGAGGAGCAATGGAAGTTTTGGTGTGGCGATGGAAACAGCCGACCCCCCATATCTGTCGCCGAAGGAATTGCTGGAGCGATGGCGTTGTTCGCGCTCCAGTGTGGACCGCATTGCCCGGCGCGCCGGCCTGACGCGCTTTTGCCTTGGTGAAGGCCGGAATGGAATCGTGCGCTACAGCAGGAAAGAAGTCGAAGCGTTCGAGGCGCAGCGACAAGTGCCGGCCGAGGCTTGATGAGTGAGTGGACCGCCAGCGTGGGTAGAAAATACAATCGCTCCGGCGACGCGAAGTTGCCGGAGCGGTTTTGTCATGTATTTCAGCGATCCTCAAGCCGTGGCAGCGCAAACTTCGGTCGAAGAAGCTTGAACCGCGAACTCGACCGAATTCACCAACGATTCAGGCAATAGCGCCGCATAATGCCGGCGGCAAATCTCGGGCGAATTTCCCATGAGCTGACTGATCTTGTACAAGCTCTCGCCCTTCATCGCCAACTGACTTCCGAACGTGTGCCGGAAGTCCAAGCAACCCCAACTCAATTTTGCATTCTCGTTGGCGGCGCGAAGATCGGCGGAAAAATTGTCCGGGTCCCACCGCTTGCCTTGGGGACTCGGAAAAAGCCAACGGCATTTGTCGCGCTCGGACTTCAGTTGCCACTTATCCAAGTAGAAGCGGAGCCGAGAACTGACAGGGACGGCGCGGTTCTTCTTTGTTTTGGGTTCCCACGAGTCGCCCTCGACGGTTTTCGCGCGGATACGAATTACGCCGAACGGTTTGACCGACAAATCAAGATCGTCGTGAGTCAGCCAAAGAATCTCCTCACGCCGAAGGCCGCCGTAGATCAGTATCGCCGCCATCGCCTGCATCTGGATGCTTTCAGTCAGCGCTTCCAACTGCTCGTCGATTTGCTTGAGGGTCAGGAAGCGGATCTCCGGCGCCTGCTCCTTGTAGCGTAAGACCGTCGCGGCCGGGTTCTTGTCGCCGGGCATGCGCACGCCGCGCTGGGTCATCGCCCAATTGAAGAGAGTAGAGAGAATCTCGCGATAGCGGTTGGCGGTCTTGGGTGCCAGCCCGCGGCTCTGGACCTGAGTGCTGACGAAAGACGAGATTTGGGTTGTGGTCACCTGTTCCAAATGTCGAGCGTCCAGAACGGAAGATTTGCGGCGGCGGTCGTCGCCATCTTTCTTCGGGCGTTTCTTGGCCGTGAGTTTCCGGCTGGTGATTTTGAGTTCGTCGCAAATAGGACCGAACAGGTCGCGCAAATAATAGATGTCCGTCTGAGCGGATTTGGCGGTTTTGACCGATCGGATGTGGGAGACGTAGGCACCGACTACATCGGCTATCGGGGTTTTGGAGGCGAAGGGGAGTTCTGCTCCCCGCGCTTGGGCCGATTCGAACTGCCTGAGCTTTTCCTTGGCCACCTGAAGCAGTTCAGTGCCAGTGGAGACGCGGCGGGCGCGTTCGCCAGCCATGTACTGGATGTAATAGATCGGAGAATTAGGACGCTGAATGAGGCTCGCCATGATGCCCTTTGCCGTTGGCGGCAAGAGTTATCCTTCTGGCGAGTCACTTTACCTTACCATGTTTCCTGTCAAGCCTGTGTACAGTTTTGTGTACACCGGGCCGAAAACAAGCAAAGAAAAAGGGACTCGCGATGTCGCAAGTCCCTTATCCATCGGCAGTAGCGGGGGGAGGATTCGAACCTCCGACCTCCGGGTTATGAGCGTAATTCGCCCAAAACCGTAAGTTCCAGATGCCGCCGTTATTTGCAGCGACAGCAGCGGTTTACATCCGCTGCTCGCGATGCTCCATGGTACGCATATTTGCCATGTTTTTCAATTCGTATGGGGCAAGAAATGGGGCAGAAAAATCAGGCGACCTCCGGTGTAACTACACGACGGGCGGCATCTTCAATGTGCCGTGCCCCGCGTCGCCGCATCTCGCTCCCGCAGCACTTTCAGCACGGGCGCGTCCGTCTTGCGGTCTGGTGGGATGAACGGTTTGTCGCCCGGCATGATTCCGCACGATGCGAAGCACTTCTGGTCAATCCTCCAGGCGTCGATAATTTCGACGCCCTCGATCATTATGTCGAGGTCGAGGTGGCGCTCAAGCCCGTTCAGACCATGCTTCTGCTCGCCGGTCATAGGAAGAAAGCGTGCACGATTGTGCTTTGCGTAGCCGGTGAGAAACCGGTTTAGGTTGGTATGGTCGGTGGGCGTCATGTCCTTTCCTAGCGACATTGTGGTGAACATCTTCGGGGGCGACTGTCCGGCAAACGGGTGGCGTGGCCACGATCCTATTACAATGCGGTAATCAAGCGGGTTCTCCGAGGAGATGCCGCGAATGATGGCAAGCTTCAGATCATGTTCCGGTTTGTCCGTATTCAATTGGTCTCTGATATCGCTAATCACATGACGTCCTTTCTCTCGGTCGCTGAAGCATGGGCAAATGATCGGCGGGTAGCTGTTATCGAGGTCGTTTAGGTAGGCGAAGCCCCACCAGCCCGCAGCGCGCCACCGGTCGCGGTGGATCAGCGAGGCGGACCGAATATCGGTGTGGCGCAAGGTCTCCCATTTGGGTAGCGCGGGGTCTTGATCATTACGACTCTCTGATATCGGAGAAATGATCTTGTCGGTGTCGGGCGTCCACGGTTGTTCTCTCAGGGGCAGGCGGCAACTCGATTGGTCAGACCAGCCATCTAGTGTGAGGGGCATGCTGCCGATGGCGCGACGCAGGCAGGCGGCGGTGGATGTAATGCCGAGGGTTCTCTCGTGAGCGCGTTCCTGCCCGAATCGCTCCATCAGTTGCTCTAAATCATTGCCCAGGGAAAAGGCGCGTGCGACGAGCTCGATCACGACCTCAATTACTTGCTGTTGCAGGCCTCCGCGCTGTTCTGCTGTCAGAT
>PMAK01000160.1 GCA_003153655.1 Phycisphaerales bacterium
AAGCGATGACGATTTTCGCCGTCATTTGCGCGGGAACGTTTCCGGGAATTCACGTGGGCCGGCCATGGCTGGCGTACTGGCTGTTTCCGATTCCGAACCAGATGAATCTGTGGCCGCAGTTCCGCTCGCCACTGCTGTGGGATGTGTTCGCGGTGGGTACCTATGCGACGGTGTCGCTGCTGTTCTGGTATGTGGGAATGGTGCCGGACATCGCGACATTCCGAGACCGGGCCAAGAGCCGGGTCAAGCAGGTCGTTTACGGGGTTCTCGCGATGGGGTGGAACGGATCGAGCCGGCACTGGCATCGGTATGAACGGGCGTATTTGATGCTGGCGGCAATCGCAACGCCGCTGGTGCTATCGGTGCACTCAACCGTGAGTTTTGACTTTGCGGTGTCGCAGATTCCGGGTTGGCACACAACAGTATTTCCGCCGTATTTCGTGGCTGGGGCGATCTATGGTGGATTCGCAATGGTGCTGTGCCTGGCGATTCCGGCGCGGGAATTGTTCGGTTTGAAAGACATCATCACGAAGCGGCACATGGACAACATGGCCAAGATCATGTTGGCGACCGGCATCATGGTGGGATATTCCTACATGACGGAATTTTTTGTCGCGGCGTACAGTAATAATCGATACGAATCGTACACATTCCACAACCGGGTATTCGGGCCGTATTGCTGGAGTTGGTGCGTCATGACGTTCTGCAACGTGGTGGCGCCGCAGGTGCTGTGGAGCAAGAAATGCCGGCAGAGCATGATTATTCTGTGGATCGCGGCGATGTGTGGAAATGTCGGGATGTGGTTTGAGCGGTTTGAAATTATCGTGACATCGCTGACGCGGGATTTTCTGCCTTCGAGCTGGCATGCGTTCTGGCCGACGTGGGTGGATTTGTGCACGCTGGCGGGAAGCTTTGGATTGTTCATGACGCTGTTCCTGCTGTTCTGCCGCTATTTGCCGACGGTGGCGATGGCGGAAGTGAAGACGATGTTGCCGGCGGCGCATGCGCATGGATCGCATGGCCCGGATTCGCAGCGGACAGACTATCGTCCGGATGAGCATCACAATCCTGACATGGACGCACCACGGCTGGCGAATCGGTAAGGTGAGTTCAATGACGACAGACCTTAAAGAACATCACGACACCCACGGCGAGGCCGATGAACTTGAATCGGCCGAGCCGATATTGACCGGTCTATTGGCGGAGTTCGTAGACGTGGATGGTGTTGTCGAAGGCGCGCGAAAGACGCGGGCGGCGGGATATAAGGTTTGGGATGTGCATAGCCCATTTCCGATTCACGGGATCGACGCGGTGATCGGGATTCGGCCGACGATTTTGCCCTGGCTGGTTTTAGGCGGTGGGCTGGTGGGGCTTGTGTCGGGTCTTGGATTGCAGTGGTTTTGCAATACGTTCGACTATCCGTTCCTGGTCAGCGCGAAGCCGCTGTTCAGCTTGCCGGCGGATATTCCCGTTATCTTTGAATGCACGGTGCTGTTTTCGGCGCTGACGGCTGTGTTTGGGATGCTGGCGCTCAATCGATTGCCGCTGCTTTATAACCCGATGTTCAAGAGTGTGCGGTTCAAGCGGGTGACGAATGACCGGTTTTTTATCTGGATCGACGCAACGGATGTGAAATTTGACGAGAAGACGACAGCGGAATTTTTGACATCGATCGGCGCTACGGCAGTGGAACGGATTGAGGATTAGCTTCAATGTCTGAGCATCAGGATCAACATGAATCTTCGGACGAGCCGGAATACGGCCCGACGTATTACGCGCCGGTGGAGATGCCGATGCCGCGGATGGGGCGGCCGCCGTTCTGGATGGTTTCGCTGGCGTTAATATTCGCGGTGGCGACGTGGTTGCCGCTGGCGATTATTGCGCGGGCGCGTGTTTCGACGATGACGGAGCCTCGGATTCAGATCATGCAGGACATGGGCATTCAGCCGAAGTTCAACGAGCAGATGACCAATTCGCTGTTTGCGGATGATCGGGCGATGCGTCCGAAGATCCCCGGGACAGTGGCGCGCGGGTCATTGGAAGATGGCCACGAAGAATATTATCACGGGTTTGTGCGGCAAAACGACGGACATGGGAAATGGACNNCATTGTGTTCTCGTCTTCGTTGCCGGCGGATAGGTCGAATACGCCGGTGAAGATGAGCGCGCTTCTGAAACGGGGACGGGAGCGGTTCAATATTTATTGCTATGTCTGCCATGGATATGACGGATCGGGGCATGGGCCGGTGAATCAGCGGGCGTTGGAACTGAAGTCGATCGACACGGATGCGAACCATCCGATCGGCGTGACCTGGACGCCGGCGGCGCAGCTGACTTCGGACGTCATCCGCGCCGAGCCGGACGGGAAGATTTTCAACACGATCACCAACGGGATTCGGACCATGCCGAGCTATCGAGATCAAATTCCGGCCAATGATCGCTGGGCGATCGTCGCGTATGTTCGGGCGCTGCAGTTGAGCCAGGGCGGTGGGCCGGAATCGCTCTTGAATGCGGATCAGCGGAAGGCGATTGAGGGACAATGAACGTGCAGACGAACAGTCACAAACCCGGCGATAGAATGGAACGGCTGAACCTGCGGGAGCAGGCGTGGCCTTTGTATGTGACGGCGCAAGTGCTGGGGGTGGTGGGATTGATTGGCACGGTACTGCTCGGGTATTACGCCGACGACAATTTCCGAAGATTCTTCTATTCGTATCTGATTGAGTTCCTGTTCTTCCTTTCGATTGCGGTGGGCGGGCTGTTTTTTGTGCTTTTGCAACATGCGACCAAAGCCGGCTGGAGCGTGAACGTCCGGCGCATCGCGGAGTGGTTTGCTTCCAGCCTGCCGATGATGGCGGTGTTGTCCGCGCCGATTTTTATCGCGGTGGTGTTGAAGCGGGGACAGCTTTATCCGTGGGCGAATTCCGGATGGTCTGCCCCGGGTTTTAAGGGTGTATATCTCAGTCCGGTATTTTTCCTTAGCCGGATGGTGTTTTATTTTGTGATCTGGTCGGCGATGGGTGTCTGGTATTGGAAGCAATCGGTGAAGCAGGATGAAGTTGGCGGCATTGAGCTTACGTTGCGGATGCAGTGGTGGGCGCCGCTGGGGCTGATCGTCTTTGGATTGACGCTGACATTTGCGATGTGGGATTGGATCATGTCGCTGGACCCGGGTTGGTATAGCACCATTTTTGGCGTCTATTATTTCGGCGGCAGCGCGCTGGCGCTGTTTTCGGCATTGGTGCTGGTCGTGCGGTTGCTCCAGGGCAAGGGGCTGCTGCAGAACAGCGTCACAACAGAGCATTTTCACGATCTGGGCAAGTTCATGTTTGGGTTCACGTTCTTCTGGGGCTATATCGCTTTCAGCCAGTACATGCTGCAGTGGTATGGCAACATTCCGGACGAAACACAGTGGTTCCTGCATCATGGCGCATCAACGCTGCATCCGAACGAGTTTTCGCCGGTAGTGATCGCACTGCTGTTTGGACATTTCTTGATTCCATTTCCGGGGCTGCTTTCGCGGCATGTGAAGCGGAATCCGTCGGTGCTGACGTTCTGGGCGATTTGGGTGCTGACATTCTGCTGGCTGGATATGTACTGGCTGGTCATGCCGCAGTTTGATGTTAACTATCACTCGATTCAATTTGGCTTGATTGATGTGGCGGCGTTTGTTGGGATCGGCGGNNTTCGCACGATTCGGTTCGGGCGATGCGCGATCCACGGCTCGCGGATTCGCTGGCGTTCGAGAATTTCTAGAATCGGCGATGTGCGAAGATTGCATGGTGCGAGATGGCTTATAAGCAAGAAGTGAATGTTCCGCTGATTCTGACAATCGGGATCGTCTCGGGCATTTTGCTGCTCGTGACGGTGATCGGAACGCAGGCTTGGTATCAGTCGGAAGAGCAGGATGAGATCATGATCAAGAGCAATGAGGCGACGGAACGGTCGCTGACCATCGGGCTGCCGACTGCGACATTTGCGGAACTGAAGGAAGGACAGAAGCAGGCGTTGATGGCCAAGGCGCACTGGACGGACGCGAAGAAAAAGACGCGCGTGACGCTGCCGATCAATGATGCTATCGCGTATCTGGAAAATAATGCTGGGAAGTTGCCGTAATATGAAAGCGTTGGTTGGGATCATTCTCGCGACGATGCTGATAGCGATCGGTGCGCAGGCGGCTCGCGCGGCCTGGGCTCCGGACGCCAGTGCGGGGGCGAAATCCGAATTGCCGGCGGCTTATCGGAATGTGGGGATTGACGAACATCTCAATTCGCAGCTTCCGCTGGACCTGCGATTTTTTGATGAGAAGGCGCAGTATGTAACGCTTGGGCAATTATTTCATCCCAACAGGCCGGTGCTGCTGCAACTGGGTTATCTGGAATGCCCGATGCTGTGCGACACAATCTCGCGCGGGCTGGTGGATTCGTCGAAGAAGATTGGGCTGGATATCGGGAAGGATTTTGATTTTGTTTTCGTGAGTATTGATCCTTCGGATTCGGCGGATCTGGCGCGGCTGAAGAAAGACAGCTACGTCACGGAGTATGACAAGCCGGGGTCGGCCAGTGGATTTCATGTGCTCGTGGGAAGACAAACAGAAATTGATCAGATCGCCAGGGCGGTCGGTTATCGATATCAGCCGGCGGAGAATGGTCAGTTTGCTCATCCGGCAGTGGCGATGGTGATTACGCCGGACGGGAAGATTTCGCGATATCTATATGGCGTGACGTTTCCATCGCAGACGCTGCGGCTGTCGCTGGTGGAGGCGTCGCAGGGGAAGATCGGGACGTCGCTGGATCAGATCCTGCTGATCTGCCTGCATTGGGACCCTAACGACGGGAAATATTCCTGGGCGGCGATGAATCTGATGCGGGTGGGCGGTGTAATGACGATGATGGTTTTGGGCGGCGCGATTTTCTGGATGGTCAGGCACGGCTCGCATGCGAGACGGGTAGACGAGGAAACTGAGACGAACTGATGGGCGCGATGCTGAACATTTTGGCGGACGTTGGCGGTAGTTTCTGGATGCCGCCTCAGGCTTCGGACATGGCCGGGGACATCGACTGGCTATTTTTCTTCATATTCTGGATTTGCGTATTTTTCTTCGGGCTGATCCTGGTTCTGCTGGTGGGGTTTTCGTGGAAGTATCGGTATCGCGAAGGCCAGCCGATGCTGGATGCGCCCAAGCATAACACGGCGCTGGAGCTGACGTGGACATTTATTCCGACCGTGATTGTCATCGTCATTTTCTTTTACGGGTTCAAGGGTTATCTGCGGATGGTGGTGCCGCCGCCGGATTCTTATGAGATTGATGTGACTGCCCGGATGTGGTCTTACACATTTACCTATCCGAACGGCGAGAAGTCGGATGTGATACACATTCCGGTGAATACGCCGGTGGTTTTTGTGATGAGCTCGGACGATGTGCTGCACGGATTCTACATGCCGGTGTTCCGGCTTAAGAAGGACATTGTTCCGGGCCGGTACAACAAGATTTGGGTGCAGGCGACGATGCTGGGAACCTTTGACGTTTTCTGCACACAGTATTGCGGGCAGGAACATTCCGCGATGCGGAATCACGTGGTAGTGGAAGACCGGGACGATTTTGTGGCGTGGCTTGGGAAGCTGGGCGGNNTCTGCCACCGGTGGAGCGAGGGCATTATTTGTGGCAGACGCGTGGCTGCTCGATGTGCCACAGCGTGGATGGGGCCGCCACCGGCAAAGCGCCGACGTGGAAAGAGCTATTCATGACCAAGGTACAGGCCATGGATGGATCATATATGGCGGATGAAAATTATCTGCACGATGTGATCTCGCATCCGAATTTGCATCCGATCGCGGGCTTTCAGCCGATCATGCCGCCGACTGAAGGGTTGCTCAATGAAAAGGACATGAGCGACATTATTGCGTATATAAAGACCTTGAGCAGCAACTATCATCCGGTGAAAATGCCGGGTCATGCAGCGACGGCTCCGGCCGCGAGCCAGCCGTCGAAATGAGTTTTTGTCCGGGAGTGTCGTATGTCGATCGCACAAGGTGTATCGAGTCAAAAGTCGAAGCCGGATAACTACCTGACGCACAGCCGGGGATTCTTGTCATGGGCCTTTACGCTGGATCATAAGCGCATCGGTCTGATGTACATGGTTTTCGTGCTGAGCGCGTTTTTGTTGGGGGGGACGTTTGCGGTATTGCTGAGAACTTCGCTGCTGACGCCGAACCATTGGATGTTCGCGTCGGATCCGGCGCACGATGCGCAGGCGAAGCTTTTTTATAACAACATGTTCAGCCTGCACGGGGCGGTGATGGTGTTCATGTTCATCATCCCGGCGGTGCCGGCTATCCTGGGGAATTTTGTATTGCCGATGATGCTGGGGGCAAAGGACGTGGCGTTTCCCCGGCTCAATCTGCTCAGCTTTTATATCTATCTGGCGGGGGCGGCGTTCGTCGCCTATGTTCTTCTGGGCGGCATTATCCGGGTTTTGTTTAACGTTCACATTCCCTTTGGATTTGGCCTGGATACGGGGTGGACGTTTTACACGCCTTTCAGCACGTCCAAGGCCGAGGACGGCATGGTGGCTGTTGTGGCCGGGGTGTTTATCCTCGGGTTCAGCTCGATTCTCACGGGCGTGAACTTTATCGCGACGATTCACACGCTGCGCCCGCGGGGAATGACCTGGTTCCGTATGCCGCTGTTTCTCTGGGCGCTGTACGCGACGAGCATCATCCAGATCCTGGCGACGCCGGTGCTGGCGATCACGCTGCTGCTGCTGCTCGCGGAGAGATTGCTGCACGTCGGGATATTTGATTCCTCGATTGGCGGCGATCCGGTTTTGTTCCAGCATTTTTTCTGGTTTTATTCCCATCCGGCCGTCTACNNATACTTCCCGGGATGGGTGTTATCAGCGAGATCATTTCGGTGCACAGCCGAAAGCATATTTTCGGGTATAGTTTTATCGCACTCAGTTCGGTGTCGCTGGCGCTGCTCGGATTCCTGGTTTGGGGACATCACTTGTTCGTGGCCGGGCAATCCAACCTGGCGGATTCGGTTTTCAGCCTGCTGACGTTCAGCGTGGCGATTCCGTCCGCGGTGAAAGTATTTAACTGGCTGGGAACGTTGTATCGCGGCTCGATCCGGTTCACGCCGGCGATGCTGTACGCGATGGGGTTCATTCTACTGTTTACGGTTGGCGGATTGACGGGATTGTTCCTGGGCGCGCTGGCGGTGGATGTGCCGCTGCATGATACGTATTTTGTGATCGCACATTTCCACTACGTGATGGTGGGAAGCATGGTGTTCGCTTTTCTCGGCGGGATGTATCACTGGTTCCCGAAGATGTTTGGGAAGATGGTCAATCAGAATTGGGCCCGAGCGGCGGCGATCATGCTGTTCATCGGATTTAACGTGACGTTTTTCCCACAGTTTGTAATGGGAACGCACGGCTCGCCGCGCCGTTGGGCCACTTATCCCGCGGAATTTCGGCCGTATCACGTGACATCGACGATCGGCGCATACCTCATGGCGGTTTCGCTGATTACGGTGGCGCTGAATTGGCTGGCGGCATTGCTATGGGGCAAGCCGGCGCCTGCGAATCCGTGGGGTGGGAATTCCCTGGAATGGCACACGCCATCTCCGCCTCCGCATGATAATTTCCCGACGCCGCCGGTTGTGGATGATCCGTATAACCTCAGCGCGTGGGAATATGATCCGTCGATTGAAGGATGGGTGCCGCGGAAGACTGAAGCAACTGACGGAAGCGCAGCGTCGAATCGCACGCGACCGGTGACGCATTAGGGATGCAGGGATCGAGGTACGAAGCCACGGAGGCACGAAGGGAAAGAGAATTTAATGAGCATGGCACCAACTGAAACTTCGGCGCATTCACACGGGCATGGGGCGCATCATGATCCGCATTTGGCGCACCATTTCGATACGCCGGAGCAGCAGTTTACGTCGGCCAAGCTGGGGATGTGGTTATTTCTGGGTACAGAAATCCTGATGTTCGGCGGATTGTTCTGCGTGTATTCGATCTACCGGCACAATCATCCGTTGGTTTTCAAATTCGCGGCCGAGTCATTTCTGAGCACCAAGCTGGGCACTCTGAATACGATCATCCTGATCACAAGCAGCTTGACGATGGCCTGGGGCGTGCGCGCGGCGCAGCTTAATCAGAAGAGATTGCTGATTATATGCTTGGTGCTGACGCTGATCGGCGCGGCGGGATTTTTAGCCGTCAAGTCGATCGAATACACCAATAAGTGGAATGAGCATGTCTGGGTTGGGCAGTGGAATAAATATAATGGGGACAGCAACGAGGTGTATCGCGTTCCGCCGCCGGCTCAGCCTACGACGCAATCGACGGCGTTGATCGTACCGATGGGGGCTATCACCGAAGAGAGCGCTGCGGATGGCAATATCGAAAAGGATATCAGCCAGATCAGGCCGCGGTATGACTATTCGCTGAGCCAGTCGATTCAGGCGCCGGTGAAGGAAATGACGTCGGTGACGGAAGGTCCGGAGGATGCCGACGCGAAGTTCCGGCAGCTTTCGGATTCGGATCAATGGCGCGTCAACACGTTTTTCAGCTGCTACTTTCTGATGACCGGATTGCACGGAATTCACGTAATCGTAGGGATGGCGCTGATCACATGGCTTTTGATGCGAGCGATGAAGGGCGAATTCAGCTCGGAATATTTTACGCCGGTCGATCTGATCGGGTTGTACTGGCATCTGGTCGATCTGATCTGGATATTTCTGTTTCCGCTGTTGTATTTGATTCACTAGAAGGAAGACGCGCTTCCCTTTCGGTAGCGGTTAAACTTGGACGCAAGCTTATGAGCCTGACGCATTCGAACGATGTTCCGGCCCCGGTGGCGAATGATGTGGGGCCTGATGATCCGCATGGAGTTCACGCGGTTCCTAAACGGGTGCTGCTGGTGGTTTATGGACTCCTCGTGATGTTTACCGCCATCACGGTGGGGGCATCCATGGTGGATTTGGGACAGGCGAATATCTGGGTGGCGTTGCTGATCGCGGTGATCAAGGGTGGGCTTGTGGCGATGTATTTCATGCATCTGCGATGGGACAGCCCGTTTAACGGAATGATTTTGATTGCGGCACTTTTTTTCGTGTCGCTGTTCATCGGACTCGCGCTACTGGATTCGAATTCGTATCAGCCGCAGTTGAAGCCCACGCCGATGGCGACGCACGCGCCGTGATTAGCGCGGCTGGCGCACTCGCATAATGAATGAAAGCAAATCGGGATTTCGCGCGCCGCCACGCGCATCGTCGATCGGGATGTGGCTGTTTCTGGCTGCGCTGGGAATGCTGTTCATTTCCAGCATGTGGATGTATGTGCTGATGCGGCTGCATTTCTTCGGGCGGATATCGAACGATCCGATCCATATGCCGACGCTGGCCTGGGGCAGCACGGCGGTTTTGCTGGCGGGGAGCTTTACGATTCACCGGGCGGTCGTCGCGATCCGCCGGGAACGGGTGGGGGTTTGTCTGAGATATTTATATATCACGTGCGGGATTGTTACGCTGTTTCTGGTGGTGCAGTCGCCTTGCATGGCGGAGGTTTTGGCGGCGCACCGCGCGATTGCAGATCGGGCGAAGGAAAGTGCCGCTTCATTTTCTCCGGTGTCGATGTATGGGCTGGTGTTTTTTCTGATTCTGGTGCATGCGCTGCACGTCGTCGGGGGGATCGTTGCGCTCGGGATCGTGACGTTCAATACCCGGCATCTGAAGTACGACCATGAGAACTACATGGGGGTAAGTTTCGCGGCGCGGTATTGGCATTTTCTGGACGTGGTTTGGGTGGGGATGTTTACGATGTTTCTGGTGATGGGGTAAGGGCAAATCGTTTTTTTGTCGTGGGCGCGGGTGAAAGAATTGGAAGAAGATTTTTATCGGTTGCGGCCCGCGTGACGATTGTGATTGTGGGCTCGAATAGGGGGAAGCGCTTCCGCCGCTTGTCCCGCTGGCTGGCCAGTCAAGGTTCTGGCAAACCTTTTGCCGGCGCACCAGTGAATGCGGCAGCCGTTTTTACAAATCGAACTTGTTTTGGGGCTCAAATTTCAGATTCGCATCTATGCGCTGACGACTTCGCCTTTGCGGAGCATCCAGTAGGCAAGGATTGATCCGGCGGGGCCTACGCTGGCGTAGTCGATGGGGAGGGGGCGGGCGAGGCCGGCGAAGGTGCCGGCGGGGCTGCCGATGGCGAGGTTGGCGTCCTGGCCCATGGCTGCGAGGATGTATCCGATCAGGCCGACGATCAGGGGGCCGGACCAATACCAGATGCTGGGGCGGACCGGGGCGTATTTGTAGGCGACGAATGTTCCGAGGAATGAGGCGATGGCGACGGAGGCGAGCGACTGGTTCTTGGCTTCGGACTGGCAGAGGAACATCATGAAGACGCCGGTGGCGACGATCTGGGTGATGACGGCGGTGAGGCAGTCGAGGGATGTATTTTCGATCGGGGCGGCATCAGTTGAATGCATCTGGTTTGCGACGTTCGCGCGTCCAAGGATCCAGAGCAGCGTCCAGAGCAGGGCCAGGAGGACCGCGAAGATAATCAATTCGAGAATGAGACTGTTGTAGACGGATTGTTTGCCCGCGGCTTCGAAGATGACCGATTGCATGGTGCCGCAGCGGAAGGAGATGGTGACGAGGGAGAAGGCGGCGGCGAAGAGGCCGGCCTCGAATCGGACGGCACCGGCGATGATGGTGCCGAGGAGAGTTGCGATGAGGAGGAGAATGGCGATGGTGATGAAAGCCGCGACGGGTGAGGGTTGGTGAAGGATGCTGCCGTCGTATCCGGGGAGGGACGGGAGGCCGAACCGGCGGGATGCGATCGTGAAGATGGCGCAGTTGAGGATGACGGCGATGATGAGGCCGACGCGGGCGCTGGTGCCGGTGGGCTTGGCGAAACCTAGAACCCAGTGGCCGAAAACGTGATCGTCAACGTGTGGGGAGGGGGAAAGGTCGCTGGACATATCGCGCGCAGTCTATAGGGAATGAGGAGAAAAGTCTTGGACGATGGTCGATTTTGTGGAGTCGTCGGAACGCGAGGAATCGCTGCTGTAGGGCCGACTCACAGACTACAGGCCAGCGGCATCTAGGAAGCGGGACAATTAACATACCGCCTAAGCAGATTTTCATGTTGGGTGGATAGAATCGAAGCATGAAGCGTTCAATAGGCCATGCGCTATCTGGTTTCGGGATAATAGTCACGGCCGGAATTTCCGTGTCAGCGATATTGTGGGGAAATCTATGGGGAAAGCTGATCGGCGGCATATGGGTATTGTGCGTCGTCTGTGCAGGCGTGCGAATACCCTTACAAAAGATGGGCATTATCAAACCCGACCGACCCCCATACCGTGGCGAACATGACAATCCGAATTTGTAGCGATAGATTCAAAGTATACCACTACCAGAGTTGGAATCTAACATTTGCCTAACGCCAAAGTGGGGAATAGAGTTTGGCAAAGAGGTCATGATTTTGGTTGAGCCGGCTACATTGTTTCCGCATTTGCAGCGATCGGAGCAACCGGTGGCAACGGGTGGGCCGTTTGCTGGGGTGGCGCTGGAGCAGAGTGTGGATCGGGTTTTGGATTATGCGATTCCGGCGAAGCTGGTGGGGCAGGTGCATGTGGGGATGCGGGTGCGGGTGCCGCTGGGAAGGAAGAATCGGCCGGTGCGCGGGTGGGTGGTTTCGATTCATTCGACGACTGAACATTCAAAGATAAAAAATTTGCTGGCGTTGGATGATGAGCGGATTTTGGTTTCGCCGGCGGTGATGCAATTGTCGCGGTGGATCGGGTCGTATTATGTCACGCCGCTGGGGACGGTGCTGGAGAGCGTGATTCCGGCGGCGGTGAAGAAGAAGATCGGGATTGGATATAACAGCATTGTTCGGCTGGCGCAGGAGCCGGAGAAGATTCAGGAGTTTTTAGAAAAGACGAAGGCGCGTAAGCGGCGGGCGGTTTTGGCGCGGCTGTTGCAGGTGGAGAAGGACAAGGGGATTGATCTGGTGAGATTGGCCGGGGAAGCGGGGGTGAAGCCGGCTACGGTTCGCAAGTTGGTTGGGCTGGGATTGGTGACGATTCGGGCGGAGGTGGATTTGCCGCGGCTGACGCAGAATCAGCCTACGGGGCGGGCAGATGAGAAGCAACTTGAGTTGAATGAGGATCAGCAGAAGGTGTTTGATGAATTGCGGCCGCGCGTGGTGGATGGGGGATTCAGCGTCAATCTTTTGCAGGGGGTGACGGGGAGCGGGAAGACGGAGATTTATCTGAGGTGCATCGCGGAGGCGGTTGCGCGTGGGAAGCGCGGGTTGGTTTTGGTGCCGGAGATTGCGCTGACGCCGCAGACGGTGCTGCGGTTTATGGCGCGGTTCAAGCGCGTGGCGGTATTGCACAGCGGATTGACAGCGACGCAGCGGCATCAGTATTGGCAGCAGATCATGCAGGGGGATGCGGATGTGGTGGTGGGGGCGCGGTCGGCGGTGTTTGCGCCGCTGCCGGGTCTTGGGGTGATTGTTGTCGATGAGGAGCATGATTCGAGTTACAAGCAGGACCAGGCGCCGCGGTATCACGCGCGGGATGTGGCGATCAAGCGGGCGCAGATTGAGGGGGTGCCGATTGTGCTTGGGAGTGCTACGCCGTCGTTGGAGATGTATCGGCTTTGCCGGAACGAAAAGCGTGGGGCGGAATCGCGGTATCACTATCTGACGCTGCCGCGGCGGGTGCGCGGGTTGGCGATGGCTTCGACGGAACTGGTGGATATGCACCAGGAGCGCGAATTGCGTCGCGGCGTGCACCTCATCTCGCAGCGTTTGGAACATCTGCTGAAGACAACATTGTCCGCGGGACGGCAGGCGATTTTGCTGCTGAATCGGCGGGGATATTCGAATTTCGTTTTTTGCGCTTCGTGCCAGGAGCCGATCAAGTGCAAATATTGTGATACGACAATGACGTATCATCGATCTGTTGAGGCACATGCGTTGGGGGCATCCAACGCGGCGTCGGTGCATACGGGGCAGATGTTGTGTCATTATTGTTTGAACACGATGGCGCTGCCGGAGAAATGCCCGGCTTGCGGGAAGAAATTGAGTTTGTTTGGTTTGGGGACGCAACGGGTGGAAGAGGAATTGGCGCGGAAGATTCCGGATTTGAAATTTGCGCGTGTGGACAGCGATTCGATGCGGACGTTTCGGGATTACGAATCGGTTCTGTCGCGGTTTGCGCGCGGGGAATTGCAGGTGATTCTGGGGACGCAGATGATCGCCAAGGGTTTGGATTATCCGAATGTGACGCTGGTGGGGGTAATCAGCGGGGATACGGCTTTGTCATTGCCGGATTTTCGGGCGAGTGAGCGGACGTTTCAATTGATTACGCAGGTGGCGGGGCGCGCGGGACGGGGGGATGCGGCGGGGCGGGTGGTGGTGCAGACGTTCTTGCCGGATGATCCGACGATCCGGATGGCGCTGAAGCAGGATTATCCGGCGTTCGTGGCGGCGGAACTGGCGAATCGGCGCGAGGTGGGTTTGCCGCCGTTTGCGCGGATGGTGCGGATCATTATGCGGCATCAGGAAAAAGAAGAGCTTCATAAAATTTCGCAGGATTTGGCGGAGAAATTGAAGGTTGCGGGGGCGGGAGAGAATGGGGTGAAGATGCGCGGGCCGATGCCTTGTGCGATCGGACGGATCGCGGGGTTTGAGCGGAGCCAGATTCTGCTCAGTTGTGAGCGGGTTGAGCCTTTGCAGAAGGTTTTGCATGGGTTGCGGGAGGCGGGGGGATTGTCGAAGGCTGAGGCGGTGGCTGTGGATGTTGACCCGGTTAGCGTGCTGTAAATTCGAAATACTAAATGCGACCGCAGAGACGCAGAGGACTCGCAGAGACGCGGAGGCGGGCTCGAAATTTGAACAATGCCTCCGCGATCTCTGCGTGGTCTCTGTGTCTCTGCGGTCAGTTTTTATTTTTGAGTTACAGGCGTGCGATGCAGCGTGTTAGTTTTTCGATGAGCAGGTCGATTTCCTCATTTGTTATGCTTAGTGTTGGGCGGAGACGGATGCTGTTTGTGCCTGCGCCTAGGAGTAGCAGGGATTCTTGTTCCAGGGCTATGTCGAGGAAGGTGGATTTTTTGATTTGGGGGTGGAGGCTGAAGCCTTGATATAGGCCGAGGCCTCGGGGGTTGTAGAGGATTTTGGGATGGGTTGTGGCCAGGCGATCGAGGCCTGTGCGGAGGCGTGCCGTCTTTTCGGGGACTTGTTCGATTAGTTTTTCGCGTTGGACGATTTTCATTTCCTGGACGAATCGGACCATGTCGGCGAGGTGGCCGCCCCAGGTGCTGTCGAGGACGCCGTGGTCGTCCATGGGATGGAGCATATAGACGACGCCTACGCCTAGTTTTTTCGCGGAGGCGACGGCTTGGGGCGGGTGGGGGAGATTGAATTGGTCGATGGCCCAGAAGGTGCCGGTCTGTCCGCCGGCGGTTTGGACTTCGTCGAAGCCTAGATATGTTTCGTATTTGTGGGCGAGTTCGCTGAGACGCTGGAAGAAACTTGGGAGAGCGACGCGATGTCCGCCGGCGCCTTGGAGGGGTTCGACGATGATGCCGGCTACTTCGTCGGAGTATTTTTGGAGAACGTTTTCGATGACGGCGAGGCTTTCGTCGGCGGCGGATTGGTTTTGTGCTTCTGCGCGCGTGGAATCTATGAAGGGGAAGGGGACTTTGATGTTGCCGGGGATGTAGCCGCTGAAATCTTTGGTGATGATCGGATCGTCGGTGAGTTGCGTGATGTTGAGGGCGAAGATGGTGCGGCCGTGGAAGGCTTGGTCGAAGTGAATGAATCGGCCGAGGCCGGGACCTTTGCCGGCGTTGCGGAGTTTTTGGTGATGCAGATTGATGAAATACTTCATCATGTTTTCGACGGCTTCCGCGCCGGAATTGACGGTGTAGACTTCGAGGCGTGGGTTGCGCATGCAGATGGGGGCGAGTTCGTGGATCAGGCGGTAATAATTGAGACATTCCGGCGTAAGAAAATCGGGGTTGGCGGTTTTGTTGTTGGCCGCGATGATCAGTTTGCGGAGATATTCGGGTTCGCTCAGGCCCGGGTGATTGTGGGCGATGAGTTTTGATCCGAAGTAGCCGGCCCAGTCGAAGATTTCTTTTCCTTCCTGGGTGACGAGCCATGAGCCGTGGCATTTTTCGAGGTCGAGGACGAAGGGGTAGGGCTCGGCGATCACGTAGCGGGAAAGCTCGTCGAGCATTTGCTGACTGGACTTTTTTATGAGGTCGCTCATTTGAGTATTTGGTCTTGCAGAGCTTCTGATGACTGAAATCTGCGGAGATTTTGGAGGAAATGATCGACGATGCGTTCAGATTCGTTGATATGGCCGCCGCCGGTATGAGGCGTGATAAAGCAATTGGGGGTGCGCCAGAGGGGATGATCCGGGGGAAGGGGTTCGGGTTCGGTGACGTCGAGATAGGCGGCCGCGAGATGGCCGGTGGTGAGGGATTGAATCAGCGATTTTTGATTGATGGTGGTGCCGCGGCCGATGTTGTAGAAAATCGCGCCGGGTTTCATTGCGGAAAAATGCGCGGCGTTTATGAAATTATCCGTCGCGGGGCTGGCGGGAAGAATGTTGACTACGTGGTCGGCGCGTGGGAGCAATTTTTCTAATTCTGAAATTGGGTGGGTGGAGACGGGTTCGTTGCCGCGCGGGCTTTGACGGATGGCGGTGATTTTCATTCTGAGCGGTTGAAGGAGTTCGGCCAATCTGCGGGCGATTGCGCCGAAGCCTAGGAGCAAGATTGTTTGATCCGTGAGGAGTCGGCAGCGGGGACGGAGATCGGGTGTCGGCCAGGCACGAGTGGAGAATTGGTTGGCGAGAGATTGAGGAATAGCGCGAGCCTGGGCGAGCATGAAGGCGAGGACGTGTTCGGCGCAGGGCTCGTCGAAGACGGAGGAACTGTTGGTGATGATCGCGTTGCGTCGCAGTAGAGCGTCGCGGATATCTGCGCGATCGTAGCGGGTGTAGCCGGCGCTGCTGAGTTGGATCCAGCGGAGGCGAGGGAGATTGAGAATTTGGTCGGGATCTGGTTGGCCGAAAGCGATGTCAGCATTCGCGAGCGTGGCATCGGGTCCGGCGGCGATCAGATTTCCGGTTTGCTGAGAACTGAGGATGAGACGATGGGGTTGGACGCCCGCGATGAGACGCGACTGGGCAGATTCGGGGATATTGGTGTTGCACCAGATGGCGAGCATGGCGGGAAGGATAACGGATGTGAGGCGGATGCAGTATGATTCGCGTGCTGAATTTCTTCTATGAATGCAATGCCGATCATGATCGCGGTGCTGTGCGTGATGGCGATTGCGTATCGCTATTACAGTGCATTTTTGGCGGCGAAGGTGGCGGTGCTGGATGATCGGCGGGCTACGCCGGCGGAGCGATTTAATGATGGGAGTAATTTTCATCCGACGAACAAGTGGGTTTTGTTTGGGCATCATTTTGCGCCAGCCGTCCAGCCCGGGGAGCTGATCGGGCCGGTGCTGGCGGAAGTTGCGGCCAGCGTAGAAATGGCCTCTCCGGTCTCGGTGGTGGCCGTGGCTTCTCATGACACGGCTTCGGCCGTCCTGGCCGCCCCCGCCCGAGTCGACGATTTTGCCTATGTAGTCAGCGGCACGTGGTCCCTGGTGGGCCTAGAGCTCGAACGACCGGTGATCGATGAGGCCAGCCGACAGGCAAACTTCTCCAACGAGCTCGGCGTNNATCGGCCCCTTGTTGGAGGAGGCTTCCCGCCAGCCCGCTTTTCGATCGTTGGTCGATACTGGGGGCCCGGATTTTGCCCGGCCGGGCAACATGCCGGCATTGGTGCGGGAGGTCTGTGCCAGGAGCGGCCAGCCCGTACCGGGCACTGACGCCGAGCTCGTACGGTGCATAGTGGACAGCATGGCCCTTGCCATCGCCGGGACCCTTGAGGAGGCTTTGGGCCTGGCCAGGCACAGCGTGAGCGTCGTGCACGTCG
>PMAK01000243.1 GCA_003153655.1 Phycisphaerales bacterium
CATTCACCAGCAGCGGCGCATACGCCGACATAACCACCACATCCGAATTCCGCTCCAATCCCGTCAGCCATGCCGCATCCGCCAGCGCCGCATTCATATTCGGCGTCGGCGTCCCCTCCGTCGTCGCCCACTCCCCCACAAAAATCTTCGGCCCCGACCGGTCATACTTGTCATAGTATCCCGCATCCCGCTCCATCGCCTGCGCCGATCGATAATAATGGGGNNAATGGTCATCCACCACATCCGCCTTCCGCGTCCGCACCCGCGTCGTCGCAATCAATTTCAATTCCGGATACTTCGCTTTGATCGCATCATAAAACTGCGCAAATCGCGCATCATAAGTCCGAGACTGATCAAACGAGTCCTCATTCCCGATCTCCACATAATCAATCTTAAAAGGCGCAGCATGCCCATCCTTCGCCCGCTCCGCTCCCCATTTCGTCGACGCATCCCCAGTCGCATATTCAATCTCATCCAGCGCATCCTGCACAAACGGCTCCAGATCCTTCCCAGGCTCCACATGCTGCTGCCTCAGCGAATACCCCGCATACACCGCCAGCAGCGGCTGCATATGCAAATCCTCACACCATTCCAAAAACTCCAGCAATCCCATCCCATCCGATGATCGATATCCCCACGGCCCCTGATGCCCCGGCCGCTGCTCCACCGGCCCAATCGTCTTCTTCCAATCAAACCGCGTCCCAATCGTATCCCCCTCCAGATAGTTTCCCCCCGGCAGCCGCAAAAACGCGGGATGCAAATCCCCTAGCATCTGCATCAGATCAATCCGATTCCCATTCGGCCGATCCCCAAATGTCGGCGGAAACAGCGAAACAAGATTAAGCCACACCGTCCCCTTACCCGAAGCCAAAATCACAAACCGCGCATCCGCCGTCGGCTCAACCGCGCCAGTCGTCAGCACCACATCATATTTTTCCCATTGAGCATCAATCACCGGCGCCGAAGCCGACGCATACACTTTCGCCCCATCCCCACTCTGCATCTCCACCGCCAACGGCCCCGAAAACCCATCACCCGCCTTCGCAAAAAAAGAAGCCCGATACCGCGTATTCGCTCGCACCGGAATCCCCCAATACCCATCATTCGCCACCCCCGCCCGCCGTCCCTGATCAATCGAATCAATATTAATCCGCAGACTCCGCGTCAGCGCCGTCCCTTCAATCGGATTCTCATCATCCAACGCAATCGTCGCCCGAGTATTCCCATCGCTCACAACCGACCAATGCGCCGCCATCCCAGAGTTATCCCGAAAAATCCGATTCTGAATCAGCTCCCCATAAAGCCCGCCGTCGTACGAGTGATTGATCTCTTCTGTCATCAACCCATAAAAAATCGGACTCACCCTCACACCCGGCTTCGCCACATCCACAACCAATTTCCCGGGAACCTCATCCCCCCACGAAACCGCACAAAACAAACCAACCATCACCGCGACAAAAATAGATAACTTCATCTCAATCTCTCCATCCCCGCTAAACCCTCATTCTTCTCTGCGTCCATCTCCGCAGCCTGTCCCGGCGCNNCCGTCCCTCTTGCGGTTAACAACCCGCATGAATAGTCTCCCCATGTCACAACCCCAACGCAACACGGCCGTCTTCGCCATTTCGCCGGAAAGAGTCCTACAATGAAGTATCTGCTAACTCTCCTGATCCTTCTCTCAACCAACCTCGCACACGCCGATTCCAACGACGGCATCCTCAACGTCCTCGACCTCGGCGCAAAAGGCGACGGAAAAACCCTCGACACCCCATTCATTCAAAAAGCCATCAACGCCTGTTCCGCAAACGGCGGCGGCCAAGTCCTCCTCCCCCCAGGCAAAACCTTCCTCACCGGCTCCCTCACCCTCCGCTCCAATGTCGATCTCCACCTCGCCACCGGCTCAATATTAAAAGGAAGCCCAAACTGGCGCGACTATCTCCCCGCAGGCTCCTTCCTCTTCGCAAAAGACGCCGCCAACATCTCCATCACCGGCAACGGCACAATCGATGGCAACGACACCGCCATCTGGCAAAAACTCGCCGATGAAGAAGCCGGCGGCGACATCAATAAACCCGGCTGGTGGCCAAACTCTTTCATAGGCGACTACTGGCCCTTCGACAAAAAACCAGACGAACCCGACAAAACCGGCGGCCGACCCATGATGCTCATCCTCCTCGCCTGCGACAAAGTCCGCTTGCAAAATATCACCCTCCGCGCCGCCCCAAGCTGGACCGTTCATCTCGTCGGCTGTCAGGACGTCGCCATCTCCGACATCAGCATCAGAAATTCCTGGGAAGTCGCCAACAACGACGGCATAGACGTCGATCACTGCCGCAACGTCCGCATCGCCAATTCCCTCATCGATTGTGCCGACGATTGCATCGTCCTCAAAAACACCCCCAACTTCGAATCCTACGGCGATTGCCAGCAAATCACCGTCACCGGCTGCACACTCCACTCCCGCAGCGCCGCCCTCAAAGTAGACGAAATCTATACCGGCACAGCCCGCGACATCGTCTTCGACGCCTGCACCATCTCCCACAGCAACCGCGGCCTCGCCATCCAACTCCGCGACGCGGGCAACATCGAAAACGTGATCTTCTCCAACATCGTCGTCGAAACAGAATTCCAACCCCACAAGTGGTGGGGCGCAGGCGAACCCATTCAAGTCACCAATTTCCCCCGCACACTCGAAACCAAACTAGGCCACGTCAAAAACATCCGCTTCACCAACATCATCGCCCGAGGCCAAAACGGCCTCATCATCCAAGGCTGGCCCGGCAACCCAATCGACGACATAACGCTCGACAACGTGAAACTAGACTTGATCCCCGCCAACCCCACAAAAGGCGGCTTCGAAGACTTCCGCCCCCAGGGCGTCTTCAAAGGCGTCTTCCAATCCAAACTCCCCGGCCTCTACATCCGCGAAACCCGCAACCTCGCCATCCGCAATTCAAGAATCGATTGGTCCGCCCCAGGCAACGATTCCTACGGCCCAGCCATGGATCGAGACAATTCGGAAGGCTTCGAAATGCAAAACGTCTTCCTCATCGCACGCACTACAAGATTTTGACGTTGATTTATCCGCACGATGGTCACAATTCTGAACACGCGATATATTCGGCGGATATGCCAGAAGTACCTTCCCTTCTAAACATTGGCGAGTTGTCTAAACCGGCGACCGTTTTGATCGAGAAGATATCCGAAGCCGTAGGAGCAATTTTCAAGCCTTTGCAAATTGAAAGAGTGGCGAGGGCAGAGGCGAAAGCCGCTATTATTAAATCAGAAGCCGAGACCCAAATCACAGAATTGCAGCGGCGAGCACTTAATAGGTGGATTGGCGAAGAAGCCCACAAGCAGGCGAACATGGAGTCAATCATATCGAAATCATTACCGCTGCTATCAGCTACTTCGAAACCTCAAGAAATGGAGAATGACTGGGTCACGAATTTTTTTGACAAATGTAGGCTCATATCGGACAAAGAAATGCAAACCCTTTGGGCAAAACTACTTTCCGGGGAGGCGAATTCGCCCGGTGCTTATAGTAAACGGACGGTCAACCTTGTTGCTGAACTGGACAAACAAGCTGCGGTATGGCTTTCCAATCTTTGCAGATTTGCTGCGATGCATGGGGATCAGCCCATTCCGTTGATCTATGATTTGGATGCCGCAGTTTACGCGGAGGGCGGGATTTTTTTTGGCATGCTAACTCACTTAGATTCTATCGGTCTGGTAAAATTCGAGGCTCTGAGTGGCTTCAGCTTGAACAGCACGTTTCAACCGCTTGAACTACGATATCAGGGGACTTCATTTCTAATCGAATCCAAACTAGTCGCGTCTCATCCACGGGTGCATATTGGGAAAGTCCTATTCACGCAAAGCGGTATGGAACTCGCCCGAATCTGCGAACCGAAGGCTATTCCCAGCTTTGTCGATTTTTTTCTCGACAAGTGGGTTAGTGATGGACTCGTCGTGTCTTCCCCGTACCCATATCGAGGTGCCGCAATCTGACTGATATAGTTCCAACCGGGCCAGAAGGCGTCCTAGTACCTTCCTATGCGCAATTCGGATGCCGCGAAATGATGCATAAAGAATGCGGTCTTTCTGCACGGCCCCCCCAATCGACCGCGACCAATCCGAAGGCCCCCAACTCCAAAACATCAGGGCAGATAAGGGGGTCAGGTTCACTTCCGGACTCACGCGCAATTCCCAAAACCTGCTAATCCGCTCCTCCCAAAAAATAATTCCGCGCCGATTTCCCCGAAACACGTCCAATCCTTTCACCCGCTGAACTCTTGAATAGAGGGGAGATGTTTTTTCGCACCGCTCAACCGCCATCAACCAGGAACCACCATGACCCCGAGCACACATTAAATCTCTTGTCCCAATCCACTCGCACCACACGAAGTCCCAAAGAATGCCTCGGAACAAATCGAAAAACCGGACAGGCATTCCACGACATTCGCGGACATTTCCAGGCATCTTTAGGAACTGCTGCGGAGTGAAACGGGGACGGAAGTGGAACGGGAACGCAGCTTAATGCCACGAAGATAAGGAGTTTCGAGCCTGGAAAAGCGTCGATTCTGACGCAAAAACAAGGATGGCGACTGGACGAATAGGCTTATCTTCGTGGCATTACAGGATGACCCCGTTATGTCCTCCGTTTCATTTTCCAGAGTTGTCGCAGTTTCATTTCTCCTGAGGAAATGCAACCGCGACCGGAACGGATGGTTGCGGAGTCTGAACGGAAGGTTGTTGAGTTTGTGGTAATTGGACCCCTGATGGAAGAGGAGGGATGACCGTCGGCATATTATCATTTCCCTGGGGTTTAAACCCTTCAGTTAGAGGCTTATATCCCCTGCTTTCGCTGCCATCCGATACGTGAGCTTGTGGAGAATAACCGCCAGCAATATTTTTACTCATGTGGTCCTACCTGCTTAATGAATTCGATTAACGAAACTTCATCCTTGTTCACGTAAACACCAGCAGTACCGGGAACAACTTCTATTATACCGTTGTCGGAAGTCCTAAGTACCGCCGAAATGAAAAAATCTCGGGCTTCTGGATCTGACGAAAAATAGGATTCCGACCCTATAAATGCATTCAATTTTGCACCGGTTTTGAGGGTGATAACGGCGAAGCGCGGCGTCATTCCGGAAAAAACATAGTCCCACGCGGTGGGAATTTGATGCGATTCGAAGGTCCGAAAACCAAGTTTCTTAATTAACTCAGCGAAGAATCGTTTCTGGCGAAGCATACCGCTGACAAACCCGAGAATGCACGGAAGAACCCCGATAAGCAGAATTGCCACAACCGTCGTAGAGAGTGGTCGAACATCAAGCCAATCATCTTTCCATGCCTTGTGAATACCGACGGCAAAAACCGCATAGACAACTGTACTCCGAGCCAATAGCCCAAGAGCGAACTTTTCCCATTCCAGTCGCCTGTCTAGATATGCAAATTGTCCCTCAACGGTACGCCACACATATCCTGGAACTAAGAAAACGATTGCTACCAGCGCTGCGGTTAGCGTTTCGAACACGAAGCCTCCAAATAATAAGGCCGGCTGGTTTCGCCAGCCGGCCTTCGTATAGACAAGTCAGTTGGGCCTGAGGGACCAATCAGGTTTTAGTACATTCCACCCATTCCGCCGCCGCCTGGGGCGCCGGCTGGTTCGGGTTTGTCTTCTTTGATTTCACTTACTATCGCATCTGTTGTCAGTAACAGGCTGGCGATGCTGGCGGCGTTTTGTAACGCGGTGCGCTCGACCTTTGTGGGGACGATTACGCCCATTTTCATCATGTCGCCGTATTCGTGGGTGAGGGCGTTGTAGCCGAAGTTGGTTTCGCTGCTTTCTTTCACCTTTTGGGCTACGACGGAGCCATCTACGCCGGCGTTTTCGGCGATTTGTTTGATGGGGGCTTCGATGGCTCGGCGGACGATTTCTATGCCGAAGCGGATGTCTTCGTTGTCATTTTTCTTTTTGAGGTTGTCGAGGACTTTGGCAGCTGCGCGGATGACGGCTACGCCGCCGCCGGGGAGGATGCCTTCTTCTACCGCGGCCCTACAGGCGTGGAGAGCGTCTTCGACTCTTGCCTTCTTTTCCTTCATGGCGACTTCGGTGGCTGCGCCGACGTGGATCTGGGCTACGCCGCCCGCGAGCTTGGCCAATCGCTCCTGGAGCTTTTCGCCGTCGTAGTCGCTTGTGGTGTTGGCGATTTCATTTTTGAGGGCTTCGATGCGGCCTTTGATGCCTTTTTCGTCGCCCGCGCCTTCGATGATCGTGGTGTTGTCTTTGTCGATGCGGATTTTTTTGGCTCGGCCTAGTTGGCTGAGCTCGATGTTTTCGAGCTTGATGCCTAGTTCTTCGAAGATGGCTGTGCCGCCGGTGACGATGGCGACATCTTCGAGCATTGCCTTGCGGCGATCGCCGAAGCCGGGGGCTTTGACGGCGGCGACCTTGAGGGTGCCGCGGAGTTTGTTGACGACGAGTGTGGCCAATGCTTCGCCTTCAATGTCTTCGGCGATGATGAGCATGGGTTTGCCCTGCTCGGCGGCCTTGGAGAGGACGGGGACGAGGTCTCTCGCGGAGGAGATTTTCTTTTCGTGGATCAGGATGTAGGCGTCTTCGAGGACGGCTTCCTGGGTGCGGGTGTCGGTGATGAAATGCGGGGAGAGGAAGCCTTTGTCGAACTGCATGCCTTCGACGAGTTCGACGGTGGTGTCGAGGGCTTTGCCCTCTTCGACGGTGATGACGCCGTCNNACGCCGTCCTTGCCGACCTTGGTCATGGCTTCGGCGATCATCTTGCCGATCTGTTCGTCCTGGTTGGCGCTGCTCGTGCCGACCTGTGCAACTTCCTTGTTGGAGTCGATTTTCTTCGACATTTTTTGGAGTTCGCCGATGATGGCTTCGACGGCGAGGTTGATGCCGCGCTGGACTTGCGTGGCGTTGGCTCCGGAGCCGACGTTTTTCATTCCTTCGGCGAAGATTGCTTCGGCGTAGACGGTTGCGGTGGTGGTTCCGTCGCCGGCGACGCTGGAGGTCTTGGAAGCGACTTCCTTGACCATTTGCGCGCCCATATTTTCGTAGGAATCTTCGAGTTCGATTTCCTTGGCGACGGTGACGCCGTCCTTGGTGACGGTGGGCGAGCCGAAGGATTTTTCGAGGACGACGTTTCGGCCTGATGGGCCGAGGGTTACTTTGACGGCTCGGGCGAGCTTGCGTACGCCGCGAAGGATGGATTCGCGGGCTTCCTGATCGAATGCGATACGTTTGGCGGCCATGTGGACTCCTGAATGTTTTTGTCTTTGAATGCAACGCGCGGCGCAAGCGCCGCGGCTAAACGGATTCTTTTGTTACTCCACTACGGCGAGGACGTCGTCGGTGGACATGATCATGAGTTCTTCGCCGTCGAGTTTGATTTCGGTGCCGGCGTAGGAGGCGAAGATGACTTCGTCGCCTTTTTTGACTTCGATGGGGGCGCGTTCGCCGGTGTCGAGGCGTTTGCCTTCGCCGACGCTGAGAACCTTGCCGCGACGGGGTTTTTCCTTGGCTGAGTCTGGAAGAACGATTCCGGACTTGGTTTTGGTCTCTGCCTCGACGCGTTTGACGAGGATTTTGTCACCGAGAGGACGAAGCTTGGGCATTGTGGACTCCTTAAAAAGTTTGGATGACTTCGATGTCATTTTCGACTGACTGTTTTACTCCGCGTTTCCTTCTTCTCCGGGCCAGCGATTTTCGTGGTAGCGCCTTAGCACTCTTGCCAGGGCGTCCAGTAGAACGTTGAGGTCTACCGGCTTGCTCAGAACGCTGAAGACCTGCATGCCGAGTGCTTCGTGCAGCAGGTAGTTGGTCAGATGACTGGTGAGTAGGATTGCGGGCGTTGCCTTGTGCAATTCGCGCAGCATCCGGATCACCTGCAAGCCGCCCAACTGGGGCATCTGAGCATCCAACACGGCGACGTGCACCGGGGTGGATTCGATCAGATCCAGCGCTTCACGGCCATTGTGAGCGGAGACGGTTTGCACGCCTTGCGGCTCGAGCAAACCTCGAACGGTCTGGTGCCATTCTTCCTGCTCATTGGCCAGGAGCACGGTAAACCGATTTGTAGGCTTTGCATCTAACATTTATGCTGCCCTCGATTCCCGCATGAGTGCCACTAAACAATCGCCGTGCCGGGATATGGGGGATTTTTGGAGCGGGGTATTTTCGTCATAACCATATATTTTAAAATAAGTTACGAATGAAGCTAGGATATGCTTTCGCGGGCCGCGGCCATACGGGAAAGATGGCATCCTGCCAAAGGCAGTTGGGGGTCATTTGGGGGCTGCCACGATGGCAGGAGTGGAAGATCAGATATTGTGACGGCGGCGAGCGAGGAGTGTTATCCCGGCGAGGCTGAGCAATGTGACGGTTGCCGGCTCGGGGATATTGATGAGGGCAATGTGATTGGCGGCGGCGTAGGCGTCGAGGGCTAGCCAATCACTGGCGGGAAGGACGACACTTGCGCCGTTGGCTTGCTTTCCGAAATTGCTCACGAAAAGGGTGAAGTCGGCGCTGCTCACAACGCCGTCGTAGGTGAAGTCGCCCGCCTGCCAGCCGGCGGTGACGGCTCTGCCGAGGTTGGCGATGAGGACGTTGAAATCGTCGCCGTTGACGACTCCGTCGAGATTTGTATCGCCGTAGAGTGCGTAGCCGATTTCGACCTGACCCCAGGAGAGTCCGGAGACGACACCAGCGCCGCCATAACCCACACCATAACTTCCCCCGCTTGAAGCAGCGGTGGAGCTGGTGATTCCGGGACCGTTCCATTTCCCGCCGTTGTAGCCGCTGGCGAGGTAGGACAGAATCGACGTCTCAACGGTTGGGTCTACATCATCGATGATGACATGATTATTGGTGACATCGAAGCTGCAACCCGGAGCGATGGTCAGGGCAGAGATTTCGCTGGTGCCGCTATTGGCGGCGATTTGGAGTGTCGCGGAGACGACGGGTGTGAAGGGCGCTCCGATGGTGAGAAGTGCGTCGCCGGTGATGGCTCCGGTGGTCATGTTTGTGTAAATCGAGATATCTCCGTCGTTGTTGATGGGAAATGCCGCAGCGTTGGCGGGCGTGATGTTTCCCTGAACGACGCCGACGAGATTGAGTTTTGAGGAGATGCGCGTCGCGTAGGAGCTTTCCGGTGTGTGGGTGGTGATCTGTGTCAGCGCGCCGCCGGGGAAGTTTTGGGTGTAATATCCGAATTGATCGTAGAGGGCGGCTTGAAGGGGATTGCCGGCGGAGTTTAAAACCGTATCGACGACGCTATTGACTCCGGCGAGTTGGTAGACGCCATTGTTGAGGACAAAAACCCCCCCGCCGCTATCGCCTACAGCGGTGATGGCTTGGTTGGGATTACTTGGGTTGTTGTTGAAATCATATTGGAGAAAATCGCCGCCGAAGTTTGGGGTTTCGCCGAGCTGTGTGTCGGTGTCAATGGCGGAGACGGTGTTTGTTCCCCAGGACAACTGTCCGTTACCCGCGCCCCAGAGCCAGCCTCCTGTGATAGCAGGTCCGCGCTGGACGCCATAGCCTTCGACTTCGAGAGGCAGATTTGTCTCGGAGGATCCTGTGTATAGCGGCGCGTAAGTTGCGAATGTCTTGGTGTCGGTCGGAGCGATTTGCCACACCGCAAGATCATCAATCGTGGCGGCGAGGCGCATGTTGTAGGTGAGATTGTTGAAGGTAAAGACGCCGGTGGTGTTACCGGAGACGTGAGTCGCCGTCAGCATGATCCGCGACCCGATGGTTGTGCCGGCGGCGCCGGTGCCGAGCTGGCCTTCGAAGCTGCCGATTCCATTGGGCGGCGTTGTGAAATTATTGCCTGTTCCGCCGAGGGTAACAATTGCTGATGCGTGCGGAAGGATCGCCCCGAGACTCGCGCAAAATGCGAGCCACTGTATTTTAGCCTGCTTTTTTGTGTGCATGTTGGTTAAGCAGAGGATAGCACATGATTCGTCTGTAACGAATAAAATTCACGTCTATTTGCGTAAAATAATCAGAAATACTCGAAAGACACAATGGCGAAAATTGTCGCCAAGTTAACATTTTGAACGTCTGCCGTAGAAATGACGTGGGTCAGAATAGTGGGGTTTTTCGCAGCAGATGGAATCGAAGCAACGCGAGCGCCATTTTGGCGGAGCGGGCGCGGATGGCTTCGCGATCTCCGGGGAAGTTGAACGTTCGGGCCAATACTCCATTGGCATGCGCCAGCGCGATGCAAACTGTGCCGACCGGCTTGGCAGGGGTTCCACCATCGGGTCCGGCGACCCCGCTGATAGCGAGGGCGAAATTTGCTGCAGCTTTCTGCCGAGCGGAGTGAGCCATGGCATTGACGACGCTTTCGCTAACGGCTCCATCGTGAGCTAACAATTGTGGGGAAACATCGAGTAAATCGGTCTTGGCCTGATTGCTGTAGGTGATCCATCCCCTCTGTNNGCAGGCCGCCGGTGCAGCTTTCTGCGGTTGCGACGGTTTGAATCTTGTCGGCGGTCAGTAGTTGGGCGACGACTGAGGGGAGGGTTTGGTCGTTGGCGCCGTAGATGAGATCGCCGAGCGCGGCGTGACATTTTTCCGCGGTCTGCTCCAACTCTGACAATGCCTGATCGCGATT
>PMAK01000073.1 GCA_003153655.1 Phycisphaerales bacterium
TCAGATGCACACAGATAAAATGAATTGTTGGCTATAGGTGGGAAAGCATTTCTGCGATTTTTGTTTGGGGTCGTGATAGCGGATAACTATTTAGCTCGCTCAGGTTGATCCAGCGACGCGTCGGGCCGGATTTAATTGTGTCGCTTCCGCTGGCTTTGGCTGTGAAGGCTTTGAAGATATATTTGCGGTGGGTGAGCGCATGACGTAGTTCGCCGATTGGGCGGAGGTTGCGGATGGGGATGCCGATCTGATGCGCGATTATTGCTGGGGTTGGGTTGCCGTTCTTGGCTTCGATTGTGGGGAATTGCCAGAGGCGTGCCCAGCGGCCTTTGTCGGGGCGGCGTTCAATGAGCCAGCGATTTGATTGGGAAATGCAGATTGTCCAGCGCGNNGGACGGACATTTTGGGGCTCTTGGCGTGCAGATGGTTGCGCCCAGTTCCATTAAAGCCGAGTTGAAGTCGCCGATGGATGATCGCGGGAGGATCTCTTCGGCCCGCTGCCAGAGCATTTCGCGCGTTTTTGGATTTTTGGGGTCGGACTGGATTAGGTCGAGGCGGCAAAGGACGCGGGCGACATTGCCGTCCAGGATGGGGGCACGCTGGTTGTGTGCGATGGAGGCGACCGCGCCGGCGGTGTAGCGTCCTACACCGGGTAGGGTCATTAAGTCTTGTATCGAAATGGGGATGCGTCCGCCAAATTCGGTGACGATCTGTTTTGCGGCGGCGCGAAGGTTTCTGGCTCGCGAGTAGTAGCCGAGTCCTTGCCAGAGCCGAAGGACTTGCTGCTCCGGGGCATCGGCGAGGTCGCTGACGGTGGGGAACGCCTTCATGAACCGCAGGAAGTACGGAATCACCGTGGCCACCTGCGTCTGCTGAAGCATAAACTCGCTCACGAGCACGGCATAAGGATCGACGAGCGTTTTGCTTCCCATGGGTGGCCGCCAGGGGAGGTCGCGGCGATGCTTGCGATACCACCGAAGCAGCCCGCGCGCGATGGCGGTGTTTTGACTGGATGAGGTTGTGATCGCTGATGACTCCACGGATGTTAATCTGGGAAGATTTTTCCGACTTTAATTTGCATGTCCGAAAAAAAGGTTTATTTTTAGCGTTCCGAGGGGTGAGGTTGGAGCATTAATAGTCGGTCGGATCGGACAGATTTTATCCAACGTGCATGGAGGATTCCATGAGATCGCCGCATATAGATGACTTTGTTCGTCTCACAATGGACATCCCGGAATTGGCGTTGATTCGCGGCGAGATTGGCGTCGTTCGCAGCACTTGGTTTGCGCCATCGGTTGCGTACGAGGTCGAATTTCACCAGATCGGGCATGACTATCAAACCCGAGCGTTGCTCCTCGCGGAGCAGGTGGAGGTCGAAGAGGGACCACTCTTCGATTCCAGCAAGGAACTGGCTCCAGAAGCCGCCACGACGGCTTTGATCGCCACCGACGCGCATTAGGATTTGCGAGCCATTGACGCTTATTTTCCGCACCGTGACTCTTGCCATGATCGGCTGTCTTCTGGCCGGCTGCGGCGATGTTTCGCTTCCGTCTATGCAATCGATTTCGTCACCTGTTGAGCCAAAGCCGGCGGCCGCTCATCATGTTGTCTTTGGCGCATCCAGCCTGGAATCCAACATTCGGATCGAGCCGAGCCACGTTGAGCGGGACGGGACGGGGATTCTGGACGTTCAGCTGAACTTTCGCTCGATAACGGATGCCGACCAATACCTCGTTGCGTATATCACCTTCACGCAGGACGGCCAATTCGTTGAAAAACTTGGCCCACAGCGCGTGGTTCTTCATGGGAATCTGAGCGACACCCTTGATTTTAACAGCACACAGCCAGCCGATGACTACACCGTTACCTTCGATTTTGCGAAATAATGCATCTCCGAAGTGGGGCAAACCCTCTCGGGCTACAGTATGTTTTCATCCATCGTCGGAAATGGTGGCTAGCGGCCATTTTGTCCGATAACGGATGCAGTGACGCCTCATCCCGAGTTGGGTGTTGGTTGATGTAGTTGTCAGACATGCTTTAGCGAGAGTGCCAGTGTCATCGCCTGCGATTGAAACCAAGCTTCGGGACAAGAATCTTCCGCCTCGCCAATCATTTGAAGAACCAACGGATCTGCTGGAAGAGGGTGATCAGCCGAAGGTCTCCTTCTGGCGATTTTTGTGGCCGAATATTCAGAAATATCGGTGGCTTGTTCTTGCGGCTTTGGTGCTGAATGCGATGCATGGGGTTTCGGTCGCAGCTCAAACCTTGGCGCCGAAGTATCTGATCGACCAGGTGATCCTGGCGACGGGAATTACGTACCGCCAGCGCTGGCATCGACTCGCGATTCTGCTCGGCGTTTATCTGCTGGCTTCTGTTTTCGGACGAATGCTGGTCTGGCATGCGGGATATCGCATTTTCACGTATGTTCGCGAGAAAGTTCTTTTTGATGTGCGGTCGAATTTTTTCCGGCACGTGAATCATCTTTGCCTGCGGTTTCACCGGACGCATCACAGCGGTGAATTGTTCAGTTATCTTTTTGGCAGCCCGCTGCTGCAGGTGCAGAATTATTTTCAGCAATTCACGTTTGCCGCGCCCGGGGCGCTCTTCATTGTTCTGAGCACGATCATTTGGGTGGGGATGTGGGATTGGCTTCTCACGCTGGTTCTGATCATCACGTGCGTCAGCACGGCGTGGCTCATGCATCGGACGCGCCAGCGGATTCAGAAGCTGCATAGCGAATATCAGAAGACGGAAACCAAAGTCACGGGCTTCGTGGCTGATCTGCTGCGCGGGTCGCGCGATGTGAAGTTGTATGCGATGGAGGACAAAGTTTCGGAGGATTTCGAGAACCGGGTGTGGGAGATCGGCCGCAAGAGCTATATCCGTGACGTGCAATCACATATCCAGTGGATGAAGCATGAGACGCTGGGATATGTCAGCTTTGCGACGCTCTGCGTGGCGCTGGTCTGGCGATATTTTTATGATCGGTCGCACAAGCCGGTGGATCATCAGGTCACGATCGGGCAGATACAGGCGTATATCGCGGCGTTTACATCGCTGCAGGCGTCGCTGACGGTTCTCTTTCAGATGTCGACGTTTAAGGCCGGCGCGCAGGCGGGTGTTGAACGAATCAGCGCGGTTTTGAAAACGGCGACGACTACTCCCGATCCGATCGGATACGAGGCGACCGCACCGATAAAGGGTGACATCGTTCTGTTCGGCGTGACGTTCGGCTATGAAGCGGATCGGCCGGTGCTGAAAGATATCAACCTGACGATTCCGTTCGGACAACGCGTGGCGCTGGTTGGCCCATCCGGAGCGGGCAAGAGCACGATCACGCAGCTTCTTTTGCGATTGTATGATCCGGATGAGGGGGCGATTCTGATCGGCGGGTTGAATATTCGGCATTGCCAGGGGCCGGAATTGCGACATCGATTTGGCGTTGTGCCGCAGGATCCGTTTATTTTTCGCACAAATATCCGCGACAATCTTTGCGTGGCGCGGCCTGAGGCGACGGATGCGGAGATTCGCCGGGCTTGTGATCTGGCGAACGCGTGGGAGTTTATTTCGCGATTGCCGGATGGGCTGGATACGCCGGTGGGCGAGGGAGGATCGACATTGTCCGGCGGGCAGCGGCAACGCCTAGCGATTGCGCGGGCGCTATTGGCTGAGCCGGATTTCTTCATCTTTGATGAAGCGACGAGTGCGCTGGATACGGTGAGCGAAGGGCTGGTTCAGCAGGCGATGGAGAATGCGATTGCCGGGAAGACGGCGCTGATCATTGCCCATCGCCTGGCGACGGTAAAGAATTGCAATCGGATTCTGGTAATTGCGGATGGACGGATCGTGCAGGATGGGAGTTATGACGGGTTGGTGGGGCAGCCGGGGATGTTCCGGGATTTGGTTCAGGGGCAGGTTTTGAAGAGCTAAGGCTAATATCCTTCTTCTAGCCGCGTCATTTCAGGCCGGGCCGAATCTTGTTGCTAAAATAATCCATGACTGAGAGAATTGTCGGTACTGGGGGGGGATCCCCGCAAGGAGTAACCGATGGCGGGTAACGCGCGTTTTTGGCGTCAGGGAAACTTTCGACCAAGAGTCTATTCCAAGCCCGTCAGCGTCGAGCCGCTGGAGCCTCGACTGCTCTTCAGTCCGATCACGACGCTGGGGTCGTTCCAGACTACGGGAAGCTCGGGATCGCCGCCTGCGGGCCGGGTCTTCATTCAATTCCATCCTGCGGGGAATGACGAAATCCCCCCAGCGGGATACGTTCTCTATGGGACAACCACATCAGGCGGCAGTTCAAGTGATGGGACAATTTGGGATGGAGGCGAAACGGCACTCGCATCCGTGTTCTCATTTAATGGAGCTGATGGGGCCGATCCGGCAAACGGCGTAATCATTGACCCCGTCTCGGGCGACTTCGTGGGAACAACACTTTCCGGCGGCGCTTCGAATGACGGCGTGATCTTCGATTACAACGGCGTCGATATGACGTTGCGGGCGTCGTTCGACGGTTTTACGGGTGGAACCGGCAGCGGAAATGCGCCTTCGGGCTTGGTTGAAGATGCGAGCGGAAATCTGTTTGGAATCGCACATTTGGGGACGTCGTCGCTCGATATCTTTGAACTCGCCAGCGGAAGCAGCACCATCACCACCCTCGCGACATTGTCCGGCCAGTTCAATGGATCGCAGTTGGTAATCGATTCCAACGGGGATCTCTTTGGCGCATTGAGCCAGGGGGCCGGAGGCGCCCATGGGAGCGTCTTCGAACTCGTCAAAGGGGCCGGCAGCGTGACGACTCTGGCCACATTCACGACCGTGGATGAGCCGTATCTGGATTTGGTGATGGATGGGAGCGGAAATCTCTTTGGAGCGACTTTCGGGAACGGAAGAAGCACCCTCTTTGAAGTTGCCAGCGGCAGCGGTGTTGTCACAACGCTGTCGGTGTTGTCCACCGGGATGCTGGCCAGCGGCGGCCTTGCAATCGATCCGAGCGGAAATCTTTACGGCTCGGCCACTGGCGGCGCAGCCGGAGCAAATGGAATTATTTTCGAACTGGCCAACGGCAGCGGGACCATCACGACGCTTGCGAGTTTCGATGGAACCAACGGGACTGCTCCACAGGAGCCAATCATTGGTGGAGCTTCGGACCTTGGTGGCGGTGACGACTTATTTGGAGTGACGACTGGAGGCGGCGCCTTCGGTCAGGGGGCTCTTTGGGGACTGAATTTGACAGTCCCTGCCGGCGGCATGTCAGTCACCGCGCCCGCGAATGCGATTGACGGCATAGCGTTGAACCCGCCTGTGATGGTCAAACTATTCGATGAATTGGACAATCAGATGGATAGCAACGCCAGCGTTACGATTGCCCTGCAATCCGGCGTTTTGGCAGGCACGCTGACCGAACCGTTCACGAATGGAGTCGCCACGTTTAGCGATGTGGCCTTCAATTCCGTGCAAGGCCTGGAACAGCTCACCGCGACTTCTTCCGCGACCAGTAATCCTGGGTTATTCGGCGATATCAACGTCAGCCTTCCTTCAACAACGAAGTTGGTCTTCACTCAGCAACCCGCGACCGTAGTAAGCGGTCTGCCGATCGTGCCTCCGGTGATTGTGGACGTTGAAGACTCATCCGGAAACGTCATCAACGGCCCGCAGACTCTAATAACACTGTCGTTGATCGGGGCAGGTGGAACGCTCACCGGCGGCGTAGTCGGGAACAACCTGCCGGCCGTGGACGTGTTTAGTGATCTGGTCATCAACGGTCCGGGCACTTATCAGTTCCTGGCGATCGGCGGAGGCGCCGAAGCGATGTCCGCCAGCTTCGTCGTTTTGCCGGCTGGGTCGTCCAACCCCGCGGCGGCGAAGCTTGCGTTTGTTACGGCGCCCACATTGGCAACGACCAATCAGCCGCTCAGCTATAGCGTTGCCATTGAAGACAGCGCGGGAAATGTCGTCACCGCCGATAGCACACAAGTGAGTTTAAGTTTTGGCGGACCGGTTCCGTTGGGTCCATTAACGGCCTCTGCGGTCAATGGCATCGCGACTTTCAGCGGAATCTCGTTCGGCACGATTGGCATCTACAGCGCCGTGGCGAGCGACGGCTCGCTGACGCAGGCGTTTTCGACTGTGTCCGCCGTTCTGCTGTCGGTCCCGACTTTTGAATTCGGCGGTATTCCAATAAGCCCCGAAGGGGTCCAATTCGAGGAGGCTCGAAACGAGGCCCGGCTGACAGGACAACCGGTGGACTTTGTTCCATCGGCGCAAATGGCGCTCACCGGGGTTTTTGCGATGCCAAGCGGTTCATTCGCCGCCGCTCCGCCGCTGGCATCGGATCAAATTGCTCAAACCTCGGTTGGGGCTTCAGCGAGCGATGATCCGACGCTGTCACCAGCGGATGCAATCGATAAGCTGCTTGGTGCGATCTAGCGTTTAGTGCGACCTAGCGCTTACTCGTCCGATTTGGAAACCGCGACGACCAGCGCGGCACAATCCTGTAAGCGAGCGCCCAGGCCAGCCGGCTCGATTCGGCAGGTTGCGGTGTCCGGCAACGCTTCCTCGCGGAATCTATCGCGTACGATTTCGACCCAAGGATTGCCGAGATGGATCGCGAGGCTGCCTAAGAGGATTGCGTCGGGGCGGAGGAGATCGCCGAGATTGGCGCACACTTCGCCGACGGCGCGGGCGTTGATTGTGATGACTTCGGCGGCATCGCGATCTCCGGTTTTCCATAGGTTGGCGAGTTCTTCAGATGTTGGAGGGGTGGGCCAGCGACTGGGGAATTTCCAGGCGGCGATTTTGCCGAGTGATGCGCCGGCGCAGAAGGATTCGACGCTGCCTTCTTTTCCGAAGGCTTCGGGGCCATCTTCGCGGAATCGGGCGTGGCCGATCTCGACACTTTTGCCGGCGGAGCCGCGATAGATTTTGCCGTCGATGACGATACCCGCGCCGAAGCCGGTGCCGCAGGTGAGGTAGATGAGCCGTGATGTACCGCGGCCTGCGCCCCAATAGTATTCGGCGAGGCAGCAGGCGGCTGCGTCGTGTTCGACGTTGATCGGGAGTTGAAGTTGGTCTTGCAAGATTTGTTTCAGGGGAATTTGATTCCAGCCGGTGAGATTGGGGGGTGATTGGATGATGCCTTGCGTTGCGTCCAGGGGCCCGCCGATGCTGATGCCGGCGGCTAGAATTCCTGCGTGGTTTTGCAGGAGAATCCGGGCTTGGGCGCAGATGTCGCGGATCATTGGATCGGGGCCGCGCGAAGCTTCGGATGGCCATTGGATTCGCTGGAGAATTTCACCGTCGCGGCGGCCGACGATGGCGGCGCATTTTGTTCCGCCGATGTCCAAACCGAGAAACAGGTCAGTCGCGCCGGGCATTTGTTCGCAAGAGAATCTAACCTGCGGTGTCGCGGAACGCACTGGCGAGTCTGTCAAACTCCTCCGCTTCCCACCATCCGTCGCGATAGAGAACGCGGTGACGTAGTGCGAGTTTTCGGCCCTTTGCGAGGGTCATCGGCCCGTGAAAGAGAAAAGCCGCGTACATTACGTCGTAGTTTTCGCCCGATCGGCAATACCAGGGCATGGGGGTGCGGGGATTGCTCGGATGATCGATCATGCCGACGGAAATCTTTGCTTCGGCGTTGGCGTTAACGAAAGCGCGCATCAGAGCCCAGGGGTTGGGTTGGCCGGCGATATTCGGGGTTGATTGGCCGTCCGGCAATAGATAGCTCGCGCCATGGACTTCGCGCGTGGCGCGAAACGCGAGGCCGCCATAACCGCCCCAGGTGGTGTACGGCGTTCGATCGAGCAGGAGGTCTTGCATCGCTTCGAGGTTTGTTGTCCAGTCGATTTGTCGCGAGCCGTCCGGCATGGCGGTGATGGCGATTGTGCGGTGTTCACGGATGACGGGGCCGATTGCTTGAGAAGTCCATTCAAGCTGTTGAACGATTTGCAGCGTGTCCGGCGCGGTGAGTTTGCATTCGGGCCGGCCCAGGGTTTTTTGGATTCCGAACGGCGGGCGCTCTTCCCAGAAATTGGATTGATTGATGAATTTAATGGCGAACCAGAGGCCGCGATGCCAGATGTGGTCGGATGGTTGGAATGCGGTGATTTGATGGCCGGCGGGCGTGCAAAGGGGGTGGAAGCAGGGTTTGGGGAGTTTTTCGTCGAAGAGATAGGTGGCGATGGGGGAGCCATTGGCGAGAGTGATCTCGACGCGGTTGTCGGAAGTTTGTTTGAATGACAGTGGGTTCATTCGCTATTTACTGGGGATTTGTGATGAGCGTGATTGGGCCTAGCAAGCCGCTGGGAGCTGGTTGAAATTGTGACGCGGGCTGCGGCACGAAACGTTCGCCGAATTGTTTTACGAGTGCGGCGTAGTCGTAGTTGGGAAACCCTTGACCGGCCAGATAGTTCACCGCGGTGTTTGCGACATCGATGCGGATGGTGTTGTCGCCGGGCGTCAGGCAGTTTGTGATGTCGAGACGATAAGGCGCGCACCAGACCGATCCGGCCCGCTTGTCGTTGATGTATACGACCGCGGCATCGCGCACGGGCGCGTCCAAGTCGGCCGCGAAACTTCGGGAATCCTTGTTTGCCGATGTCGATGGGCTGGCTTTGCCTAAATCCAGCATTAAATGCGAGCCCGTGCTGAAAAACTCCTGCGGGAGGGTGAAATGATTTGTATAGCTGGCGATGCCGGAGAAGAATTTGGTTGCCGAATCATCGGCCCAGGAACGAAGAATTTCTACCGGGATAAGTTTTTCGTCTGAGCCGAATTGAACGTTCCAAGTGGAACTGAAATCAACCAAGGAGTTGGGCGCATTTTGTGGAGTTGCGGATGTCGGCATTTGATTGCTGAAGAGCAGGATCGTCGAGCCATACGGCGGCAGATCGAGGGCGACGCGGATGTAGCCTTCGGGATGTCCGAGAACTGGCAGTTGAGTGATTTGGCCGGTGATTGCATCGAGTTGGTAGGCGCAGACGGATTCCTGGCGGAAGTCGGCGGTGACGGATTTCGGTTGGTTGCTGGTATTGGCGAGGAAATAAATCTCGCCGCCGTCGGTGTGACGGCGGACGAAGCCGATCTCGGGAGAGACGGGCGAGAATTTGACGTCGGGGCGGGATCGTCTCTCTGCCATGGCGTTTGCGAGTTGGGATTCGTCTTTGACGAAGAGGCCGGGTGCATGGGAGTCTTCAAAGACGCGTTTCACGATGGCTTGGAGAGATTTTTGATCCGCATCCGTCGCCTTGAAGCCGGGAACGACAGATGGCAGGCGACGGGTTGCGATGAGCAGGCCATTGTGTTTTGCGAAATCTTCGAGCTTGCGCATGGTGGAGAGCGGGATTCGTTCTACGCCGGCGAGGATGATGGTGCGATAGCGTGCGGTTTCGCCGAAGATGAGTTGTCCGTCGTCAACGCGGCCGCGGGATTTGAGCAGGCCGTCGTCGAAAAAGTCGAGGCCATAGCCGGCGTCGAGGATGTCGCCGACGATCTTGTCGCCGAGACATTTGCCGACGCCATCGGAAAGACTGATGTGACCCGGCGTGAAATTCGCCCAGGCGTCGTCGTTGGCGAGATAGAGGGCGATGTCGTTCGCGGGGGTTCCCTGACGCATGATGAAACTGACGCGTTGTAAATAGCGGGTGAGATCAGGCGTGACGATGGACCAGGGATTTTGTTCGTCGAAGACGCCGGCCGCGTAAAAACTCCAGCCTGGGAAGCTGGCACCGGGCGGTGTGTAGGGCCAGCCGTGGCAGATGATCTGATTCACGCCTTGCAGGAAATGCAGATCGGCCTCGGCTTTGATGTCGAGCGGGGTGGCGCGAAAGACGGGCGAATGAATCCAGGTGAATGTTTCGGAGGAACAGATGGGGATGCCGAGGAGATGGCAGGCGGAGGTTGCGTATCGCGTGGGGCGGTAGGTGTGCCATTGAAATCCTTCGCCTTCGGGGAGATCAGAATATTGGTAGCTGGAAAGACCAACCGAGGGTGAGCCGTAGGCTTGGATGCGGAAGCGGGTATTATGATCGGCGGCGAAGGTTTGTATTTGTTTCAGGAAATAATCGTTGCAGAGTTCCGTGAGGGTTTGGCCCCAATCGTGGCGGATTTCCGGAGCTTTTGAGTCGGCATTGGCGATGAGCGCGGAAAGAAGCGGGCGGAGATCGTAGCCTCGGCGTTTTTTGAATTCGTCGAGAAAATGGTTGGTCCAATCTTCGCCATGGCTTTCAAGGCTGTCGCAGAAAATGGCGTATGGGGTGTTGGGCGCGCAAGCGGCCAGTTCGGGTTCGGCGNNATGTTGAACGGCCGCTTCGGATTGGTGATCGACGACGTAGCCCTCCGCGCCGAGGGCGGGGCGTTTTACTTTCATTCCGGTATGGCTGGAGATGAAGTAGGTGATTTGAGTCGGGGAGTACTCTGTCCGGAGAAGTGTTTCGCCGGGATTTAGTTGCAGCGATTGTGGCGGTCCGCCGAAAGCGATCGGGCCTCGCTGAATGCGCAGGCTCCCCGCGGCGTCGTTGAGTGAAACGGTGGGCCCGCCATAGGGCCAGCCGCTGCCGATGGTGAGGTCGAACCGCAAGCCCAAGTCTTTCGCTTTGGCCGCGGTGAATTTCAGAGCATTGAAGAATTCGGGTGAGAGGAATTTCAGATTGATCAGGCCGGGGATTTGGCCATCGGTCGCCAGCGGATAAGTTGGCTGGACTTCGAATCCGCCGAAGCCGGCCTCCTTCATCATTTCCATTTCGCGCTCGAGTTCCGCGTGCGTGACGGCGGGGCCAAACCACCACCAGCGGACCATCGGTCGGGCATCGTCCGGCGGCCGAGCAAAGACTTTTTGCAATTGGTCGGGGTCTTCCATCAGATTCAGCGAGAGAGCGGCGGCATCATCCAATCCGACGCCGGTTACGTTTCGCGTTCGCAAAAATGGCCCGGAAAATCCGGTCAAATTGAGGTTGGTGAGGCTTACGTTAATGGCGTTGGCGATAGCAATTCCGCGCCGGCAGGTGCCGCTGATGTTGGAAATTGTCAGGCCATCCACGGGTTTAAGGGGAAGCGTGTGGGAGGCGTCGAAGAGCGTGCCGCAATTCACAACCGCATTGGAAATGGAGATGTTTCGGGCGCGGGGAACCGAAGCGTCGCCGGAGAGGGGATCGACGCCGACGATTCCGGAATCGCGCGGGTTGAGGCTTACGAAAATCTTGGTGGATGCTTTCAGATTGTTTGCGGAGATGTTTTCGAAGAATCCGCCCCGGCCGGTGCGGCCTTTGATGTAGATCGCATTGGCACCGTGGGTGAAGATGCAGTTGTCGATGCGGATGTCGCGGATTCCGCCGGACATTTCCGATCCGATCCCGACGCCGGCGAAACCGCTGCCGAGGGAGCAATTAGTGATGACGATGTCTTCCGTTGGCCGGGCAAGTTTGACGGCGGCAGCGCCACGGCCGCACTTGAGGGCGATGCAATCATCACCCGAATCGATGTCGCAGTTGTCGATTCGGACGTGGGTGCTGGAATCGACGTCGATGCCGTCGCCGTTGCCTTGCGTGGTGCGGATGGTCAGATTTCTGGCGAGCACGTTTTGGCAATAGAGGAGATGGATGGACCAGAGCCGGCGATAGCGATCGGTGAAATTCTCGAGGCGGACATTTCGGCAATTGACGAGTTCCACCATCAACGGCCCGCGCGGATTGCGGAGCCTGCCGATTTCCATATCACCCGCGAGCGTTCCGGGACCGTCGATTGCGATGTTGTCGGCATTCTCCGCATAGATCAGCGAGCGATGGCCCTGAACGGTTGCGCCTTCATAGCGCACGGGGATCAGCGGATAGTCGGTCGGGTCAGGGCTTCCGATGATGACCGCGTTTTTTTGGAGATAGAGCGTGGTATTGCTTCTGATTTGAACGCTGCCAATGAGGTAATGCCCGGCTGGGACGATGACCCTGCCGCCAGCGACCGCGCAGGCGTCGAGAGCATTTTGAAAGTCGGCGGTTACATTCGTTTTGCCATCGCCGGCAGGACTGAATTGGATGTCCGCGGAAGCTGGCAGGATTGCGGGGTGGGCGAAGAGGCTAAGGACCAACAACGCCGCCAATCGGTGAACGCGTTTGCTTAGCATTGAGCCACCCATGGTAAGGTGGCAATTGATGAAAATCACGTTTGATGTTTTTGCTTTTGCCGGGCATAATCAGTCTTCAGGTGTCGCCTGTGGGTGTTTTTGGTTTCGAGGGAATTGAGTATGTCGATTACCACGGTTGCCAAGCGGGCGGGGGTTTCCACATCGACGGTTTCACGCGTCATTAACAATCATCCGCGGGTTGCGCCGGATACGGAACGGTCAGTGCGCAAGGCGATGCAGGAGCTGGGTTATACGCCATCCGATCGGCGGCCGGGGCCAAAATCCGCGGGGCGAATCAAGACGGAAAGAAAAAAGGCCGCGTTTTTGGTGCTGGGCTCGTCTGGCCAGCAGGCGGCGCCGGCGTTCGCGGATTTGCTACGCGGCGTATCAATGGGTGCGTCGGACAACGCAATGGATATCGCATTTCATTTCGTCCCCAATGCGAATGACATTGCCGCGGCAATTCAGGATCAGCCTGTTGATGGATTGCTTTTGCATGGCGCCAGGCCCAACAACGATATTGAAGCGAGATTGCGGAAAATCCCCACGGTCTGGCTCATGGGCAATCGCCGCCGGCCCGATTGGGGCGATCAGGTCATGCCGGATAGTTATGAGATCGGCCATTTGGCCGCTGACTATCTGATTGCCCGAGGACATCGGCAGTTGGCGTTTTTGAATCTTGACGCGGCGTTCTGGCCGTTCCGGCTGTATTGCCAGAGCTTTAGCGCCGCGGCGACGGATCGGGGGATGTCTGTCGTTCCCGTGGAAGAGACGCTGGAGGATCTGCCCGATTACTGGCATCGGCATAGCCCACAAGTGGTATCCAGATTGGTGGAGAGATTTCTAGCTCTGAAGCCGCAACCGACGGGCATTTTTGTTGCTGATGACATGCAGGTGGCGGTCATTCAGCCGGCGCTGCAGGCGCATGGCGTTCAACTTGGGACTGGACAGACCGAGGTCATTTCATGCAACAACGAGGGGCCGTTCCGGGTTGGGCTTTCGCCGCAGCCGGCCGCGATTGATATTCGTGTTGAATCCATTGGCCGTCGAGGCGTTGAGCAATTGCTTTGGCGGATGTCGCACCTGTATTTGCAGGAACGGATGATCTGCACGGTGGAGCCGCGGGTTGTGGATTTCCAGGTTTCCATCCCCTCTTCAGACGGCCATTGAATTTTCTGAAATATCATGGAAATCAGCGGGCAAGCGGATGTGCTGATGGCGTCGGCATCGTTTGAGCGGTAAGAATGTCGCCGATGAAAACGAGTAGTGCTACCGGGGCTGATCCGTCTTTCAAAGGGAAGCTGACGATTCACGTCGATCGGCCCGGCGCGACGATCCATCGCAATATTTATGGGCAGTTCGCCGAGCATCTCGGGCGATGCGTGTATGAGGGAATCTGGGTTGGAGAGGATTCGTCGATTCCGAATGTGCGGGGGATTCGGAGCGATGTTGTTGCGGCACTCAAGAGGCTGAATGTTCCGGTGCTGCGCTGGCCGGGCGGTTGTTTTGCGGATGAATATCATTGGCGCGAGGGAATCGGGCCGCGAAATCAGCGCCCGCGGCGGATCAACACGCATTGGGGCGGAGTGATCGAAACCAATCATTTTGGCACGCATGAATTTTTCGATCTTTGCGAGCAGATCGGCGCGGAGGCGTATATCTGCGGAAATGTCGGCAGCGGAACGCCGCGCGAAATGATGGAATGGGTTGAATACATCACCAGTGATTCGGATTCGACGCTGGCGAATCTGCGGCGAGAGAATGGCCGGGAGAAGCCCTGGAAGCTGGCGTACTTTGGCGTGGGAAATGAAAGCTGGGGCTGCGGCGGCAACATGCGGCCGGAATATTACGCCGACAACTTTCGGCGGTATCGCACGTTCGTCAAGAATTATTCGGGGAACGATGTTTATGCAATCGCCTGCGGGTCCAATGGGGAAGATTACAACTGGACCGAAGCGCTGATGAGCGTCGCGGGGGCGAAAATGAACGGGCTTTCGCTCCATTGGTATACGCTTCCGACAGATGTTTGGGCGGCGAAGGGATCGGCCACGGATTTTCGAGAGGAGCAGTGGCATTCGACGCTGCGTCAGACATTGCGGATGGAGGAATTGATCGCGGGGCATTCGCGGATCATGGATAAGCATGATCCTCAGAAGCTTGTTGGGATGATCGTGGATGAATGGGGGACGTGGTATGACGCGGAGGCGGGGGAGAATCCGGGGTTTTTGTATCAGCAGAATACGCTGCGCGATGCGATTGTTGCGGGGATCAATCTCAATATTTTTCATCAGCATTGCGACCGGGTGGCGATGACCAACATCGCGCAGATGGTGAATGTTTTGCAGGCGATGATTTTGACGGATAAGGGGAAGATGATCGTCACGCCGACGTTTGAAGTGTTTGAGATGTACAAGGCGCATCAGGGGGCAAGATTGATTCCGGCGGATGTTTCGGCGACGGCTTACAAGTTGGGGGATCAGGCGATTCCGAGCTTGAGTGCGTCTGCGTCGCTGGATGCGGCGGGGAAGATTCACGTTTCGATTGTGAATCTCGATCCGAATCAGTCGGCGGATGTTTCAATGCGAATCAAAGGATGTAAAGGCAGAAATGTAACCGGGCGCGTTCTTACCGCCGATGCGATGGATGCACGCAATACATTTGAGCAACCGAGCGCGGTGAAGGCTGAGAATTTTTCGGGGTTTGAGATGGTGGATGAAGGTATGTCGCTGCATTTGCCTGGGAAATCGGTTGTGGTGTTGGAGATACAATAGAGTCGCTGATGCGAATGAGCCGCCGAACATTGCTGGCAGCGGGGGCGTGGGTTGCGGGGGGATTGTTGGGGTCGCGATGGTTGGGTCGCGTGGCGGTTGGCGCGGAAACTGCAAGGGGATTGGGGATTGATCGGCGCTCGCTGGTCCGCAGGCATAATCCCAAGGTTGAGCAATTCGATCCGTTTTCGGCGCTGACCGTCGGCAATGGGAATTTCGCGTTCACCGCTGACGCGACAGGGTTGCAGACATTCGCGGATCAATATCGCGAGCAGTTTCCGTTATGCACTTGCGCTCATTGGGCATGGCATACGACGCCTGCGCCGGCGAGCATTCGGGGGGAGGATCTTCGATATCAGGATTATGAATCGCATGGCCGGGTTGTTGGATATGCGACCGATCCCAAAGGGCAGGAGATTCTTTTTGATTGGCTGCGGGAGAATCCGCATCGGATGCATCTGGGGAGGATCGGTTTTATTCTGGAAAAGGCGGATGGTTCGGAGGCGAAGGCTTCGGATATTAACCTGGCTGGGCAGACGCTGGATTTGTGGACCGGAATCATTGAGAGCAACTTTCGATTTGAGGGACAGGATGTTCGGGTTCAGACGGCTTGTCATCCTGAATCGGATACGCTGGCGGTGCGGATCGTTTCTCCACTGGTGGGATCAACAAAGCTCGGGGTGCGAATTGCGTTTCCTTATGCGTCGCCGGAAATTGATATGGCGGATTGGGGATCGCCGCTGAAGCATCAGACGATTTTTGAGAAGTCGGATGGGGAAGCGGAATTTCGACGCGATTTGGATCGCGATCATTATTGCGCGAGTTTGAAATGGACCAATGGAAGTCTGGAGCAGACTGGGCGGCACGTGTTTTCAATCATGGCCGGCCGGGAGGATTCATTGGATCTGGTGGTTCAGTTTTCCGCACAGACTCGCGCAGTTGCATTGCCCTCCGCCGAGCAGATTCTCGCGGCTAGCGCGAAGCATTGGCAGA
>PMAK01000156.1 GCA_003153655.1 Phycisphaerales bacterium
CAGTGGGTTCGCACGGATTGACCGGACTGCAAATCTAAAATCGGGCTGATCACGACGATGTCGCCGTCATTCATGCCGGAGAGAATCTCCGTGCGTTCGACGCTCTTGAGGCCTAGCGAAATATCGGGGCGGTCCAGATGTCCGTCGCGGACGATCATTATTGATCCGCCTTGCACCGCCTGCGTTGGGACGATCATCGCATTTTGCCGTTCGGCGACGATGAAATTTAATTCTCCGGTCATGCCAGCCGCGAGGCGAAGATCGGGGCGGTCGAATTTCACGTCGACTTCGTAGGTGCGGCGATCGGGGTCGGCCTTGTCGTAAATTCTGTCTACGGTTCCGGTCAGGATTTCATTTGGGTAGGCGTAGAGCGTCATCTTCACGACTTGCCGATCCGCATCCGTCGGCGGGCGAAGCTTGTTTTTATNNGCTGACACATCCGCGAGTTGGAGAATGTGATCGTTGATGGCGACGCGCGTGCCATCTGACACGGGCCAATCCAGAACGGTGCCGTCGAGCGGGCTGTGGATGGTTGCCTGATCGAGTTCCCACTGGGCGCTTGAAAGGGCGGCCCGGGCGACATCCAGATCACGCTGCAGATCGAGCTTGCGGGCCGCGATCTGGCTCTTGTACGCTTCGGTATCGCTCCAGAGCGCCTTGACTCGGTTCATAGATTGATCGAGATCGTTCTGGGAAGTTGCCCCATGACCCATCAGCGATGTGACGCGTTTCTCGTCATCCAGCGCAATTTTGAGTTGCTCATCGCTTGCCTGCAGCTTGGCGCGGAGCTCCATCAGCATCGGCGACGTCGTGTCATCCGCCAGCATTTCTTTGCGATGAAGCTCGGCCTTGGCCTGATCCACGGCGAAGCGCAGGTCGGCGTTGTCCACCGTCGCCAGGACCTGGCCGCGTTTGACGTTCGAGCCTTTGTCCACCGAAAGATGGAGAATCCCGGCGACGCTGCTGCGGATGGAATACTCGTGTTCGGCTGAAACGGTGCCGGTGGCGTAAAATGCTTCGACGACCGGGCCGTGAACGACTTCCGTCACGTCAACGGTGGGGCGGAAATAGGTTACGGCCGCTAAGACCGCGGCCCCGGTCAGAGAGACGCAGACGATGATGGCGGTAATCCATTTCATGGGTAGAAACCGTTGATGAACCGCTTAAGCATAGCCAATTGTTGCGCGCGGTTCGAGGAAGGCGAAGCAACTAATGGCTTGACATAAACTTAGCGTCTCACATACTCTTTTAACTGGTTCGCTTTGCAGGAGCCGCCCACGATGTCCGTGCAGATGGAACTCCATAAAATCATCATCAGTGAGATGCAGGACTCACAGATTATCGTCCTGAAGGAGGTGGACGGCGAGCGGAATTTCCCGATCGTGATCGGTAGCCCCGAAGCGATGGCGATCGATCGGCGGCTCAAGGGAAATCATATGCCGCGCCCGCAGACGCACGATCTCCTCGCGAGCGTCATTCAACAAATGGGCGGAACCATCGAAAAGATCGAGATCAACGATCTTGCCGAGCATACGTTCTTTGCGATGATTCACATCCGCCGGGATGGCGAGCTTTTGGAAATAGACAGCCGGCCGAGCGATGCGATCGCGCTTGGCATCGCGACCAGCGTTCCGATTTATGTTGCCGAGCACGTGCTGAACGCGGTGGGGTGAACCGCACCGTTACATTTTTCCCAGAAGCACGGCGAGCAATCCCTTTTGAAAATGCAGACGATTCTCCGCTTGATCGAAGATGACGGATTGGGGGCCTTCCATCACGGCGTCGCTGATTTCCAGGCCGCGGTATGCGGGTAGGCAGTGCATCACGATGACGTGTTTGGGCGCGGCGGTGAGGAGGGCTTCATTCACCGCGAATCCGGCGAAATCGCGCGTGCGACGTTCTTTCTCCGCTTCCTGTCCCATGCTTACCCAGGTATCGGTGTAAATCACGTCCGCCTCACGGACTGCATCCGCAGGGACGTTTGTTGTCTGGAATTCCATTTGCGGATTCCCCGCCATGATTCGATCGATATCGTCAGATGGGAGTTCGTATCCCGCCGGAGAGGCCAGGACGAATCGCACTCCCAGCTTTCCGCAGGCGATGGAAAGCGACCGGGCCATGTTGTTTCCATCGCCGACATACGCGAGCGTGCGGCCTTTGAGGTCGCCGAGTTTTTCCCGCATCGTCATCAGATCCGTCATGGCCTGGCATGGGTGGTTGTAATCGGTCAAGCCGTTGATCACCGGCACAGTGGCCCACTTGGCAAGGTTCAGAATTTTTTCATGCTCAAAGACGCGGGCCATGATCCCATCGCACATGGATGAGAGGACGCGGGCGACATCCTTGGCGGGCTCGCGGCGTTCGAGGCCGACCTCGTCGCTGCGAAATATCATTCCCGCGCCCCCGAGCTGCGTCATCGCCACGCTGAAGCTGGCATGGGTTCGCAGGCTTGGCTTCTCAAAAATCATCGCGAGGGTTTTGCCCGCGAGGATCGGATCATTACGCCCGGTCGATCGAAGCTGCTTCTTCAGCTTCGCGGCGACATCGAGCAGATGCTCCAGCTCGGAAACAGTGCAATCGGCAATGGAAATAAAATGGGTCATACCAGCCTTTATGAGCGGACGATTTCCGTTCCAATGCCGGCTTCGGTGTAGATTTCCAGCAGCAGGGCGTGGGGAATGCGTCCGTCGATGATGTGCGTCTTATTCACGCCGGCCTTGAGAGCCGTGACGCAGGCTTCGACCTTGGGCAGCATGCCGCTGGAAATGGCTCCGGATTTGACGAGCTCATCGATCTGGCTGACGGTGAGGTGGCGGACGAGACTGCCGGGGTCCTGCGGATCGGTGCGAATGCCGTGAGTGTCGGAGACGACGACGAATTTTTCAGCTTTCATGNNGCGCCGGCGGCGGTGTCGGCGTTGACGTTGAGGCGGTTGCCTCCGGCATCCCGGGCGATTGTGGCGATGCAGGGGATGGAGTCTGCCTGGACTAGGAGTTGGAGCAATCGTGCGTTGACGCTGGTGACATCGCCGACGAGGCCGAGATCGATCCGCCGTCCGTCGGGACCTGGCAGATATGTCTTTTCGGCGAAGAGGACGACGCTGGAAAGGGAGTGCAGCCCCATCGCTTCACAGCCGGCGGCCTGGATGAAATTGACGATGAAGGCGTTGATCTCGTTGCAGAGAACTTGTTCGGCGATGGCGAGGGTGCGCTCATCGGTGTATCGCCGGCCCATGACCATCTGCGGCTGCAATCCGACTGCTTCCATGCGCTGATTGATGGCCTTGCCGCCGCCGTGAACGAGGATCGGCTGCATGCCCACGTAGTTCATGAAGACGATGTCGTTGAGGAGATCGGTGAGGGCCCGTTCGTCATCCATGATCGAGCCGCCGACCTTCACCACCACCACTTTGTTGTGGAACCGCTGAATGTATCCGAGCGCCTCCACCAGTCCGGTGGCCTTGTCAATTGCGACGCGATCGATAATAGCTTCCATAGGCAAAATCATACGCAAGAGAAAACGAAAGCTCGGCAGTCTAGAAATTCGCCTTGGCACTGTCAAAAAAGCAAGACGAGCGGCACTCCTACGACGCGCGGTGTCTAGATGAATCCCGACACGTTTTACTTTTGCGATTCAGCTGCGGATACTTAGACCCATTGGGGCGCGTAGCTCAATGGTCAGAGCAGACGACTCATAATCGTCGGGTTCCCGGTTCGAGTCCGGGCGCGCCCATTTCTCATGGCATTGTCGGTGGCGAACTCGGCCGCATCACTGATGTCATCTTCACATCTTTTGCCGGCACCGCCAAATCGACGCTGATGTGCGTCGGTCGCTCCTTGCCCGGTAGGTCTTCTTCGATCAATTGACTACTGAAAACCAGCGCGTTTCCGCCGACGTCGAGATCAATCCGCACGGCCTGATTGTCCTGCCAGACCAAAAGCTGCGTTGGTGATGTTTGTTTCCAATGTCCGAAGGTGATGAATTGTATGCCGAAGGGGGCGGGTGAGGAGAAATGGCATTCATCTTCTACCGTTAATGAGCCCGAATCGGCACGGGTGTATGTAAATGTTCGAGTGAGCCGGATCAATTCCGGAGCGGCGTAGGCGCTTGTTAAATCCATGAATAGCGTATCGCCGGTGTCGCTGAAGTCGCGATCTAGAATTGTTGCCCATGCTTTAGTTGTGCTGATCTGAAGGGCGCCCGCGATCAGCGGGACGTTGTGGCCGAAGGAATTGATCACGGCGGATTTGTAGCGATTTTTGCTGAAGGTTCGCGCGGTGTAGACCTCGGCGCCGGGGTCCACCAGCAGGGGGATTTTCCCGACGACCAGAACGAAAGAACCTAGATCGTCGTGCCCGTGGCTGACGCCATTGCGGCCGCCTTTGATAGAGACCGCAAGGGTTGCGTGATGACTCGGACCCGGACGGCAGGTCAGCACCTCGGCGTCGGGAAACCAATCGTTGGCTGCGGGCTGTGTGGGCGCGACGGCTTTTCTTCCGGTCGCGGAATTGGGGCCGAAGAACATCAGGGTTTCGGAGAGATTTCCGCCGGCACTTGTTGAGAGCGAGCCTTGATGAGGGGTTATGCCGGGCAAGCTAAATCGGCGATCGACAAAATCGACGAGCGGCGGCCATGGCTGTACGTCAAGATGGGCGTCGCCGTAAGCGGGGTAGACGTCGTCGGTCATCATGAGTTTGCGAGGAAACTCGGCAATTGCTCGAACCTTGTCGCGCCGAAAGCAATCCGCCCGTCCATCTGTCGCCTGATACAGCAACTCGCACAAGCGCATGTAATTGCCGAAGCCATAATTCCAATAGCCGAGGCCTTCGACGCAATAGCCGTCACCGGCGAATCCATCGAGATAATGGGTTGAATCCTGCTCGCACGCGGCTGCGAAGATCGCTCGATCATGCTTATCTGGCAGAGTTGCAAGGGCTGCGCCGAGCACATTTGCGAGGCAGACTGCGTTCCAGTTGTTATTCAGGGTGATCCAGCCGTTGGGTTTGCGTTTGCCTGTCACCATCTCGCGGAATGGGTCGAGCACCCGGCGGCGAATATTGTGGTCTATCGTCTCTCGCGTGGGCGAACTCAGCGTATCGCCGAGAATGTAACTGGCATTTGCCAGGCTGCAGGCGAGTTCCGAGGAGAACAGGTCGATATCGCTGGCTTGTCCGTGGAAATTATCGAGCTTTGAATCGTGGGCCGGAAGCATCCATGTCTTTTGCTCATTGAATGCCACTGCGAGGGTATCAATTGCCGGAATGAATCGCCCGTGATGCTCGATACATTCGGCGAGCACCAGCGGCGTGAGGCGTTCGGTTCGGTCGAAATATGCCTTTTCGTAATCCGCGCGGTTGCCGGTGCGGGAAAATTCCAGAAATAAATCATCGCCAACCTCGGGCAACGGCTTGGACATCAATTCCACAGCTTTGGCGATCATGGCATGGATTTCCGGTTGGCGATCCAACTTCGCCCATGCGTCCCGGTCATCAATTCGTGGCCCAAATGCGAAAACGCCGTCGGAGAGCATCGCCGTCATTGCGTCGATGCTTTTGGCATCGACATTGATCTGGACATCAGCCGCGAATGAATTCATCGCAGCGATACTAATCAACGCGAGGGCCATCGCGAAACTGTATTTGAAAGAGAAGAGGCCTCGCGGCATGGCGATACCGTAGTCCGTGTGGGAAAGTCGGTCAAAGTTGTACGGCGTTTGTCTTTTGGGTCGGCATCCTTAGTGCGACAAACCACACCCACGCCGCCAAAATGCCTTGTAGCGGCAATCGAACCCACAGCAGCCATTGGCTGATATGCAGATCCGGAATACGTTCAGGCGCAATTGTCATAAAGACGTTGGCTGGAAAGACCGCGATCAGCAGGGCGATCAATCCCCATCCGGCGGCCCGGCGCAGTTGCGGGATCAGGAGTCCGACGCCGCCTGCGATTTCGCAAATGCCGCTGACGACGACCAGGAGTTCAGGATTGGGAAATCCTGGCGGAACGATGCTGCGGTAGAATTTCGGGTTGTGGAAGTGGTTGATGCCCGCGCCGACGAAGAACGCAGCCGCGAGGAGACGCAGGACCGCTTTTAACGCCTGAAGCATGCCAAGACATTACCCGAACTCGGCGAGGGGCACATTGGGAAGTATTATTCGGCGAGCAGCATGTCGTAGCTGCCATTGAGCATTTCTAGCACGCGATTCAGGAGTCGCGGCTCATCGCCAAACACCTTCTCATCTGATTGCGGATCGAACATGACCGGCGGCAGGCCGCATCGTCCGAGGTGATATCGCAGCAGTAATCGGGAGAGAATGCCGTTGAAGCTTGGAACGAGTGGGTCGGCCAGAAGCTGCGCGTGCAGATGCGTGATTTCCTTGATCGCGGGCTGAAGCCGAAACTGGGGTGAGTTGATCCGGTGCACGACATTGTCGAGCCGCGTCATCGTCGATTCATCCAGGCTGGCCAGAGAAAGTCCGCCGCTGATGGAGGTATACCATCTGACGGCCGAAGGGGTATTCAGCAAAGTGCCTCGTTGGAGCGCCGATTCGATCTGATGGAGAATTGCGATATGACTGCGGATGCGCTGACTGGATCTTGACCGGAAAGTCTTATGAGCCTGTCCCCGCGCCATTGCCGAAACGATATCCGAGTTGTCGATTTCGATCCCCTCCAGCCGGAAACTGATAACCGTGGCGTTTGCGAAATATTCCGCCGGGAGCGGCTTGCGGCGGGGGGATGGGCCCCGCGTTAGAAGACGCCGTTTTCGCTGGATGAGCCGGAGCCACCGCTGCCAGTCGATGCGCACCTTGACCTCGTGAAGGCGCAGCGATTTTGCCAAAAGCCGCCCAAGCTTTGCGATCCTTCGCTGATTGTTTTCCATGAACGTTCCACCGTCGATTCTTCGCGGTTGGATTCGGCAATGAGCGAAATTGCCGAATCCCGGGCGCGCGACCGACGGCGGAGGAGATCCGCGATCAGCCGTGCGTCGATCCTACAAGTGCGGCCGAGTCCCTCTCGTTGCCGCTCAAAAGTGTTGCACCGCCGCCCGCATAGGTCGCGGAGAAGGCGTCTTCAATGTTGTAGCCCGATTCTCCGTGCTGGGAGAGATCAAGGCCTGCGTATTCGTCTTCTTCATCCACGCGTAAGCCGAAGATCGGCTTGACGATCATCAGGATCACTACTGACCCAACGGCGGCCATCGCCCAGGCGGCGCCGGTTGCGATCAGTTGGTGGAGAACCGTGGTGGTATTTCCCTCGATGAGTCCGAGGCGGGTGGTATTGCCGAATCCGACGGGCAGATTCACCGCGGCGACGGCAAAGACGCCGGTGAGGATCGCACCCAAAGTTCCGCCGACGCCGTGCACGCCGAACGCGTCGAGGCTGTCGTCATATCCCGCGGCGTGCTTGAGGGTTGTTGCCGCGAAGAAGCAAATGACACCGCCGGTAAATCCCATTACCATTGCCCATATCGGAAGTGTAAATCCAGACGCCGGTGTAATGACAACTAAGCCGGCCACCGCGCCGGAAATCGCACCGAGAACCGTTGGCTTGCCGCCCTTGATCCATTCGATGAACGTCCATCCAAGCGCTCCCGCGGCTGCTGCGAAATGGGTATTGATCAGGGCGGCGCTGGCCAGCGCATTTGCGTGAAGAGCGCTGCCGGCGTTGAAGCCAAACCATCCGACCCAGAGCATTGCCGCACCGATAACAGAAAGTACGACGCTATGCGGCGGCATCGGATGCGTGCGATAGCCGCGGCGTCTTCCAAGGACCAATGCACAAACGAGCGCTGATACGCCGGAGCTGATATGCACTACGGTTCCGCCGGCAAAATCGATCGCCGGGATTGCTCCGCCCATCGAAGAATTAAATAATCCGCCCTTTCCCCAAACCATGTGCGCCAGCGGGCAATAGACCACCAGCAGCCAGAGCGTCGAAAACGCGAGCATCGCCGAAAACTTCATGCGTTCGGCATATGCGCCACAGATAAGGGCGGGCGTGATGACGGCGAACATCATCTGAAACGCCATCCAGGTTGTGTGCGGTATGGTGGGCGCGTATTCGGCGGGCGCGGCTCCGACATTGCGGAGAAACGCGAAGCGAAATCCGCCGATGAACGGATTGCCGACGTCAAACGCCAGCGAGTAGCCGACGATCGCCCAGAGGACGCTGACGAGGGCCATGAGGATGAAGCAGTGCATCATCGTCGCCAAGACATTTTTCCTTCGCACGAGGCCGCCATAAAAGAGGGCCAGTCCGGGACCGGTCATCATGAGGACCAATGCCGTGCTCGTCAGCATCCAGGCGGTGTCGCCGGTGTTGATGTGGCTCGGGTCCAATATCTGCACGGGCTCGGCGGCGTGCGTGGTCGAGACGCCAAGCCCAAAAAACGCCACAAGCGCGCCGTAGCGCGCAAGCGAAGCGCGGTTCATATTTACTCCTCGTTTCCTCAGTCCACCGGCGCTACGCCTATAGCGCCTGCTCGTTCGTCTCGCCTGTCCGAATCCGGATTACCTGGGCGATGGGATAGATGAATATCTTCCCATCACCTACCTCGCCGGTCCGGGCAGCTTCGACGATGGCGCTAGTTGCCTTCTGCGCCTCCTCCGACTTGACACAAACTTTCATCAGGACCTTGGGCACAAAACCGACATCCATCTTCGCGCCGCGGTAGCGCTCCGTGTGTCCCATCTGCCGGCCGAAGCCTTTGCATTCGACGGCAGTGACACCCAGTATCCCGATCTTGGCCAGGGCTTGTTTTACGGCGTCAATCTTGTGCGGCTTAATTACGGCTTCGATCATTTGCATGGTTGTTCCTCAGCTAGCGAGCCGGGCACCGGCATACCCTTCGACAACATATCGACGGTCGTGGAAGTGTACACAGGAAGCCAAAGGTCCACCATAAGCCTTTGCGCATACAAGATTGGTGCCAATTTGCGAATTGAAGCGATTGCCATGCATCTCGCGCGCAAAAATAATGCAATGCGGAAAAAAGGGTCGGCAATGCGGATGTTCTGGGCAGCAGGTTTGGCCCGATTAGCGTCATGTGCGTTAACCACGCGTGAGTTTCCCAAGCTGCATAATCGTCGCCCGAAAATCCTTGGGCATCGGACATTCAATCATGATCTCGCGCCCATCCGGATGAATGAATGTCAGCTTCTCGGCATGAAGGGTCAATCGCCCGATCAGTGGCCGCTCCTCCTGCCCGGCGGTGGGGCGGTAGTCGCGCTTATGATCGCTGAGAAAAATCCCGATTCGCGAGGCGGGCGGCGTCGGGTTGTAGAGCGAATCAAGCGCCAGCGGCAATCCAATCGACTGCAAATGAACCCGGATTTGATGGGTCCGACCGGTTTTGGGAAAAACGCGCAAAAGGTTGAACCGCCGCATGGGCCGCTCGACTTTCCACGCGGTTATCGCGGGGCGTCCATGTTTGGCGACGGCCATCCGGTCGCGCGATGACGGATGCGGGGCCAGCGGGGCGTCGATTTCCCCTTCATCTCCCGGCAAGCGCCCGACGACGAGTGCGAGATATTCCTTCTTGACCTGATGGTGCTGGAATTGGTTTGAAAGATGCCGCTGAGTCGGCAAGTCCTTGGCGAGGAGCAGAACGCCGCTCGTTTCTTTGTCCAGACGATGGACGATTCGCAGGCGGGGGTCAGCCGTGCCGGTGCAAGGAAGTCCGACCTGGCGCGAAAGGACCTGTAGAAGACTGTCAGTTTCGTCGCGTCCGGGAATGGTCGCCAAATGCGGCGGCTTGGCGACGGCGATCAGATGCTCATCTTCAAATAGAATGGGAAGCAGGGGTGACTTCATCGATTAATCCGAACTTGCCCGGCACCCGGCAAAAAAAGCACATTGACGCCGGTTTTCAGCAGTTCTACTATGAACCACGGGAAAATGTAATTCCCCAAGGAGTTTCCTTTGCGTCTGCTGATCGCGGTCCCAGTTTTCAACGAGGCGAAATACGTCGGGCGCGTGCTCGATAAAATCCGGCAATTCTGGCCGGAGATACTTGTTGTTGATGATGGAAGCACCGACGGCACCGGCGAGATGCTTTCCGCGCGATCCGATATCCGGTTGATCCGCCGGAAGGAAAACCGGGGTTATGGGAAGAGCCTGATCGATGCCTTCGCGCTGGCGGATGGGGCGGGATATGACTGGGTCATCACCATGGATTGCGACGAGCAGCATGAGCCGGAGATGATCCCGAAATTCATCGAGCAGATCGAAACGGACCGATGGGACATTATCAGCGGGTCGCGTTATCTCTCTCCGCGTAACAACGACGATCTTCCGCCGCAAGAACGCCGGGCTGTGAATGTAACAATTACCAGTGTTCTGAACGATCTGTTTCATTTCGGAATAACCGACGCGTTTTGCGGGTTTAAGGCACACCGGGTGTCGGCAATGCGCCGCCTGCGATTGGATGAAGAGGGGTATGCTTTTCCGCTGCAGCTTTGGCCGCAGGTCGCGTCCGCGAATTTGCGACTTACCGAGATTCCCGTTCGGCTGATCTATAACGATCCCACGCGACATTTCGGCGGGTCGCTGGATGATGTCGGAAATCGCCTGCGGCATTATCTGGATGTGTTGAGCAAGGAAGTGGCCCGGCTGGCGGAGAATCCGCTGGCGGCCGCGCCCGAAGCCGCGCCGCCCGAGACCTGCGGCTGCCTATGCGATTAGCGAATAGCGCCGCCAGAGCTTAAAACTACCGTTTGCATGATTCAGGAATTCTCCTCCTATCCCGACTGGAAAGCGCCGGAGGAAGATTCCGCACTCGTTCTCTGGCCCGATCCGCGGGAAATCCTCCAGTCCACAACCGAAAATCATCGCCGGCTCGGCGCGGAACAATCGTGCAGAGTCCAGGGCGAAGCTTTGTCGGATTTACGCAAGCGACAACGCGAAGAACTGAAACTGAGCGACGACCGCCCGGTCATCGCAACGGGTCATCAGACTGAGTTGCTTCATCCGGGCGTGTGGGGAAAACTCGCGATGATTGATGCCGTCGCGCGGCGGATGGATGCGGATTGTCTTTTTGCCGCGGTGGACAGCGATGCGCCAAAACATTTGCAATTGCGCTGGCCGGGCACGTCGAAGCCGATTACGGATGATCCGCGAATTACGGATGCACCCTGGTGCGGAATACTCCACGCGCCTTCGGCCGGTCATATCCAGGACCTGAAATCGGCGCTCTCGGCTGCGTCCGCGAGCTGGTCGTTTACGCCGATGATCTTCGATCTTCTGGACGATCTCGCGGGCCACTCCGCGGGGGCGCAGGCATTGTCGACCACTCTCACAACGGCGATGTATCGGCTCGATTGGGAACTGGGCCTGCGGCATCAATCCATTCTCGTTTCGCGATTGTGGACGAGCGATTCTTATCTGACGCTTGCCCATCATCTTCTCGCGAATGCCGGTGATCTGGCGTCGGCGTACAATCGCGCGCTGAAGGAATATCGTCAGGCCAACGGAATAGACGATCCGGGGCGCCCGATGCCGGATTTGCAGCTATTGGGCGATCGATGTGAAGTGCCATTCTGGCTGGACGACCAGAAAACCCAGACGCGTCAGCGGGCTGCCGTGCGGCGAACCGAAGCCGGCTGGAAGCTTGTCATTGGTGGCGACGCGTTTGAACTCGCAATTGGGAAGCCGGGGGCTGCTGCTTCTCTTCGCGACTTCCTGAACCAGCACAACACGCGCCTCTCCCCGCGTGCGCTTACCCTCACCATGTTCTTCCGGCTGCTCGTCGTGGATCAATGGGTCCACGGCATCGGCGGCGGACGATACGAACAGGTGAACGACCGCGTGATCCAGAGATTTTTTGGAATCGAGCCGCCGGCATTTTCGGTGACAACCGCAACCCTCTATTTCCCGGAAGCGGTGGGGCGGACCCGCGCGTGCGTCCCTTGCCTGCAGCACGAGGGGCATCGGCTTCGCCATGCGGTGATGGGGCCGGAAAAAATGGAACTGGTGCGCCAGATCGCCAACCTGCCTCGCCGTTCGATCCAGCGCCAGCGTGTATTCAGCGAAATGCACACCCGGCTAGCCAACGCGGTTCAGATTCATCCGAGCATCACGACGTGGCGGAAGAGCGTGAGTGAGGCGATGGAGCGAAGCGTCGTCGAGCAGCGCATCTTTGATCGGGAGCTCTTCTACGCAATTCAGCCGAGAGAGCGATTAACCGGCTTGATCGAGCAATACGCGGCCAAGTTTTAGACTCTTTTGCCGCTCACTTGCTACGGGAACTAATTCCGCTACTCTACGAAAGTCCTTTTCAAAAACCTTTATTTTTCAGGAGTAAATTTCGATGTCGCTCATTGCGCCGCATGGGGGAAAGTTAATCAATCGAGTAGTAGACGCCAATCTTGCACAATCGGTCGCCAAAGAGGCTGCCTCATTGCCGGCACTGGTTCTTTCGCCTCGGGAACAGTTTGACCTGGAAATGATCGGCATTGGGGCGTTTTCGCCGTTGCAGGGATTTCAAGGTCAGGCGGATTTTGAATCCGTCTGCCGGAATATGCGGCTGGCCAACGGGACGGTGTGGCCGATCCCGGTTGTTCTGTGTCCGCCCAACGATCAGGCCGCCAAAATCCAGGTGAACCAGAAGATCGCGTTGAAGGATTCGCAGAATCGACTGCTTGGCGTCATGACGGTGCAGGAAAAATACAAACACGATAAAGAACTGGAAATCCCGAATGTCTATCGCACAAGCGAAGACGCGCATCCCGGGGTGGCCCAGGTGCGGAAGCAGGGGGATACGTGTTTGGGCGGACCGGTGGATGTGATTCAGGCGAATTACGAGCCGGAATTTCCGGAATATCGTTTGCCGCCCGCCAAGACGCGCGAGGCCTTCGCCGCGAAGGGATGGAGCACTATCGCAGCGTTCCAGACGCGCAATCCGATTCATCGTTCGCATGAATATCTCACCAAATGCGCCCTGGAGATGACGGATGGGCTGCTGATTCACCCGCTCGTGGGCGAAACTAAATCGGATGACATTCCAGCCAACACGCGCATGGACTGCTACAAAGCGCTGGTTGAAGGGTATTACAACAAAGATCGAACCATGCTGACGGTGATGCCGCTCGCGATGCGATATGCGGGCCCGCGCGAGGCGGTTCTGCATACGCTGATTCGCAAGAATTATGGCTGCACCCACTTCATCGTCGGCCGCGATCATGCCGGCGTTGGAAGCTATTATGGCACGTATGATGCGCAGAAGATTTTCGATCAGTTCGACGTTCCGAAGGAAATTGGCGTGACCATCTTGAAGTTCGAGCACACGGCCTGGTGCAAGGCGTGCGCGGCGGTTGTCTCGTCCAAGACGTGTCCGCACGGCCCGGACCAGAAGGTTGCGCCGAGCGGCACGAAAGTTCGCGAGCTGCTGAAGGCGGGACAGCGTCCGCCTACGGAGTTCAGCCGTCCCGAGGTGGCTGATATCCTGATCAAATGGGCGCAATCGGTGTAAAGCCCATGGCGTTACAAGCGGGGTTTCTGTCCGAACGAATTTTCACTTTCCGGGCCCCCACCCAGTTGCACACGGCGTGCAATAGGGTAGGCTCTCGTCTTCGTTGCCCATAGAAATTTTATGATGAGATCACCAGATCCGGCTTCCCCGGGCGGAAACACTCCCCCTGCATCTCAACCTGCCGCGCGACCCGCGCAGACCCCGCCGACCGCGGCGCCGATCTCGCGCCCGACGAGCCTCGAGCGAGACCGCCGCCGCGAAAACCGCAAGCCCGTGCAGGGGAAAGCGCTGCTGACGGTTCTAGACGGAGCCAATGCGGGCGCGACGTTTGATATCCTTACCCGAGACCTCTCTTTCAGTGGAATCTCTTTCCTGCTCCGTGAGCTTCTGAATGTCGGGCAGACCTGCAAGATTGTCATCACAGGCAACGGACCTTCCGCGACCCACATGTGCGAGGTTGTCAGAGCCCGTCCCCTCAGCAACGGCAAGTTTGAGATGGCGGTGCAATTCCGCAAACCAGGCCCGGTCTAAACCACCATTTAGCAAGCCAGAACGACAGCGCAAAAGGCCACGGCGGCGCCGTAGGTTTTTTTGCCAACCCAATTCCGATACAATGCCCCACGAACCCATGGAGGCAAAGCTCAGTGGCACAAGCCGATATTGATATTGCGGATGAAAAGATGCTCCCCCAGGCTGTGGATCTCCACAATGCCATTTTTCGTCCCAAGCGGGAAGTGGACTTTTTCAAACGCCGTTTCATGGGCCGCTACAATGCGCTCACGCTGATTGCCCGCATGGATAACAAGCCAGTCGGCTTCTGGATCGGCTTTGAGTTGAAACCCGGAATGTTCTACCACTGGCTCGGCGGGGTTCTCTCGGAGGTTCGGCGTCATGGCGTCGGACGGCAATTGCAGGAAGCCCAGCAAGCCTGGGCCAAGGACCATGGGTACGAATACATCCGCTGCGAATGCATGAATCACCAGCGGGAATTCATTCACTTCGGAATCACGATGGGCTATGACATCGTCGGAATCAGGTGGGATTCAACGCACGCGGATAATCTGATCGTCTTTGAGAAAAACCTGGTTGAGTGATTGGGCCTTGTTGTTCGGGGATGGACTCTGCGAAGCGGATACCTGAGCCGAGCGACCTGGTATTGGAATCGCCGGCCACCAGCCCCGGTCGGCTTCGGAGACAAGACCCTGGGACCAGCCAACGACCCATACCGTTCCGACGACGATGGTCACCAGCGTTGGGAAAAGAAGGCGATGAAATAGTTCAGCGAACATATCCGTCCCTGGGTTAAACGCTAACGCATCCTTATTATTGTCTTAGCGCAACCCAAATGTATATCGGCAAATTCTGCTATGTCGCCAACTGAATTTGATATATGGCTGGGGGTTTCGCGTCGAAGGCCGCTTGTAATGGGGGTCATCAACCTCACCCCTGATAGCTTCAGTGATGGAGGTGAGGTTGGCAGCCCGGAGCTAGCAGCCGACCTGGCCGAGCAAATGGTGCAAAGCGGGGCGGATTGGATCGACGTCGGCGGGGAATCCACGCGGCCCGGCTCATCCCCGGTCTCACCTGAAGAACAGATTCGCCGGACTGCCGCCGCCATCGCCGCGATACGGCGTCGCGTGAATGCGACTCTCTCCATCGACACAACCAGCGCTGAGGTTGCGGCAGCCGCCGTTGCCGCGGGGGCGAACGTCGTCAACGATATTTCCGCGGGCCGGCACGATTCGGAGATGTTCCCACTCGTCGCCCGTCATGGGCTGGCGGTGATCCTCATGCATATGCAGGGATCGCCCCAGACGATGCAAGCCGCCCCAACCTATGACGATGTGACCCGGGAGGTCAGCGAATTTCTCCTGGTCAGGCGGCAAGCGGCGGTNNTGGCCAGCCGCTGGTTGTTGGCCCGAGCCGCAAATCGTTCATGGGGCAGATCATTGGCGAAGTGCGTCCGGAACGCCGCATCTTTGGCACGGCGGCCTCCGTCGCCTGGTGCGTCGCTAACGGAGCGGCGGTGATGCGTGTCCATGATGTCAGACCGATATCGCAGGTTGTGCGGATGATTCAGGCCATTTTCGATCTGAATCCCGCGGGATTTTCTCAAGAATAATTGGCCGATGGCCGGTTTAATAACATATAGTCCGAAGGAAATGCCGATTTCCATTAACCGCTGAGCAGCTTTTGTCCGGCGGCCAAAGATCGTTCGAGATGAATACCGGATTTGTGCACAACATCGTGAACTTTTACCGGGCGTTGTCCGCCATTGGGTGGTGGCGCGTCGCCATCGAGTTGCTGTTCATCGGCATGGTGGTGTTCTGGGTCATGCGGTTTCTCCAGGGGACGCGCGGGGCGCGAATGCTCAAGGGCATCGCGGCGGTCCTGATCGGCCTTTATCTCCTGGTGACGCTCGCCGGCCAATATTTTNNACGCCCTCTATAAGGAACTCCTGCTCTTTGCGTCATTCGCGCTGGCTGTTGTCTTTCAGCCGGAATTACGGCGTGGTTTGATGCGTCTTGGGGAGACCCGGTTGTTCCGCGGCTTCACCGATGAAATCACGCAAGACATCGAGCAACTGGTCGAATCGGCGACGTTTTTGTCGAGGCGGAAGATAGGCGGACTGGTCGCCGTGGAGCGCGAAGTGGGGCTGGGCGGGATTGCCGAGAATGGAACGCGCGTTAATGCCGATCTCTCGGCCGATCTGCTCGACACGATTTTTTGGCCCAACTCGCCGCTGCACGATCTGGGCGTCGTGGTGAGCCAGGGGCGGATCGCCTTTGCCGGAGTTCAGTTTCCACTTGCTGAGAGCGGCGAACTGGAACGGGAACTGGGCAGCCGCCATCGAGCCGCCGTGGGAATGAGCCAGGACAGCGATGCGGTGGTGATCGTCGTTTCCGAGGAGACGGGAGACATCAGCATTGCCGAGAGCGGCAAACTGTTTCGCAAGCTGACGCCCGAAGGGCTTCGGGGTCTGCTCACTGATCTATTGGGCGGAGGCGGCGGAGAGCGCCGTCCTTTTTTTAGGCGTCATTCGACGACGTAACAGGCAATGGACCTGAAAGTGGAAAGCAAACCCGAAGAGCCCAAGCCGGCGAGGCCGCAGCCGTCTTCGATGAATTTGTACGCCCGCATATTGGCTTCGGAGATGCGCCGGTTCCGCAACGGGTTCACCCGCGAAAATATCGCGGGTTTCCTGAAGAACATGGCCTGGACGATTCCGCTGACGGTGCTGATCTGGGTGTATGCCGAGCGCGAGGAGGAAGTTCCTGACGCGGATCAGACGATTGCCATTGATGTTAAAAGCAACGATCCATCCAAAGTTGTCACCCTCGAGTATCCGAGGGAAAAGATGATCATCTGCGATCTGAAGGGGCCGCGCTCGAATCTTGACCGGTTTAAGGAATCGCTTCCAACGAGCCCCCCGATCACAATTAATCTGGATACGCGCCAGCTTCCAAACGGGGAGGAGCCCATTCTTACGCTGGAATATCTCATGCAAAATTCGCGGTTTAAGGAAGCCGGCATCACGATCGATAAATGCACGCCGCCGACGCTTACCGTGTATGTCGATAGCCTGGAGACGCGGAAACTTCCTGTAGAGGCGCCGGCAAATATCGCGGGATTGAAAAGCGCGACGTTTAACCCGCCGACTGTCAGCGTTACCGGCCCAAGCCGGGTGCTGGAACAGATGGCCCATATAACGGCCGATATCAGTTCGCTTCCGAGCCTGAATCAGCCTGGACCGCATCCCGCTGAAAAAGTATCGCTTGCCGTCGATTCGACATCGTCACTGACTTATTCTCCGACGCAGGTTGACGCGACGTTGACTGTTGAAGAGAAAGATGTTGTCTACACCTGCAAGAATGTTCCAGTGTGGTTTGATATCCAGCCGACGACGGCGGACCAATTCGCGATAGCGGTCGTCAACAGCGCATTCGTCCCCAAGGTCGAAGTCATCGGGCCGCCGGAACAGATCGCCCGTTTGCGGCAGGGGGATGTAAACCCGCCGCGCGCGGTACTCGAAATCGGCCCCGAAAACGTGCATAACACCAATCCTGTCCCGCTGAAAATCGAGGACTTACCCGAAGATGTGCGAGTAAACGGCCCGAATCCCGAAATTAGCTTCACCGCAACTCCCCGAAGCTAAATCCATCCGTCCGCACTAAAGTTTAGTGCGTCGCTTGCGGCGCGTGTCTCCTCGAAGAAAATATCGAAATGGACCCTCAGCAGATAATGATCCAGGCGACCGAGCACCTTAAAGCGGGAAGGTTGCCCGAGGCTGAGGCGCTCTTTCGGGAGGTGGTTGCCCAGCAAAATAACCATCCCGATGCCCTTCATCTCCTGGGTTGCACACTATCAAAAATGGGTCGCCCCGAGGAAGCCGCCGATTCGATGCGGCGGGCGATTCAGGCGGATGCGAGCAAGTCGATGTACCACGTCAATCTGGGCGCGGTTTTGCTGAGCTTGGGCAAAAAAGAGGAAGCCATCTCGGCGTTTCGGGCCGCTCTCGCACTCAGGCCGGATGATCTTCATACCTATTACCTGCTTGGTAACACTCTGTGCAGCGTGGGGAAGTTCGACGAGGCCGTTCCCTGTTTCAAATGGGCCGTCGCGGCTCAACCCGAGTATGCGCCGCATCATTTCAACCTTGGCAATTGTTGGCTGGGCAAAGCGATGGCAATTCGGCCAAATGCAGATTCTCCCGACGCGCTTGCCGAGCGCAATCAGGCATTTCAACAGGCGGTGGAGTGTTTCGAGCGAGCGCTTGCACTCAGACCGGGCTTCAGGGAAGCCGGCAATAATCTTGCCGGAGCACTTCAGGCGATGGGACGTCTGAGCGACGCGATGGCCGTCAAAGCTAAAATTGCCAAGCGCGCGTTTCTCGTGCTTGGCCCGGAATCGTGTGGAAATCGTTTTGTTACCCAGTGCTGCGTCGCCGCGGGGTGTGATGGAGATGCAGGTCACGAACAACGATTCGACAAGCCTGATGGACTTAAGCGCGGCGGCGACATCATCGTCTGGCGGCGCAGCCTTCCCCATGGCGATGAATGGCCCGATCTCGACTATCTCCTGAAACAATTGCGAACTTATGGCTACAACGATGTGCGCGTCTTCGCGCTGCTTCGCACGCATTACTGCGCGGTCAGAGCGCAGGTCCACGGCAGCGAAAAACATGTTGATACCTATGACCAGGCCGAAAGGAACATCGCCGGCGCCCTGCGGCGCATCTCATCGTTTGTATTGGAAAATAACCTGCCGGCGCGTTGGATAACTTACGAAAGCATCGTGGAGGAAAACCAGCGAGAGTCTTTCAAGCGCGTCCTGACCGAATGGGGTCTTGATGCGTCAAAACTTCCGGAAATCAAAAATGAAAATGCGAAATACCTGAAGGACCCCAGCTTGGCCGCGTCGACTACGACGCGCGTTTCAGAAAACGCGTTGCGATAGATTCAATCCTCTGATTCCAGGATCGACATGAACGCTTCCTGCGGGATATCCACGCTTCCCACGCGTTTCATCCGCTTCTTGCCTTCCTTCTGTTTTTCCAGCAATTTTCGCTTGCGGCTTACGTCGCCGCCATAACATTTGGCCGTCACGTTTTTGCCGACGGATTTGATCGTCTCGCGCGCAATAATTTTCCCGCCAATTGCAGCCTGCAGGGGAATCTCAAACAAATGCTTGGCGATCTCCTTCTTCAGCCGGACCAGCAGTCGCCGCCCGCGCTGTTCCGCATGCTCGGCATGCACTATCACACTCAGCGCGTCCACCCGATCCCCATTGACCAGAATATCCAGCTTTACTAAATCACCGACGCGGAATCCGATCAGGTCATAGTCCATCGTTCCGTAGCCGCGCGTCGCGCTCTTGAGCCGGTCGTAAAAATCGTAAATCACCTCGGCCAGCGGCACCTCGTAAACCAGAATTACCCGCGTCGCCCCGATATATTCCGTCTTTTTATAAACCCCGCGCCGATCCTCGCATAGCTTCATCAGCGCCCCCACGCTGTCGCTTGGCAAGATCAGGTTCATGAGAATATAGGGCTCCCGAATCTCCTCCACCTGCGTTGGGTTGGGCAACTTGCTGGGTGCGTCGATCCGCCTGACCGACCCATCGGTCATCTTGATCTCATACGTCACAGTGGGGGCCGTCTGCACGATTTCAATATGAAACTCGCGCTCGAGCCGCTCCTGAATGATCTCCATATGCAGCAGCCCGAGGAATCCGCAACGGAATCCGAATCCGAGGGCATCCGAGGATTCCGGAGCAAAGGAAAAACTGCTGTCGTTGAGTTGCAACCGGTCCATCGCGTCGCGCAGTTCGTCGTATTGCGTCGTCCCGCCCGGATAGAAATCGCAGTAGACCATCTGCTGAATCGGCTTATATCCCGGCAAAGCCTCGGTGGCCGGATTTACAGCGTCCGTCACCGTATCCCCGATGCGGATGTCATGCAGGTCCTTGATCGCCGCGACCAGATACCCTACCTCGCTGTTCCCGATCCGATCCACCTGCTTGGGCCGAGGCATCAGCTTTCCCATGTCCGTGATCTGATACAGCTTGTCTGTCCCCATCAGCTTGATCTTCTGTCCCTTGACCAGTTCGCCATCAACGACGCGGACATAAACAATCACCCCGCGATAGTCGTCATAGATGCTGTCAAAAATCAGCGCCCGCGTCGGCGCTGCTGGATTGCCTCGCGGCTTTGGGAGCTTGTCGCAGAGCTTGGTGATCAATTCATCAATTCCCTGCCCCGTCTTGGCCGAGACGAGAATTGCATCTTCAGCGGGAAACCCCAGGACCTGCTCAATTTCCTCGGCAACTTCCACCGGACGCGAGCTTGGCAAATCGATCTTGTTAATGACGGGGATGATTTCCAAACCCGCCTCGACGGCTGCGTAGGCGTTGGCCACCGTCTGGGCCTGAACGCCCTGCGTTGAATCGACCACCAGAATCGCGCCCTCGCAAGCCTGGAGAGCCTTTTGCACCTCGTAATGAAAATCGACATGCCCCGGCGTGTCGATGAAATTCAGCATGAACTTTTCGCCCAGATGTTCATGAAAAACGGTGACGGCCGATGCCTTGATCGTGATGCCCCGTTCGCGCTCCAGATCCATATCGTCCAGGATTTGTTCCTTGAATTCCCGCTCGGTAATCGCCCCCGCGCGCATGAGGAGCCGGTCGGACAAAGTGCTCTTGCCGTGATCGATATGCGCGATGATCGCGAAATTGCGGATGTNNCTGTTCTTCGCGTCTTTGCGGGTGGATTTTATTGGCGTTGACAACCGCGGCGAAAAGTGAAGGCTTATTTGGCAAGGAGAACCAACGCAATGTCCAAGCAATACGATCAGCCCCCGAAGACGATTATCGACCCAAACAAGAAGTATGTCGCGACGTTTGATACCTCGCGCGGAAAGATCGTCTGCGACCTCTTCACAAAGGACGCGCCCATCACTGTAAACAACTTCGTTTTCCTCGCCCGGGAGAAATTCTACGATGGAACCAAGTTTCATCGCGTCATTGCCGACTTCATGGTTCAAGGCGGCGACCCAACTGGCACCGGCAGCGGGGGCCCCGGATACCGATTCGCCGATGAACTCAAGGGAAACCCCCGCAAGCATCAGGTTGGAACGCTATCCATGGCCAATGCTGGGCCGAACACGAACGGCAGCC
>PMAK01000232.1 GCA_003153655.1 Phycisphaerales bacterium
ATTTCCATCTGTGGCAAAAACTACGGCCAAATCCGAACTTCACTCTCCAGATGAATCTGATTCCGATCAAACACCTTCTCCCGAATCAGCTTGATCATCGTCATCACATCATCAGCCGAGCAACCAGGATGCGCGATAATGAAGTTCGCATGTTTATCACTGACCTCAGCCCCTCCAACCCGCATCCCCTTCAACCCCGCCTGGTCAATCAACGCTCCCGCGCTAAGCCCCCGCGGATTCTTAAAGATACACCCGGCATTCTTCGTATTCAGCGGCTGCGTATTCCGCTTATACATCCAGATTTCCTTCGTCTTCCGCAAAATCCGCTCCGGATCCTCTTCATCCAGTTCCAACGTCGCGCCCAAAATAAACGGCGCGGAAATATTCGTGCTGCGATAATCAAAAACCAGTTCGTCCTTGCTACGCGTATACAGATTCCCATGCGCATCAAGCAGCTGAACGCTATGCACGATCGATCCGATATCCCCAAACTTCCCGCCCGCGTTCATCCGAATCCCGCCGCCGATCGTCCCGGGAATCCCCGCCAAACATTCCACCCCGGCCAATCCCTGCCGGATCGTCCGAAGCACCAGCTTCTGCATATCCGCGCCGCCCCCAACCTCCAGCAGATTCTTTTCCTTCACCTGCACGCGTTGCCAAAATTCCGCATCCAGCCGAAAAACCGCCCCATCCACCCCCGCATCGCTCACCAGCAGATTCGCTCCAAGCCCCAGCACATAAGGCCGAATATTCCACTCCGCGCACCGCCGCGTCGCCTCCTGAAGATCCTCAACGGACTTCGGCCGGACAAACCACCGCGCCGGCCCCCCGATCCGATACCATGTGTATCGAGCAAGCGGCACATTCTCCTCAACAAACTGCTCCAACCCAGAAAATGGCTGAGAAAGTTTCAACATAAGAAAAGTCGCAATTCCCCTCGCTTCAAACCCCCCTTAAACTTCTCCCGTCAAATCTCTCCCGATCTCCCATATATTTCCAGCACCCATCGTCACGATCAAATCATCCTCTCGCGCATTCGTCTTCAAATACTCAACAATCTGCCCAAACGAAGCCAGATGCATCGCCTTCTGCCCATTCGCCTTCACCCGATCCACCAGATCCGCCGAAGTCACCCGCTGCCGCTCCGCCTCGCTGTCCCGCACAAAAAAGATATCCGGCACGATCGTCTCATCCGCCAGCACAAAGCTCGCCGCAAAATCCTCCAGCAACGACCGCGTCCGGCTATGCTGGTGTGGCTGGAAAATACAAATCAACCTTCGCGGATCAAACCGCTCCCGCAATGCTTTCAGCGTCGTCCGAATCACCGTCGGATGATGCCCATAATCATCCACCACCGTCGCCCCGTGATATCGTCCCATCACCGTCATCCGCCGGTCCACGCCTTCAAATCGGCTCAGCGCCGCAATCGCGTCGCCAATATCGATCTCGCAGGCAAAGCACGCCGCGGCCGCCATCGTCGCATTCATCAGATTATGCTCACCCGCTATCGCAAGATGCAGCGTTCCAACAGGTCGGTTTCGATACGATACTTCGCCGCGATAACACCCATTGTCAATCCCCAAAATCCGCGTCGACCAAATATATTCCTGCTCCATCCCCACCATCTCCACCCGCGTCAAAAGCCCGCTCAGCGCCTGCGTCACATGCCGGTCCTTGCCGTTGGCAATAATCACCCCATCGCTCGGCACGCGCCCGGCGAAATCACGGAAGCTGCCGACGATCTCATCAATGTCCTTGTAATAATCGAGATGGTCCGATTCCACATTCGTAATCAGCGCAACCTTCGGCCGAAGATTATGAAAACTCCGGTCAAACTCACACGCCTCCGCCACGAACGTCCGGCCGCTCCCCGAATGGCTCGATCCGCCCAATTGCGGTGCCGTCCCGCCAATGACAAAGCTCGGATCAGCCCCGCACTCCCGTAGCGCAAAAGCGATCATCGCGCTGGTCGTCGATTTTCCATGCGTTCCCGCCACCGCGACGCCAAATCGTTCCCCCATCACCATCCCCAGCATCTGCGCATATTTCACGATCTTCAGCCGCAGCGCATTGGCCGCGACCATCTCGCCGTTGTTATCGGGCACCGCCGCCGTGCGCACCACCAAATCAATTTCGTTACTGAGTAATTCCCCGATCTGATCCCGCGAAATTTTTGCACCCCGGCGGATCAATTCAAACGTTTGTGGCCCCGGCCGAGGCTCCGATCCGCTGACGATCGCCCCCGCGTCCATCAGCATCCGCGCCAGACCGCTCATCCCGCTGCCACCTACTCCGATAAAATGCACCCGTTTGCCCCGGAATTGACTGGCGGCCGGCGAATCCATTCGCGTCTTGGGAAAGGCAGCTTCCATGCTTCTCTTATCGTACAAACACCATCGCTGACTTTCTAGAAGATATAATGCGACAAATGCAAATCCCCCCTTGGCTCTTCTTCGCGCTCCTCGGCGCGATCATGGCGGCTCTGACAGGAATCTTCGCCAAAGTAGGCACCGAAGGCATCGACTCCACCTTCNNCACCCTCTACGTCCTCCTCATCACCACAATTCTCGGCAAATGGCCCCACGCCAAGACCCTCACCACCAAAAGCGTCATCTTCATGATGCTCACAGGAATCGCCGGCGTCTCCTCCTGGCTATTCGAATACCACGCCCTAACCCTCCCCGGCGGCCTAATCTCAAAAGTAGCCGCCCTGGACAAACTAAGCGTCCCACTCACGGTAATCATCGCGGTAATATTCCTAAAAAACGAAAAACTTCTCCCCCTCAACTGGCTAGGCGTAGCCCTCATCGTCGCCGGCGCCTATCTAGTAGCCTACAGACCCCTACAAGCTTAGCGCACCAGCAAACGGCACTCCCGAACGTCTCCAGGCCAGCCAGCGACGTCAGCAGCGCCCGCGCCCACCATATTCGAGAAAACGCCCGCAACCCGTCACGAAAACCGTAACGAAAACAATCTTCCACTTCTTTTTCTTCTTATTCTTATTGGAAATTAGCTTCCCGCAATCACCCGCCAAGCCTGCCGAACCGCATCCGGCAACCCATAAATATCCATCCCCGTAATCATAACCGCACTCCCCCACCCGGCAATTAGCAAAAACCACCCGCTCCGCCACTGCCCCATCCGCTTCCGCGAACTCGTAAAATGGAGCAGCGGAAACATTGCCAGGGGCAATTGCAGCGCCAGCACCACCTGGCTCAGGTTGATCAGATCGGTCGTACTGCTGTCTCCGCGAATGCCGATGACCAGCACCGCCGGAATAATAGCCAGCAGCCGGGTAATGACTCGCCGTACCCACGGCCGCAGCCGCCAGTGCATGAACCCTTCCATCACAACCTGGCCCGCCAGTGTGCCGGTGATCGTGCTGGCCTGACCGCTGGCCAAAAGCGCGATCGCAAACAGCGGGCTGGCCGCCACAACCCCCAGCAGCGGCGCAAGGGTTAAATAGGCGATTCGGATCCAATCCGTATCGTCGTTAAATGGGATGATCCGCCCGCTTGCCAGCGTCAGGCTGTCCTTTCCGAAAAATACCATCGCCGCCAGGACAAGAATCGCGGCGTTCACAAAGAACGCGACGATTAGAGCCACGCTGGAGTCGATCGTGTTGAACCGAATCGCCGTCCGGATCGCCCCTTCATCTTTCTGTAGCTTCCGGCTCTGCACCAGGGCCGAATGCAAATAAAGATTATGCGGCATCACCGTCGCCCCAATAATCCCGATCGCCATATACAACATCCCCGCCCGACGAAACCCCGGCGTTAGCAGCGCATGCCCCATCTCCAAAAAACTCGGCTTCGTCTGCGGGATCACGAATATCTCGATGAAGTAGCAGAGCGCAATCGTCGAGATCAGCACCAGCACCACCGCCTCGATCTTCCGCATCCCATACCGCTGCAAAGCCAGCAGCAGCAGCACGTCGCCGGCCGTGATCACAACCGCCCAGAAAAGTGGAATGTAGTTATGCGTGAGCAAATTGATTGCAACAGCGCTTCCGAGCACCTCGGCAAGATCGCACGCCCCGATCGCCAGTTCGCATAGCAGCCAATTGGGCCAGCGCGTCCACTTGGGATACCAATCCCGGCAGCACTGGGCCAGGTCCTTCCCGGTGACCACGCCAAGCCGGGCGGAGATCACTTGAAGGAAGATGGCCATCACGCTGGCCGCGGCGACCACCCACAGCAGGCCGTACTTGAATTGCGCTCCGCTCTGGAGATCGGTGCCCCAGTTGCCAGGGTCCATGTAACCAATGCTGATCAGCAGCGCCGGCCCGACATAGGCCCG
>PMAK01000216.1 GCA_003153655.1 Phycisphaerales bacterium
TTCCTGGCTGATTCTCGCGCGCATTAGGCGCATGTTCAGTTGCGCAACGGAAGGGATCGTGGCACCCTCCGCTGACACGGAGGTGTGCGATGAAAGTGGTTCTGAAAGATTCTGAAGATCACCAAAGGCTTAAGGCGTTCTGCGCCGCGGAGTCCGACGCCTTGCAACGCGACCGTTAGTGCGAACTCGCCCCCCTCCAGTTTTCTGGCTTGGTGTTATACGGCCGACGAAATGCGATGAGGGCATTCACACTTCGGGATTCATCCCCATATAATCCGACTCATGTGGGTCTTGGAGACGGCGGTCTATTTCGCGGCAGGGGCGTTCCAGCTCGCGGCGATGGTCTTCGCCCTACTCATGATCCGCGCCCGAAGAAAACGCCGCCCCTGGCAGATATTGTTCGCGGCACTCCTGTTCATGTTTATTTTCCGGGTCATGGGGGTGTGGATGGCTCCCAACGCGTCGCCATGGTGGCGAGCGCCCCTGAATAGTGTGGGTGCTCTGACAATCTCGGTTCTCCTTTTTGCTTCACTCTTGTCGCTACGAAAACTCGCACTTTCCGAACGCCTGGGCGAACAGGTCTATCAGACGATAGGCGAGAGCATTGATTATGGCATTTGGATCTGCGATGCCGAAGGGCGCAATACGTATGCGAGTCCCTCGTTTCTACAACTCGTGGGTCTGACACAGCACGAATGCACCTCATCGGGATGGGACAAAGTTTTGCATCCGGACGAAATGGGAAAAACAGCCGCGGCTTGGGCTGAATGTGTCCGAACCGGCGATAACTGGTATCGGGAACATCGCTTCAGAGGCGCCGACGGTCTCTGGTATCCGATTCTCGCCTGCGGACTGCCCGTGCGCGATGCTGCGGGCAAGATCACCCATTGGGTCGGAATTAACCTCGATATCCGCCGCCTCAAAGCCGTTGAGGAACGCGAGCGCGCCGCCCGAATCGAGATCGAGCGTCAGAGCCGGGTCAAAGACGAATTTCTCGCCACCGTGTCGCACGAACTTCGCACGCCGCTCAATGCCATCGTCGGTTGGGCGGAACTCGTCCGTCGCGGCAGCGACAATCCAAAGACTGTTCGGGAGGGGATCGACGTCATTTATCGCAACGCGCAGGCCCAGTCCCGGCTGATCGAAGATTTGCTCGATATGAGCCGGATCATTTCCGGAAAACTGAGGCTTTATACTCAATCAGTCGATCTATCTTCGATTATCGAAACGGCAATCAACGCGGTAGAGCCGGCGGCATCAGGCAAGGGTGTGCAGCTCCAGAAAGTGCTTGATTCCCACGCGGGTCCGGTCAGCGGTGATGCGAACCGTCTTCAACAGATCATGTGGAATCTATTGTCCAATGCGATCAAGTTCACTCCCAAGGAAGGGAAAGTCGAAGTGCTGCTCGAAAGGGTGAATTCTCATCTTGAGATCAGCGTCAGCGATACCGGCGAAGGCATCGAGTCGGAGTTCCTTCCCTTTGTGTTTGAAAGGTTTCGTCAGGCGGACAGCTCGACAACCCGAAAATATTTCGGTCTGGGTCTGGGGCTGGCAATTACAAAAAATCTGGTCGAACTGCATGGTGGAAAAATTCAGGCCAGGAGCGGCGGCATCGGCAAAGGCTCCACATTCGTTGTCTCGTTTCCGCTGCGCGTCACCGACAGCGAATCGGAAAATCGCCAGCATCCCGCCGCGTCAATTGGAAAGCGGAATATCGATTCCATCCCAACCGACCTGCTCGGCATCGAGGCATTGGTGGTTGACGATGATCCCGATGCCCGGGAACTGATCGGCCGCCTGCTCACCTCGTCGCAGGCCAGCGTGATGTTGTAGGNNAACAGGCCAGCGTGATGTTGGCATCGTCAGCCGCCGAAGCCAATGCGATGCTTGCCCAGAAGCGGCCTAATGTGATTATCAGCGATATTGGAATGCCGGGTCAGGATGGATATCAATTCATGCACGGCTTGCGCAAAGACGGCATATTGACGCCCGCCATCGCGCTAACCGCATTCGCGCGGCCCGAAGATCGGATGCGCGCTTTGCAGGCCGGCTATCAGATGCATCTGGCGAAGCCGGTGGACCCAGCGGAGTTGATCACGGTCGTGGGAAGCATGACGGGCCGGCTCTCGTCAGAATGAGCGGATCATTGAAACGATAACCAAAAGTCGATTCATTTTTTTCAAATCTATTTTTTATCGCCGTCGCCGTCTGGCGAGCGTTCCGACGGTGGCGAAGACCACCAACCCCAAACTCGCTGGTTCCGGCACATCGGCCATTAAACCATTTGCGGCGGCAAATGCATCAATCGCGGCNNGCTTTGCCGAGATTGCCGACGAGGAGGGTGAAATCTTCGCCATTGACGACGCCGTCGTGGTTGAAGTCACCTTTGTCCCAGCTTGTTGCCGCTTTTCCCAGGTTGCCGACCAGGATGGTGAAGTCGTCGCCGTTGACTATGCCGTCGAGATTGGCGTCGCCATATAGAGCGTACGCGATCAACACGCTGTTGGGGGCGACGATTCCGGATTCCGACGCGTCGTTGCCGTCAGCCCAGCCGATGCCATAGGAACTGTTGGCCTGGGAGCTGAAGATGGCGTCGGCGCTGATGTAACCGCGGATTGTTGAATCCACGCTCACCTGGTTGGCTGAATTGCCATAGTTGATGACGATGTGATTGTTCGTCAGATCGAGCGTGCTGCCGGCAGAAATCGTAAGAGATGAAACAGTTTCGCCGCCGGTGTTCGGAGCCAGTTGCAAATTGCCGCCTGCAAGCATGACGGCTTGATTACCGGGCAGCGCGCCGTTTGCGCCGATGACCAGTGTGCCACCCATAACATTTGTTCCACCCGTGTATCCATTGATGGTGGAAAGGGTCAGCGTGCCCGTGCCGGTTTTGGTGAGCGCGCCGTTGCCGTTGATTGAACCTTTCCCGGTGATGATGTAGTTGCCGGCGGAGTTGGACACGTCCACGGACGCGGGGCTGACGGCTCCGGTCAAGGTGACGGCATAATGTCCATTGTTGCCATCATTGAATATGACGTTGCTTCCATCGGAGTAAGTGGCGGGCGATGTGCTGTTGTTCCAGTTTTGATTGACGGCGACGTCCCAGGTGGCTCCGTCGCCGGTTGCGGCGGAATTGTTCCAGGTCAGCGTGTTTGCGGAGAGACTGAAGAGCGTGCCCAGACTGTCGGCGCCTCCGGAGATTGTAAGCCCGTAGAGGGTTGAGGCGTTCAAAGTGAGAGAGCCTTCGGGGGCTTGACCGTCGGGGCCGGAAAAGGAATGGAGCACGCTCTCGAAGCCGGTCGTCAGATTGTATTGGAATACGGTCCCGTGATTTCCTGCGCCGCCGCCGCCCGTTGTGCCGTAGAGAATATTTCCGGATTGCACGAGGGAGCCGAGGGGGTTTTTGCCGTCCGCACTGTTTGCGCCGAAGGAATAGAGGATATTTTCCTTTTTGCTCGTCAGGTCGTAATCGAAGATCACCCCATCGCCGTTTGCGCCTCCCTCGGGCGTCATTCCGTACAGGATGGAGCCTGAGAGGATGACGGAGCCGTTGGGATAATTACCGTCGGTAGCGCCGCCGGTAAAGACGTGCAGGAGCGTTTGAGTTTTAGTTGAGGTATTGAAGGCGTAAAGCGATCCATAGCCAAAGCCAAAGACATCATTGCCGCCTTCGTAGCTCATACCGTAGAGCGTACTGCCGGATTGGACCATTGTTCCGACGGGAAATGAGCTGTCGCCCGCGCCTGGGGCGATGGTGTGAAGAACGGTTTCGGAATTGCTCGTTGTGTTAAAGGAGAAGATCGGNNCGAAGGTGTGGATCGTATTGTAATCACCGGAAGCGTCCACCGTGAAAATGACGCCATTGCCGCCCGCCGAACCTCCGTAATAGGTGGTTCCGTAGAGCGTCGTACCGGAGGCAGTAAGCGAACCTGCCGGGTTCTTGCCGTCAGGGGGGCCTGAGAAGTTGTGCACCACGGCTTCTGTGTTGGTGTTCAAGTTGTACTCAAAGATTGTGCCGAGGCTATTGGTGGTGTTACCGCCAGTGGAGGTCATTCCGTAAAGAACATTTCCGTCCTGCGTGAGGGAGGCGGTGGGATTGCTTCCATCAGTCGGGCCGCCCTGAAAGGAGTAGATGACGTTCAGATTGTTGTTGGTGGTGTTGTATTGAAAGATGGTTCCCTGGCGTGAAGCGCCGCCGCCTTCGGTCATGCCGTAAAGATTGGAGCCGGAGAGGATGAGAGAATCTCTTGGGTTGGCGCCATCGTTGGATGAGCCGGTGAAGCTGTGGAGAACGGCGAAGCTTCCGCCGGCAAAGGCCGGCCCGGTCCCGACGCTGATAGTCGCCAGGGCGGACGCGATAGCGCCGGCTGTTCTGCGCCTGCAAAATCTGCGATTCATCTCGCTCCCCTTTTTGGAGTTACCCTGCCGGGCTTCCGCCAGAAATATTGTCCTACGCTATATACCTAGCATACCGCAGGGTATGAAGTTTGAACAAATCTGGTCGCGCGCTGTTGGGGCGTCATGCCCTGTTGGTGCGGCCCGGCGTGTGGTCACGCCG
>PMAK01000107.1 GCA_003153655.1 Phycisphaerales bacterium
CCGCGCATGGAAGCTCGATCGCGGCTTGCAGGTTTTGCTCAGCGACACCGTCGGCTTCGTCCGCGATCTGCCGCACAATCTGGTCGCCAGCTTCAAGGCAACGCTTGAGGAAGCCATCCACGCCGATTTGCTTCTGCACGTCCTCGACGTCGGCCATTCGCACGCCCATCAGCAATTCGCATCGGTCCACCAGGTTCTCGAAGAAATCGGCGCAACAGGAAAGCCCGAACTGCTGCTTCTAAACAAAATCGACACACCTGAAGGGGAAAAAAGCTTTCCCGAATGGCGAGCGCTCCATCCCAATGCAATCCCAATCAGCGCTAGAACCGGCATAGGCATCGACCAGCTTCACGCTGCCGTCGAAGCCCAGGTCCGCGGCCAGCAGGTGGACGTAACGCTCGAAGCCGACGCCGCCAATGGCAAACTCCTATCGTTCATCGAAACGCATACGCAGGTAAAGGATCGTCAATTCAACGACGGCCGGGTCATCATCCAGGCGACAATGGGCAAGCAAACTTTGGCCGATCTGTCACGAAACGATCAGGTGGAAGTGAAATCGGTGGATACTGCCGCATTGGATTAGAGGTTTTTCAATCCTCAATGTGCCGCTATACCCGCGACAGCAATCGCAGATATTCTTCTCGCGATATTCCAGCAGTGCGAAGATTATTACGAATCACGAATACTGGTACCTCGTCATAGGTGGGAATGACCACCGGGCGAGCCACCCCGGACTTCACGTATGAACGATGTGACCCTTCTTGGCGGGCGAACGTGAACCCTGCTGACAGGAATACCCGCTCCAGTCGTTTCCACGAGACCGGTGTAATACGTGGCATGATTTAGACGGCAAGCAACTCTTGTTTTTGCGTTACGAGATTTGGCGCAACCCACCCATCACCCACCGATGTATATCCGCATTCCTCTAAGACCTCATCAAGGGTCCCTTGCTCTCGCGCAGTCGAAATAAATAAGCTCACTGCCTCACCCAAGGCGGAGCGTGCTGCTTCGGGTGAATCACCAGCGCTGGAAACATCCAGCGGTAAGGCGTGCGCGATATATTGCTCTCCCTCACGCCAAATTCTGATAGTCGTTTCGATGGTCATTAACTCCATTCTATCACGATTTTTAGCGATTGTTCAGAGAAATAAATTTTGTCGGATCACGTTTCACCAGCGCTTGCCACGGCCACGACCCCCTTTGACGTCCGCCGCACCAGCGACACAACCATGCTCAACCCATAAATGACAATCGCCAGCACATACAGCGAGCGATACCCGAAATACATCGAGTTATATTCCAGACATCCCCCAAGCATCGCCCCGATCAGGTTCGATCCCAGCGCCGCTGCGACCGAACTCGCCGACTCCATTTCCGCCGAAAAGATCAGCCCGGAAAAAAAGAGCGGCAACGTCAAAATCGCCGTCGGCAGAATTTGGCTCAGCCACGCGCCGTGCATCGACCCGCTAACCATCGAGAACCAAAGACTCAGCCCGACGCTCGCAAGCAGCAGCGGATAAGAAACGCCGCGCGGAATTCTCGGAAATCGCATGACCACCAGGTTTGCCAGGAACGCCATGATCAGGATAGCCAGGATGACAATGCTGATGACGATCCAAGTGCTGCCGTAGAACAGGGCCAATTCCGTCACGGCTTTGGTTTCCAGCAGCATGAATCCCGCCCCCAGCAAGAAGCAGGGGGCTGAAACAATCGCGCCTCCGGAGCCGGACCGCAGCACGGGCCAGATGAATAATGCCGACATCAATATCATGATCGCGATAATGACCAGATAAGAGACCGGATAAGTCCTGACGGGCATGTAAAAAAATGGCCAATCGTCCGTTGATGGGTCCGCGGATGCGTGGCTGGATGCGTAGGCTGTAATGTCGTGGAAGTCAGGTGGAAGATGGATGGATGCGGAATCCCCGCCGATCACAAAAAGGCTTGCTGCANNGAGCGAGATACTCGGGTTTCATCGCAAAGGACAGGCACAAAACGCCGCCATCCTTGAGGCATTTTCGCGCCTGCCTGAGCGCTTCGACGGTGTAGATATAGCTGTCCAGCCGCACGCCCGACATGCCCGACAATGCGGTGTGGGAGTCGAGCAACCCGTAGACAATCAAATCGTATTTCCGGTCCGTGGACCGGAAAAATGCCCGGGCATCCTGCACATGCGGCGTCACACGGTCGGAATCGTACGGCTTTTCAGGATGAAGCAGCNNAATGAAGGATCAGCGGATCGATCTCGACGGCATCGACGTGCCCCGCGCCATGCCGCAGCGCCGACGCCACATCGTTCCCAGTGCCCGCTCCCACCACCAGCACATCCTGCGGCGTTTGTTTGAACTGATAGGGCGCACCGTAATACACCTGATTCATCGCCTGCAGCCCGTTTAAGTCCGGTCCGTGTGGGGTGAGATCATAAATATCCTGGTAAAAAAAGTGATTCACCATGATCACCGTCCGCCCCGCATAGCTCGGAAACACCGTCAAGATCTGGTAGGGCGAATACAAGTCATAGTTGTTCACCGCTAAGGGCGTAGCCACTACACCCAGGACGATCGCGGCTGCAATCCCAGTACACAGCAACATGCCCCGCAGCAGCGCCAGCAGCGCAATGAATCCCACGGCGAACCAGATCGTCGGCGGAGACCACATAAATGACAGCCCCCAAAAAATCAGCACCGCCAGAATGCTGCCCACGAGGTTCCAACTGTACGCTGGTAACTTGGCGCGTCGGCCCATGAGATACGATGCCAGTTGCCCCAGCGGCATCAGGCACAGCGCATTAAACGTAAAAACCCAGATGAGGAATGAGTACACAAGGACGATTTGAACCGCTCCCACCGCTGTCGGCAGTCCCATCGTCAGTTGTTCCGAGATCGGGTTTTGCAATGCCCACGCAATTTCTGTGAATCGCAGAAGATGCATTGCAATGATCTGAATAGCCAAAAGCGGAACGACCAGCGGAGTGAGCACAAGCCGCGTACGGCCTAGCGCATAGCCCGTGCCAAGACCAAGAAAACAAGATAGCAGGCTCAGATTTTTGAAGAATCCAAAAACCGCGAAGCATGTCCCGTGATAGCGAATCAGGACCAGTTCAAGATAAAGGCCCGTTCCCGCCGCTAGGGCAATCCAAAGCCCGATGAAGCGGCTCGGCAGCGTATCGNNCGTATGTTCTTCAAGAAGTTGGAGCAGGCGAGGCCACCAGCGGCGTCGCAGCCCGGCGCTCACGCGCACGATCGCCAGGGGCGCAAGACCCGCCAGGATGAACAATGACATCATTAAATCGTTGTGAAGCCGGTTGTAGACGACAGCCGCTGATATACAAAAGACCAACCAACTGCAAAAAATAGTAACCGGAATCGCGGCCCATTTGCCCAGAGATAATCCATCCGGCTTGGTCGGCGGCATCGTCTAATCTTTCATCTCGATGCAGAAATTCACCAGACGCACGATTTCGCTTCGCAGGTCTTTCCGATGCACGACAAAATCAATGAACCCCTTTTCCTGCAGAAACTCGCTGCGCTGAAATCCCTCCGGCAATTCCACCTTGATCGTGTTCCAGATCGTCCGCGGTCCGGCAAATCCAATCAGCGCCTTCGGCTCGGCGATAATGAAATCCCCCAGCATGGCAAAACTCGCGGTAACACCGCCGGTCGTCGGGTCCGCGAGCAAACTGATGAACAATCCGCCCGCCTCGTCCAGCCGCGCCAGCGCCGCGCTGGTCTTGGCCATCTGCATCAGTGAAAGTGCCGATTCCTGCATCCGTGCGCCGCCGGAGCAGCTCACGATCAGCAGCGGCAACTTCTCTTCAGTCGCCGCTTCGATGCTTCGCGTGATCTTTTCACCCACAACGCTCCCCATTGATCCCATCATGAAAGTCGGATCCATCGCCGCAATCATGATCGGCCGCCCCTTGATGAACCCTTTGCCGCAAACCACGGCGTCTTTCTCGCCTGTTTTTTCCCGCTCGCTTTTCAGCCGCTCCTTGTATGATTTCTTATCGACGAATTTCAGAGGATCGGCCGGCTCGATGTCCTCAAACATCTCTTCAAAGCTGGCCGGGTCCACAAGCTGATCGATCCGCTGCCGCGCCGAGATTCGGAAATGATGCTGGCACTCCGGACAGACATGAAACGCCTCCTCCACCATCTTTCGATAGAGCATGGCCCCGCAACCCGAGCAGCGCATCCAGAGGCCCTCGGGAACCCCATCTTTCTTCGTCGAAATCTGTTCGTTGGGTGCTTCGGACATAAGCATCAGGCCAGCAGCGTCTTCATGGCTGCCGGATCGATCTCAATCGTCTCTATCGCCTGCCGTTCACGCAAGCGCCCGGCGATCTGAACCGATGATTGCTTCTGTATTATGCCCCGCACGATCTGAAATGCCATGGGCCTTAGCGCCAGGATGATCGTCTGATCCCTGTTCCGCTTGAGGATGCGATTGAGCGGGCCACGTATTCGCTGAATGGCCTCCTCCAGCGGCTCGCCGTCCGGCGGCGTTACTAGCAGCGGCTGGGCCTCCCACTGGGGGTAGACTGTCGGAAAACGAGCACGAATATCCGCGGGAAAAAGCCCCTGCCACAACCCCAGCCGCACCTCGTCCAAATCTCGAATGTCTCGCGCGCGAATCCCAAATTTCCGGGTGATCAGTTCGGCCACCTGCTTGCAGGCTTCGTTGGCGGCGGCGTGATAAACGCTGTCGATAGGCCCCGATACCTCGTCCAGCAGATGGCGGATCGTGTCTGTCGCCTCAGACGTCAGTGGCAGCGACGAATTTCCGACAATGCGACCCTCAACGTCCCACGGCGTCGGCCCGGCTTCAATCAACACCGCCCGCGTCGACATAACAATCGTGATACGCTTCCAAGGCGAAGATGTAAAGAAAAGGCATTTCTTTGCACGCGATAAATGGCAAAACTTCGATGTGACAGGCGAGGAGCCGTTTCCCGTCAGGACCAAAATTTGTATCGCCACTTATCGATTGGAATGCGATACCGCTCAATTTTATAGGACGCCTCGAACAGAATCCGAATTAGCAGGAGGTCATCGCAAACATCCCCGCAGTATCGCAATCGCCGCTGCCCGATTCTTTTGATCAAAAATCGCGCTCGCCACGACGAACCAATCCACGCCGGCATCCTGAGCACGCCGGATCGTCTCCTTGTGGATTCCCCCATCCATTTCCATCCGCTGATTGGCCCGCAAACGCTTCTTAACAGCCTCGGCCTTGGGCAAAACTTCCGGCATGAATTTCTGCCCCGAAAATCCAGGCACAACGCTCATCACCAAAACATGATCCACATCATCCAGAGCCGGAAAAATCTTCTCCACCGGCGTCGCCGGGTTCAGCGTGATTCCAACGTGCCTGCATCCCATCTGCCGAAGCCGCCGCGCTGTCTGCGTCGCATCGGCCACGGCCTCCACATGAAACGTCAGCCCGCTCGCCCCGGCCTTTAGGAATTTCGATGCATATCGCTCCGGCTCGCTGATCATCAGATGCACATCCAAAAACGCAACGGTGACGCGGCGCGTGGCAGCCGTCACCGCGGGCCCAAAGCTGATGTTCGGCGCAAAATGCCCATCCAGGACATCCAGATGAAGAAAATCCGCCCCGCCCCGGTCCACATCTCCGATCTCATCCCCCAGCTTCGCAAAATCCGCCGAGAGAATCGAAGCGGCGATCTGAGGAGCCGTGGATTGAAATGGATCGGATGTCATCAATTCCTCGGCAAATGAAATCAGTCCAAAATATCCAGCGTCGAAAAATGCCCCTTCTCCAAAAACTCCAGGCTAGCCCCACCGCCGGTGCTTACGTGGCTCACCCTCTCAGACAATCCCATCTGCTCGATGGCCGCCGCGCTGTCACCGCCGCCAATTATCGTCACCGCCCCATTTTTGCTGGTTGCCGCCGCCACCGCCTCGGCCACGGCCTTCGTTCCCGCCGCAAACGGCTTCTTTTCGAACACGCCCATCGGACCATTCCAGATGATCGTCTTCGCCTTGGCGATCTCCGCCTTATACAGCTCCCGCGTCTTCGGCCCGATATCAAACCCCTCCATATCCGCCGGAATATTCCCCTCGACGATCTTCGTCTGCGCATCGTCCGTCATCTTGTCCGAAATAACCGTATCCACCGGCAGCCTGATTTTTCCCCCAGCCTTGGCCAGCAACTGCTTGGCCAGTTCCACCTTGTCGCGCTCAACCAGGCTCTTTCCAACTTCTTTTCCCTGCGCGAGGAAGAATGTATAAGCCATCGCTCCGCCGATCAACAAAAGATCCGCCTTGCCCAGCAGCTGCTCGATAACGTTGATCTTGTCCGAAACCTTCGCTCCGCCAAGAATCGCCACAAACGGCCGCTTCGGATTGCTGACCGCCTCACCCAGAAATTTCAATTCCTTCTGAATAAGCTGCCCGATCACACGCGGCTTGCCCGCCAGCGCCTGCGCGGCCCCAAACGTGCTGGCATGTTCGCGATGTGCCGTCCCGAAAGCATCATTCACATAAATATCCCCGAGTTTGGCCAACTGCTTCGCAAAATTCGGATCGTTCTTCTCCTCCTCCTTATGAAATCGCAGGTTTTCCAGCAAAAGGGTTTCGCC
>PMAK01000208.1 GCA_003153655.1 Phycisphaerales bacterium
GCCCTGGCCGCCCAGGTCGGCGGGATCGGCATCGCTCCCGGCGGGAATATCAACTACGTCACCGGCCATGCCGTCTTCGAAGCTACACACGGCACGGCTCCCAAGTACGCCGATCAGGATGTGGTGAATCCGGGCAGTGTCATTCTCTCCGGCGTCATGATGCTCGAATATATGAATTGGCAGGAGGCAGCCGACCTGATCCTCAAAGGCCTTGAAGGGGAGATTGCCGCCAAGACCGTTACATACGACTTCGCCCGCCAGATGGAGGGGGCGACGAAGGTCAAATGCAGCGAATTCGCGACGGCTATGATCGGCCATATGGCCTGAAAAAGGCCCTCCGTCCGATAATCACGGCGGCGGCGTTCTGCCGCCAAATGCCTGGTCGTAATCGGGAACCTGAAAGGCCATGGCGTCGTATAACCGGTCTGCCCGGCAAGAGGGTTTGATTAACACTAATTAGAACTTGACACTTTCGCCGCCAAGGTCTACGTTTTAGATAGCTCAAGTGTCGGATTTTCGCAGGAGATGAGCAGTTGAGCTCGCCGGGGGATTGGCGAACTGACCGCACGGTTTTTTTAGCGAGCGGCCGATGTCAGAAACCCCAAATCACGCTGCGGGATCTTCGGCCAAAAGCCTGTTGGCCGCTTCCAATCTCGATACCGAAGTTGGGAAGCTTGCCGTTGACATGGGGCTGGTCAGCCGCAAGGAAGTCGACTTCTGCCGCGAGCAGCAAAAACAATCTTCCGATCCGAACGCCCGCAGTCTCACCGATCTACTCATCGAAAATAATTTCATAACGGTTAATCAGGCCAAGCGCATCCGGCAGGTGGTGGCCGACGGCAAAGCCAGCCGCATTCCCGGTTATGAGGTGATCCGGGAAGTCGGCAAAGGAGCCATGGCGCATGTGTATAGCGCCCGGCAGATATCGCTGGACCGCGTCGTTGCCGTGAAAATCCTTCCGAAAAAGATGAGCGATAACCGGGACTTCGTGGACCGGTTTTATAAAGAGGGCAAGGCCGCCGCCAAGCTCAGTCATAACAACATCGTGCAGGCCATCGATGTGGGTGAGTCGCCCGATGGATTCCACTATTTCGTAATGGAATTTGTCGAAGGCAAGACACTATACGATCTGATGGCGGCTCCACCGGCGGGAGAAGGAAAGAGCTTTTCCGAGGCCGAGGCCCTGGATATCGGCATTCAGATGGCTGATGCACTGGCTCATGCCCATCAGCGTGGTTTGATCCACCGCGACGTAAAGCCCAAGAACATCATTTTGACGCCTCAAGGCGTCGCCAAGCTGACCGATCTTGGTTTGGCCAGGGCGACCGACGACAAACGCGCGGCCGAGATGGAAGCCGGCAAGGCATATGGCACGCCGTACTACATCAGCCCCGAGCAGATCCGCGGCGACCGGGATATCGATTTCCGTGCCGACATTTATTCGCTCGGCGCCACCCTTTACCATCTCGTCACCGGGCATCCGCCCTTTGAAGGCGAAACGCCCGCCGCCGTGATGCACAAACATCTGGGGCAGGCCCTCATTCCCGCCGATCACGTCAACACAGCTCTGTCGGCCGGCGTGGGGGAGATCATCGACATCGCCATGGCCAAGCGACGCGAGGACCGGTACGAATCCACCGAGCAAATGTTGGAAGACCTGCGCCTGGTGCGACAAAATGCCGCTCCGAAATATGCCCGCCGGATCGTCGATTTTGATTCGCTCGCCAAGATTGAAGAAACCGGCAAGACCGTGGATTTAGTGCCTGCTTCCGCTTCCTTTCCCTCACAGCCGTTCCCGGGTGTGCCGATCATGCTCCTCTACTGGATCGCCGGGATTTCACTTTTCGCGAACATCATCCTTGTTGTTCTATTCATCTTGCTGCACAAATAGTCGATGGAAAACCGGATCGGATTCATCGGTTTGGGCATCATGGGTGCGCCAATGGCCGGCAGATTGCTGGAGGCCAAGTACCCGCTGCTCGTTCACAGCCGGACCAAATCAAAAGCATCTCGGCTGATTGCCAAAGGCGCCCATGCGGCTGCCTCACCGGCCGAAGTCGCCGCCGGCAGCGATGTCGTTTTTATCTGCGTCACCGATACGCCGGATGTCGAAGCGGTGATCCGAGGCCCGGACGGAATTATCAATTCGGCCCGGCGCGGCCTGATCGTTGTCGATCATTCCACGATCTCACCTGCCGTCACACGTGAACTTGCCGAGGAACTTTCCAAGAAAGGCGCCCACTTACTCGACGCACCGGTCAGTGGCGGCGACGTGGGGGCGAAAAATGGAACCCTTTCGCTCATGGTTGGCGGAGACTCCGCCGCCTTCGATCGCGTTGAGCCGATCCTCCGAATCCTCGGCAGCACCATCACCCATTGCGGCCCAAGCGGGACAGGGCAGCTCACTAAGCTGGTGAACCAGATTCTCGTCAGCGTCACCAACCTCGCGGTGTGCGAGGCCCTGACCTTCGCCAAGAAGCACGGGTTAAATCTGGAGAAAACAATCGCGGCACTCGCCGGCGGGGCTGCGGGATCGTGGCAATTGGCAAATCTCGGCCCGCGGATGATCGCCGGCGATTTCCGGCCCGGATTTACGATCAATCTGCAGCAAAAGGATTTGCGGCTCGTGCTTCAGGCGGGCGAAGCGCACGAAGTTGTCGCGGACTTTCTCGAAGTTGGCGCCCTTTCGATAGAACTCAAAAGTCTCTTTCTTAGCGCCGTCGAAGCTGAGGGTCATCTGGTCGAGGGGCGANNAGACCCCGATATATCGGGGTCTCCGCGGTAAATAATTTGGATATTTGCCCGAGCCGATCAATCCAGCGGATCGCCATAAACGATCTGTCCGAATTTGAATCCATCCCCATCCTTCTCAGCCTTGATCAAAATAAAATTCGGTCGGAAACGATCATCCGCGTCGGGGCCATTCTGCCACAAAACGATGACGGCGATGGGCATATTGTCTTCGACGCCTAACGACTGCGCCAGCCATCGCATCATAACTGCCTGATCGCGCTTGTCATCCATCGCCAGCGTCTTTTTGGCGAATTCGGAAACCAGGGCCGATGAATTCACATCTCGCGCGATATCCGCGGCCACGGTTGTCGGCTGATAGAAGTAGCCATGATCGCCGAGCACCGATTTGTCGGAGGTGAAATCAACGAACGAGGCAAGATCCGCATCCCGCTGTCCGCTAAACCGGTGAAGCACACAACTGCTGGGAACAAGAGATTGAAACCCCGGCGAATCATGTGCCGCCACCGCCGCCGCCAGGGAACTGACCTGCCGCTCCCAGGCTGCTTCAACCGCCTCAGGCCCCGAGGCCTGAGTGGTCTGACCGCCCGCAATATTGCCGAGCATCAGAACAATCGCGATGAAAGCCGGCAGCCGCATGAATATCCTATCGGCTGCTTCAGTGGCCATTCCATCGGATCGGCGGTTTATCGGTCCAAACTCTCAAAGAATGTTCTGTGAGGCAAATCATAATTCGCCGTGCGCCGGGACGTGGATTCATTTTCACAGGTGCGTATACTGCAAAACTCAAAACCAGAGGCGTCGATATGGCTTCGGTCTGTTTTTATTTCCAAGTGCATCAACCGTTCCGGCTCCGCCGCTACAGCGTATTCGATACGGATCGGCATTATTTCGACGACCATAAAAACGCGGAAATCTGCCGCAAGGTGGCCCACAAGTGCTATCTGCCGGCTAATCGTACGCTTCTGGAAACCATCCGAATGCACGAGGGACGGTTCCGCATCGCGTACTCCATCACCGGAGTGGCGCTCGAGCAGTTCCAACAGTACATCCCCGAGGTGATGGATTCCTTCCACGAGCTGAACAAGACCGGCTGCGTGGAATTCCTGGATGAGACGTATTACCACTCCCTTTCGTTTCTCTACTCCCGCGAGGAATTCCGGGCGCAGGTCGAGTTGCATCGGCAGTTCATTAAGCACCTCTTCGGCCAGGAACCGCGCGTTTTCCGCAATACAGAGCTCATCTACAACAACGATCTGGCTCATTTCGTCAGCCACATGGGATATGAAGGCGTCCTGACCGAAGGCGCCGACCACATCCTCGGCTACCGCAGCCCCAATTTCGTCTATCGCCCCCCTCACGCCCCGCGCATGAAGCTGCTATTGAAGAATTACCGGCTCAGCGACGACATCGCATTCCGGTTTTCAAACCGTTCCTGGGAACAATGGCCGCTAACAGCTGAAAAATTCGCCGCATGGGTCAACCAGATCAACGGCAACGGCCATCTGTGCAACCTATTCATGGATTACGAAACCTTCGGCGAGCATCAATGGGCCGACACCGGCATCTTCGATTTTATGCGCCACGTTCCCGGCAAGATCATGGAGCATCGCGACAACAACTTCCTGACCCCCAGCCAGGTCATCGATAAATACGATTCCTCCGGCGAAATCGACATCCCCCACATGATCTCCTGGGCGGATACCGAGCGCGATCTCTCCGCCTGGCTCGGCAACGCGATGCAATCCAACGCCCTGCATGAGTTGTACAAGCTGGAAGGGCCGCTGAAAGAGAAGGGCGACGAACAGCTTCTAACCGATTGGCGGCGGCTGACCACCAGCGATCATTTCTATTACATGTGCACGAAATACTGGGCCGACGGCGATGTCCACAAGTATTTCAGCCCCTACGAAAGCCCCTACGACAGCTACATCAACTTCATGAATGTGCTGGATAACATCCAGACGCGGCTGCGGGCATAGGCGCATATTTCTATTTGAATTGCCGAGGAAGAGTCGCGCCTACGGTCCAATAACAGAAACGTTCAGAAACCCGCCTGGAACTTGCATCAAAGCCGCGGGAGAACGATATTGATTCCCTTCGCCGGCGGAGATGTTGCATGCAGTTTAAAAGGTGGTGTCTTTATATCACGGCAATCGTATCCTCGTTGTTGCTTTGCGCATGCGGCTCGACCAATTCGTCCGAGGTTTCATCCCAATTGACTGACAGCGGAACCGAAGCTGTCGTTGCGCCGCGCATCGCGATCGATCTCAATTCCGATTGGAAATTTATTCGTGACGATATGTCCGGCGCCGAGCAGCCCATGCTCGACGATTCATCCTGGCAGTCCGTCACACTCCCACATACATGGAACAATCTCGACGGCGAAGACGGCGGCAACGATTACTATCGCGGTCCCGCCTGGTATCGCCGGCATCTCACGCTCACCGCCGCNNCAACGGCGCTTCCAGCGCCGCCTCCGTATATGTCAACGGCCAACCGGCCGGCCCGCCGCATAAGGGAATGTTCTCCGCGTTTGGATATGACATCACTACGCTGGTGAACTCCTCGGGCGACAACGTCATTGCCGTCCGCGTGACCAACGCGATCGATAAGGATATTCCACCCAATTCGGCGGATTTTACGTTCTTCGGCGGCATCTACCGCGGCGTTCAACTCCTGGCCCTCAGCCCGCTTTCGGTCAGCCCGATGGATGATGCCTCGCCGGGGGTTTATCTCAAGCAAACCAACGTCTCGGCAGACCACGCGGATGTGCAGATCACCGCGAAAATTCGCAACGCCTTAACCATCGATCAGCCCGCCGGCGTAACCTGCGATTTACTCGACGCCACTGGCAAAACGATCGAGAGCATCAATACGCGGATGCCCATCGTCGCCGGCGATTCGCAGGACGTGGTTCAGTGGATGAGTATCGATCACCCGCATCTGTGGAACGGAAGGAACGATCCGTACCTCTATCGCGTTCGCGTGACGGTTTCCAATGCGAATGCGGTGGTGGATCGTGTGATTCAGCCGCTGGGGATTCGGTTTTTTGCCGTCGATCCTGACAAGGGTTTTTTGCTCAACGGCCATCCCTATCCGCTGCACGGCGTCAATCGGCATCAAGATCGGCAAGATAGGGGATGGGCGATCACTTCCCGCGAGCAGAAAGAGGATTTCGACCTCATCATGGAGATGGGATGCAATGCCATCCGCCTCTCCCATTATCAACACGCCCAGGAATTTTATGATCTGTGCGATCGCGGCGGTCTGGTTGTCTGGGCAGAGGCCTGCCTGGTCAATTCCGTCACCCCCACAGGCGCGTTTGATGACATCGCCAGGCAGCAGCTTCGCGAGCTGATTAAGCAGAGTTACAACCATCCGTCGATCTGCTTCTGGTCCCTCTTCAACGAGCTGCGCGACAAGAAGGAAAAGGAACAGTCTGCCGACGAAGGAAAGCTGATGCTCGACCACGAGGTGCAACTGGTCGGAGACCTGAATAAGCTCGCTCACGACCTCGATCCCACCCGGCTGACGACCGCCGCCACAAACTCCAGGCCCGATTTCCCGTTTAACGGAATCACCGATGTATTGGGATTCAATATTTACGACGGCTGGTACGTAAAATCGCCCGACAGTTGGCCCGCCGACCTGGACACACTTCATTCCAAGCTCCCCGATCGCGCCCTGGCCATCAGCGAATATGGCGCGGGCGCCAGTCCCTTTCAGCATGAGCTTGATCCAACCCATCCCAAGACAGATGGGCTGTGGCACCCCGAAGAATGGCAATGCGTCGTTCACGAGGCCGCATGGAAAGCCATGAGCCAGCGGCCATATCTCTGGGGCGCCTTCCTGTGGAACATGTTCGACTTCGCTTCCGATGGCCGTCACGAAGGCGATCATCTCGGCAGGAATGACAAGGGGTTGATCACCTACGACCGAAAAATCAAAAAGGACGCCTTCTATTTCTACAAGGCCAACTGGTCGGATGAATCAGTGGTTTACATCACCGATCGCCGCTTCACGCCTCGGAATTTTGATCACAGTCCGGTCAAAATTTATTCCAATTGTGATTCGGTTGACCTGAAACTGAATGGCGTTTCGCTCGGATCGGTGAGCAATGCCGATCATGTTTTCATCTGGCCGGATGTAACTCTGATCCGCGGCAAAAATGTTATCGAGGCGGATGGCGTCAGAGCCGGCCGGCACTACAGCGACTCCTGTACCATCGAATACGATCCGGGATTTGTGGAATGCCGCCCCTATGAACCAGCCACGCGCCCGGCGGCAACAACCGCTCCGTCGCCGGCGAAATGATGGGGATCATTCGTTCGGAGTTTCGATCGGTCTTGGCCAGACCAAATGCAAAACGAAGACGATGACAATCAGTTACGTTTCCCGTAATGTCCGGCGGGAAGACCCGTGCATTCCAATAACTTACCAACCCGGATAAACGGACCCGGAATCCCCCTCTTTCGCCGATTTCTCCCCGAAAATTGCTTGTAGCCGCGTCCCGATGCGGAGATAATTCGCTTGCCGCATTGGAGGTTATGGATGTCAGTGAAAAGGACCTGGGGGATTCTGTTTCTGGTGATCGGGCTGGCTTTATCGCTGGCCGCACCCTCGGTTCGCGCTCAGGCCGCATTCATAAATGCCGCAGCGCACGCCACGGATTCCGCAACCACCGGCGCCGCCACCAATCCCGCCGCCGAGCCGGCTACGTCGCATATTNNTCGATCTGAACTGGGCCTGCGATCTCCCCACCGTTGCCGCGTTTCGCATTGAACGCTCCGAACATGGCTCAAAGACTTGGAACGAGCTGAAAACCCTCGATGCCAAGGTGGCCAGTTACGAGGATTCCAAAGTCAGTTCAGCCGGCGCTTACGATTACCGTCTCTCCGCACTGGACGCGAGTGGAGCCGTGCTCGAAGCCACGGTCGTCATCCCCATTCAAAAGACCCTCCTCAACGCATTCAAAGGGGATGTCGTTACGTTGCAGGACATGCTCGACTTCGCCTTCTGGCAACAGTCGGGCAACACCCTGGTTCTCAGCACCCTCGCGTTTATCCCCAAACTTTTGGCCGCCCTTATCCTCTTCGGGATATTCTGGCTCATCTACCGAATGATCCGCCGCATCGTCCTCGGCTCCATGGCCCGCGCCCATGTCGATTCCAGCATCCGGGACATGCTGGGATCGCTCATCAAATGGTCCGTCATGGGGTTTGGCCTCGTGATCGCCTGCAACCAGATCGGCGTTGAAATCGCCGCCCTCCTCACCGGCGTCTCCATCATCGGCTTGGCCATCGGTTTCGCCGCCCAGGAAACGCTCGCCAATTTCATCGCCGGCATCGTCATTNNGTAGGCGACTGGATCATCATCGATTCAATCTTCGGCCAGGTCCTTCGCGTCAGCTTTCGCTCCACTCGGCTACTCGATCTCAACGGCGAAACGCTGGTGATGCCAAACACCTATATGCTCGCCAACCGCGTCGCCAATCACAGCACGCACCCAATGATCCGCATCGAAATACCGATCGGCATCGCCTACAAGGAATCCATCGACAAAGCTCGGACGGCCCTTCTGGCAACGGTCGAAGGTGATGAACGCGTCTGCAAAGATCCGGCCCCCAGCGTGGTGGTGGCCGCATGTGCCGACAGCAGCGTCAATCTGTTCCTGCGGTTCTGGACGCGGGAAGAAGCGATAGAGCGAACGCTTTTTCACGATTATCTGGAGAAGGCCAAGAACGCCCTCGATGCCGCACACATCGAGATACCCTTCCCACATATGCAGTTGTTCCTGGAAAACACGCCCGCGGTCATCACCCTGGCGGGAGAATCCGTCCCCTTGCTTCGATAAAGAGCGATTTACTTGCCCAGAGTCCGCTTGCCAGCGTCCGAATAGGGAGTGCCGACCGAGACAGACTGTGAAATCCCTCTTTTATGCTTGAGACGCCCCGCCCATTCCGGTTAAAATCATTTAGTTGCAACCTCACCGAACCCCGCCGATGGGTCGGCAGTACATTATGTAACGGCTGGACGGCACCGGCTTAAACCTCCCGATAGCCCCCACAGTCGCCTACGAAGGATTCTCCCGATGGCCAAGCAGCAAAAGAAGTTAGGTGAAATCCTCATTGAATGGGGAATCATTTCCACCCGCGAAGTCGCCAAGGCGATTGAGCATGGAAAAGCCAAAAGTCTTCGCATCGGCGAGGCCTTGGTCGACTTGAAATTGTGCAGCGAAACCAACGTCTATAAGGCGCTGGCGCAGCAGCACAATATGGAATATATCGATCTGGATAAAAATTCCGTCCCACCGAACGCCGTCAGTCTCATCCCCGACGACCTCATGCGTAAGTTCCTTGTCCTTCCACTGGGGATGGAGAGCGGCAAGCTCAGGGTCGCCATTCACGATCCACTCGACTTCGAGATGCTCGAAGTTCTCCGCTTCCGGCTCAACAAGGACATGCGAACCGTCCTCGCCCCCAAGGGACGCATCAAGACCGTTCTGGATGAGCTCTTCAACACCAGCTCAACCAACACGATCGACAAGACAATGGACCGCACGATCGACCGGCTGCGCGATTCTCTCGACAAATCGCTCGACAAGTCGCTCGACAAATCCGTGGACCGCTCGATCGATAAATCCGTCGATCTCACCGGCATCGGCGAAGACACCGGCGGCGCCGATGCCACGCAGGCCCCCATCATCAAACTCGTGCAGGCGATGATCGGCGAAGCCGTGCGCAACCGTGCAAGCGATATCCACATCGAGCCGATGAAGGACCGCGTTCGCGTCCGCTACCGCATCGACGGCGNNCGCAGGACGGCCGCATCAAGCTGATGGTGGACAAAGTAAACGTCGATTTCCGCGTCAGCACACTGCCCGCGTATCACGGTGAATCGGTTGTGCTGCGTATTTTGCGGCCCGACAGCGTCCGCGTCGGCATTCAAAGCCTTGGATTTGAGGAAGAGGATTACAAGATCTTCCAGAAAACCATCAAACGCCCGAATGGGATTTTTCTTGTGACCGGACCCACCGGCTCGGGTAAAACGACCACGCTCTATGCCGCGCTCAACGAACTAAACCGTCCCGATAAAAAGATCATCACCGCCGAAGACCCCGTCGAATATAATTTCTCCGGCATCAACCAATGCCAGGTGCGCGACGCCATCGGCTTGTCGTTCTCGAAGATTCTTCGAGCAATGCTTCGCCAGGCGCCCAACATTATTCTCGTCGGTGAAATTCGCGACAAGGAAGTGGCGGAAGTCGCGATTCAGGCCGCTTTGACGGGCCACCTGGTCTTCAGCACGCTTCATACCAATGATGCGCCAGGCGCTATCACCCGTCTGATCGATATGGGCGTCAAGCCCTTCCTCGTCGCCAGTTCCATTCAGGCGGTCCTTGGGCAGCGCCTTATCCGGGCGCTCTGTCCGAAATGCAAAGTGCCCGACAAAGAGCCGGATGCGATGTGGATGAAGCTCGCGGGCATCAAGCCGGAAGACCTCAAGGACAAGAACGTCTACAAACCGCGCGGATGTGATTACTGCTCCGGCACGGGTTTCCGCGGCCGCGTTGGCATCTTTGAATTGATGAATTTGAACTCCGAAATTCGCACCCTCGCGTTCGAGCGGGCCCCCACCAACAAGATTCGCAAGGCCGCCCTCGCCGGTGGAATGAAATCATTGCTCGCGGACGGCCGGCTCAAGGTTCTCTCCGGCATCACCACCGCCGAGGAAGTCGTCAAGGTCGCACAGATGGAAGGAATCGTTACGGTATAATTTTTTATGGCATCAACACTCCAAATCGATCGTTTGCTCGAAACCTGCGTTCGCCGCGGCGCATCCGACTTGCACCTCGCCGTCGGCAGGCCGCCAACCCTTCGTCTTCACGGACACCTCCGCGAATTGCAAACCAAGGTCCTCGACCCGGAAGACACGATGGCGCTCATGAAGAGCGTCACCCCCGAACGCATCCAGCAGGAATTCGAGGAAACCGGCAGCGGCGACTTCGGATTCGCTTTCGGCGCTGAATCCCGTTTCCGCGTCTCCGTCTTCAAACAAAAAGGCTTCGCCAGCATGGTTCTGCGGCGAATCCCCAGCAAGCTGATGACCTTCGAGCAGATCGGCCTCCCCCGAATGGCCGAGCAGATCTGCCGCAGACCGCGCGGAATCTTCCTCGTCACCGGCCCCACCGGTTCCGGCAAGACGACCACGCTCGCCTGCATGATCAACTACATCAACGAAAACTACGATCGCCACATCATCACGATGGAAGACCCCATCGAATATTACCACACCCACAAAAAATCGATCGTCGTCCAGCGCGAGATCGGCGTAGACGTCCCGAGCTTCTCCGAAGCCCTTCGCCGCGCCCTCCGCCAGGACCCGGACGTCATGCTCGTCGGCGAAATGCGCGACTTGGCGACCATCGGCTCAGCCATCACCGCCGCCGAAACCGGCCACCTCGTCTTCGGAACGCTCCACACCAGCGGCGCTGCCAGCACCATCAACCGAATCATCGACGCATTCCCGGCTGATCAGCAGGAACAGGTCCGCGTGCAGTTGGCGAACAATCTGATCGCCGTTCTGTCTCAGGCGCTCCTTCCCCGGGTGGATGTCGATGGGATGGTCGCCGCTTACGAGTTCATGTACGTCACGCCCAGCATTCAGAACCTCATCCGCGAAAATAAAGTCTTCCGAATCGACTCTGAAATCCAGACCGGCAAGCGATACGGCATGCAATTGCTGGATGACACGCTCTGGGCTTTGTATCAGTCTGGAAAAATCAGTGCTGAAGAATCCATCGACAAGAGTAAAGTCCCGGGCCAGATGATGGATAAATTCACCAAGGCCGGGATCGAAACCGGAAAGAGCGCCGAGGAAATGGCGCTGGCTGAAGGCACCGCCACCGGAGAAAACTCGGCAACGGCAAAACCGAAAGTGCCGGGCGCTCCCGCCGCAAGCCCCGAAGCCGAACGCCGCGCCCAAATGGAAGCAACCCGCGCCCGGATGCAGGCGATGCAGGCGAAAAAGTAGTCGTAGTAACCCATGGGCTCGCGGACTACATTCCGCGGCCAACAGAGGATTGAGAGATGTCACAAGCACCGTCTGAATCGAAAATCCCCCCCGCCAATCCGACGCGGCCCGCCGCATCAGCGCCGGTCGCCCGGCCCGCAGGCGTTCCCGTCACGGCCATTCCCGTGACGCGAATACCCGCCCCCGGCACAGGCCAACCCCGACCGGCAACGCTCCCCATCAGCCCCATCCGGCCCATCCCCGTTACACCGGCGCCAGGCGCTCCTCTCAAAGCCGCCGCGCCCACGAATGGCAATGGAACACCCTCCGTTCCTCCATCGAACAACAACAATACTCCACCCGGAGGCAACGCCGGCGGTCCCGGCGCAAATGTGTCTCCGGGCGACAAGCAACCGCCTCCTCCCGGAGGGAATTCCCCGGCGCCAGGACAACCCTCTGGCATGCCGCCGATATCAGAACTCAAAGGCAGGCCGCTCGGACGCGTGCTCCAGAAAATGGGCAAGGTCACGCGCGAGCAATACAGCAAAGCCATGGCTTTCCAAAAGGAAAAGGGCGCGCTCCTCGGCCGAATTCTCCTCGATATGGGCGCCATCAAGGAGCAGGATCTCACCATCGCCCTGGCCGCCCAGCAGGGATTCGAGGTAGCCAATCTTGAAGGCATCAATATTGACCCGGCGACGATTGCCGCGGTCCCCGCTCAGCTTGCGACGACCAACAAAGTTCTTCCATTATCATTCGATCCAGCCACCAAAATGCTGACCGTGGCAATGGCGTCGCACGAAAATTTCCGCGCACTCGACGATCTACGATCCCTCATGCAGTACCAGGTCATCGCCAAGATCGCTTCCGATCCCGAGCAGCTCGAACGCC
>PMAK01000138.1 GCA_003153655.1 Phycisphaerales bacterium
CAGTTCTACTCCGGTACAACAAGCGTCCCTGACGGCCGATTGCTATCTGGGGCATTGGCTATTAACATCCGCGACTCAATTTTCCGAGGAGTTTTCAATGCCAGAACCGCTCAAAATGATCTACGAAAAAGACGCCCCGCTTGATGCTTTGCAGGGAAAGACCGTGGCCATTCTTGGCTTTGGGTCGCAAGGGCATGCACATGGCCAGAACCTCCGCGACAGCGGCATCAAGGTCATCGTCGCCAACCGCAAAGATAGCCCCAACGGCAAACTGGCGATTCAGCAGGGCTTTGATCCGGTCAGCGTTGAAGATGCGGTGAAAGCCGCCGATCTGATTATCGTCACGCTGCCGGATGAAGTGCAGCCCGGCGTGTATGCCAAGAGCATCGCGCCGCATCTCAAGGCCGGCAAGGCATTCGGCGCGACGCATGGATTCAATATTCACTTCAAGACGATCGTTCCGCCCAAGGACGTGGACATTGTGATGGTTGCGCCGAAGGGACCGGGGCATCTGGTTCGCAGCGAATTTGAGCGCGGCGGCGGCGTGCCTTGCCTGCTGGCGGTTCACCAAAACGCTACTGGGAAGGCGAGAGAAATCAGTCTGGCCTGGGCGCGAGGCATTGGCGGCGCTCGGAGCGGCGTGATCGAGACCAACTTCAAGGACGAATGCGAAACCGATCTATTTGGCGAACAGGCTGTCCTTTGCGGCGGCCTCGCGTCGCTGATCAAGGCTGGGTTTGAAACCCTCACCGAGGCTGGGTATCCGCCGGAGATGGCATACTTCGAATGCGTGCATGAGGTGAAGCTCATTGTTGATCTGATCTATCAGGGCGGCCTGGATTACATGCGATATTCGATCAGCAACACGGCGGAATACGGCGATCTCACACGCGGCCCGCGCGTTGTGAATCCGGCTGTCAAAGCCGAGATGAAGAAGATTCTGGCCGAGATCACCAGCGGGCAATTCGCCAAGGAATGGCGAGCGGAATACGAAGGTGGCATGAAGAACTTCAAGCGCCTTTACGAACAGGACAACAGCCATCCGGTTGAGGTCACGGGGCGGCGATTGAGGAAGATGATGCCGTGGCTGAAGGCGAAAGAGCCGCCGAAGGGTTGAGACCCGGTCAATCGCCCATAGAAGCGACGCATCTCGATTATCAAATCAGCGACGATCGATAATTCCATAGATGGCGGGTAACCGCATCGGAAGGATAGTACCACATGGCATTGAAGTCGCTATTACAAAAAGAAGCCCCGGATGCATGATCCGGGGCCTCGCGATTAGAACTGCTGAGCTGCTAAAGCAGCTGCGTGGATCGCGGGAATCTCACCCGCGAAAGCTGCTTACAGCAGCCCGGCGGAGGGTTAGCCCTCCGCTTGTACAGTCAGAATTGGTCACGGATCACCTCCAGTTCTTGCAGAGACACACGCGGCTCGCGCGGTGCTCATTGGTTTTGCCAAGCCGTCGCGGGCGCTATTCCAAGGTGACTGTCGGCACGGGTTGGGAGCGATTTCACAATCGTCCTGGGACACCGGCCTTAGTATGCGAATGAGACTCTCCCATTCGCCCTTGTACTGGCCCGCCGCCGGGCTCTCACTCCCGAAAACGCCTTTCCGGGAACGCGGTCGCTGCCGAGGAGTACATCGGCTGACGACATGCGCTATTTTATCCTCTGATTGCGCAATTTCAAACGCTGATTCTGTACAATTACTTCATGCGTGACTCCAAGGAAATGCTTGATCAGACGCTTCTGGATATGCGCAGCCGATGCCTGTCGCTTGCCGCCGATTTGGATCGGCTGGATCGCGGCAGCAAGATTGCATCCGAACCTCGGCTACGGCAATTTCGGGAGGCCTTTGCCGTTTTGCTGGAACCCGAGCCCAATCGGGCGGAACGCGTTCAGTTGGTTTTTTCGGACAAGACTCCCCCGCCGACCCGTGACAAGAAATGAAACTGATCGATCCTCACATTCACTGCGTCAGCCGAACGACGGATGACTACCGATTCATGGCCCGGTGCGGGGTGGTGGCGGTGTCTGAGCCAGCGTTTTGGGCGGGATTTGATCGCAGTTCGGCCGCCAGCTTTGCGGATTATTTTCATCATCTGACGGATGTTGAGCCGGTGCGCGCGGCCCAATATGGAATCGAGCATTACTCCTGGCTCTGCATCAACGCCAAGGAGGCGGAGAATGTGCCGCTGGCGCGGGAGGTTATCCGCTTGATTCCACTGCTGCTCGATCATCCGCGGGTGCTGGGGATCGGGGAAATTGGATTGAACAAGAATACGGCGAATGAGATCACGATTTTTGAGGAACAGGTTGATCTGGCGGCGAAGCACAATCAGTTGATTCTGATTCATACGCCTCATCTTCAGGATAAGCACAAGGGGACGGCGATCATCACCAACATATTGAAGAACGACCGGCGAATCGATCCTCAGCGGGTTTTGATCGATCATTGCGAGGAACACACCATTCGCATGGCCCGAGAGGCGGGATTCTGGTGCGGCTTGACGATTTACCCCCGGAGCAAGCTGACCCCGCAGCGCGGCGTGGACATTCTCGAGCAATTTGGCCCCGAGAAAATCTGCGTCAACAGCGCCAGCGACTGGGGGGATTCGGGGCCGCATACGCTTGTTGATACCGTGCTGGAATACCGCCGCCGGGGACACGCTGAAGCGGAGGCTGGGGAGATATTTTTTAACAACCCGTGCAGGTTTTTCGGGCAATGTGACAAGTGGAAGATCCCGGCTCAAAGGTGAAATCACGTCTGACAAACTCCGCGACTTGCGGTACTATAATTTCTTAAAGGGCGGCACGAGAAACATCGAGGCTTGGTTTTGATGCAGACGGCCTATTTGGAAATCAAGGATGCCAAGGGTCCACGGCAAGTCCCGCTTGATGGCGGGCCGCTGACCATTGGGCGGAATTTCACCAATTTGCTGGTCATCGACGAACCGATGGCAAGCCGGTTTCATTGTGTCATTGAGAAGGGTTCCGATGGGTTTCATTTGCGCGATCTGGAATCTCGTAATGGGACTTTGCTCAATGGGAAACCGGTACATCAGTCGTTGATAGTGAGTGGCGATGTCGTGGCCATTGGGAAAACGGAGATAAAGCTTGTTGTTCCGGCGGTTCGTGCCGGAAGTGGCGCGAATTCCAAGGCGGCTGCCGATACGGCGATGGCGGAACTTGCGCACCTGGTCAGCGACGAGGACGAGGCGGACGACGACAAGCATGCGCCGGGGGAGCCGGTCGTTGCGGCCAATGAGCAGGAACGTCAGCTTCGGGAACGGGCTGAGGCGCTTGCGGATCGGTCATTTACGGATCGCCAGATTGTGCTGATCAATGCGCGGGGCAAGGTTGCTTATCAGGCTGACGCTAAGAAGGATGTTGGTGAAGCGATCACCATTATGCGGCTGATTATGCTCGTCTGTTTTCGCAGCCGGGCTACGGACATACATATTGAACCCAAGACGGATGATGTTCATGTTCGCATCCGCGTGGATGGAACGATGGTGGATGTCGTCCGGCTTAACAAGGAGCTGGGCCTCAAGCTTTTGTCGGCTGTTAAGGTTGTCAGCGACATTGATATCGCGCAGCGGAATATCGTGCAGGAGGGGCATTTCAGCGCGCGGGTGCCGACGAAGAAGAAAACCGAGATGGTTGAGCGGCGCGTGGATTATCGTGTGAGCTTTGCCCCGGCGATGCATGGGCAGAAGCTTGTTATTCGCGTGCTGGATACGGCCAACGCGCCGCTGCATATCGATGATCTGCAACTGCCGGCGAAGGCCCGCGAGATTATTCGAAGGACGGGCGAGCAGGATGCGGGGATGATTTTGGTCTGCGGCCCGACCGGGTCTGGCAAGACCACGACGCTGTACGCCATTCTGCGCGACATCGATATTACGCAGCGGAATGTCGTGACGATTGAGGACCCGGTCGAGATTCAACTTGAAGGCGTGACGCAGATTCCGGTGAACGATTCACAGGGCAATTCTTTCTCGGCTCTTTTGCGGAGTGTTTTGCGGCAGGACCCGGATGTGATTCTCGTCGGTGAAATCCGGGATGCGGAGACGGCACGCGTAGCCGTTCAGGCCGGCATGACCGGGCACCTGGTGTTCAGCACGGTGCATGCGCGTGATGCGATCAGCGGGATGTTTCGTTTGCTTGATCTAGGCGTCGAGCCGTATGTTGTTGCATCCGGGCTTCATGTCGTGGTTGCGCAGCGACTGGTTCGGCAGCTTTGTCCGCATTGCAAGGTCGCGAAGCCGCCTACGGCGGAGCAGGTTAAGAAATTTGCCACGTTTGGCATTACCGGCATTAAGCAGGTTTTTCAGCCTAAGGGGTGCAAGAAGTGCTTCGGGACCGGGCATTTCGGGCGGCGCGGGGTTTTTGAGATTTTGGTGGCGACGCCGAAGCTCCGGGATGCGCTGCTTAAGACACCGACGATTGAAGGTTGCCGGGGTGCACTGTCGGCGGAGAATTATATTACGTTGGAAGATAGCGGATATCGGCTGATTGCCGAGGGGGCCGCGGGGTTTGATGAGGTTGAGAAGACGATTGCTTGAGGGGTTTGCGATCGCCAACTGGACAGAACTGGACACTTCTGAACGCTTTTCGAGGTTTTTGTTAGTTTTTACTAGCTATTGTTGTAGTCGATAAGGCATTTTCAATGATGGGATGCGATTGGATGCTGATGCAATCGGATCCGAGAGCACAAAAGGTCTCAGA
>PMAK01000006.1 GCA_003153655.1 Phycisphaerales bacterium
CTGGTGCTGGCGAAAGTCGCCGACCAGGCCCATGGCCGGATCGTCGCACTCAGTCAGCAACAGCGGCCGCAGGAAGCATCAAAGTAGCGCTCAACATCGCAGGTCCGGTCGGGCATCCGTTCCCCGACCGGACCTCGTTTATGCGCTGAAATTTGTCGTCGCAATGCTATCATCACTGAGTAATGTGTGCTCGCTACCGTCTGAAACTTTCGCTCCGACACATCGCGGAATTGCTCGGTCTGAGCGTGACCGAGCTATTCGAGGAATTCTCGGAGCGGCCACGCCTGAACATCTCGATCTCGCAACGAGTGCCCATCGTGACGCTCGATAATGGCCAGCGAAAGTTGGCCGTGGCCGAATGGGGATTTCTCGCACCTTGGGATAAATCCAAACGGATTTTCAACGCCGCGGGCGAAACCGTCGCGGTCAAACCGACGTTCCGTGAATCCTTTAAGCATCGTCGATGTCTGATTCCCGCCGACGGCTTTTATGAGTGGCCGAATAAGCAGCCGACGCTGATTCATTTCCCGGATGATCGGCTGTTTTGTTTCGCGGGGCTTTGGTTAGGCGGCACTATGACGATGATTACCTGCGCGCCGAACGATTTCATGCGGCTCATTCACCATCGAATGCCGGCGATCCTGCGCGACGAGGATTACGCGGCGTGGCTTGATCCACAATCTTCCGGTACCGAGTTGCAATCTCTAATTGCCATGAGAAATTGGGACGGGGTGCAAACAGATGCAATTCCAAAGCTGACACCCGATAGCGCATCAACAGCCCAGGATTGACGGGATACCATCAGATGTCTCCGCCGCCTGATTATTTTCGATGCCGGGATCAGCATTGCGTGATGTGCTTCGTACTAGCTGTCCTTCATTTATCCTGCTCAATATTTAATTGGCGGTAATGAAGGCGCGGAGCGCAGTCAGTTCTTTGCGGTAATGATCAGATAATTCTTTACCGACGTCTGCCGAACCATTTAGCCATTGTCGCCGTCGTTTTCGAACCCAATCCTTAAGCGCCTCATCAGTTTCGAGATTTGGCGGCGGAAATGCGTCGGCGAGAATGCGCGACGGGCGCCGCAATCGTACTCCGAACCGAAACCACGCCAAGACGCCGGCCGAGTCGCAACCGTATTTGATGCACATTGGCAAGCAGGCAAGTGACAATGGCACCTTGCCCTCCAATATCTGCTCCGCGACGGCAAGAAATCCTCCGGCAAAAAGAGCGAGTGATGACCACGTTTCGAACACCATTCCCAAAGCACTTGGAATAGGCTTCCCCTGCGTTCGCTCCGATGTGACTTCGTGTGTTGGCATCCCGAAGAGCTGCCCGGCAATCTCCGCGATGCTCCCGCCAGCCATCCACAATTCGAGCGGTTCTTTTATGGTGTCCCACGCAGTCAACCAAGCTGCCGGCGGCGTCCAAGTATTTTCTCGTTCAAAGAGAAACAACTCTTGCTTCTTAAACATGTCTTTGAATTCTTTCGATGCCCGTCCCAAGTGCGCATCAGTCAGGTGACGCCGAATAAGAATTGGTGGAATGCGCGACATTACGCTTAGGAATTCTTCTCTCCATTGGTTCACCGTCCACTCGGTGCAATCCGCAGGAAGCTCTGCGCGAACGATCGCCCAGGCCTGAGTGATCGCAAACATTACAAAAAAATCAAGGCCGGCTCTTTGCGCCGCAATTGTCAACCAATTCGGTGCGCCCGTCTTTTCGATAAACGCATTCTTTACATCAATGAGGTGTTGCACGTTCGCATCGGAAATATCAGCTAGTCCTTCGTGACGACGGCGATACGCGGCATAGCTGGCGCGCAGCACCGATGCTGGCTCCAGTTGATTGCCGTCCCCGCCAGCCAACAGCGCAGTGACCTGCAACTCAAGATCGGTCGTCGTCAGTTCCGAGCCAAGAGCGTTCTTGCAGAGTTCATCAACGAACGAATCGAGACCGCTGCCCACTGCGACAGCATCGTCCGATTTTTGTAAGAAATCGAGTTTCTGGCGAACCTTGAGAACATCCTTCAATGATCTGAACCCAATGACTTCATCTGGAATCGTGATAACTATGCCCTGATTCGCGAATCCAGCGCGGCCGGCCCGCCCGGCAGCATTCAATAGCTGCGAGAATTTCCGCTGCTCAACGACCTCTGCGTCTTGACCACGGGGATCTCCAATTCGCGTTCCTGCAATCACTACGGCAAGTGCCGGGAGATTTAGACCTTGCGCCAGAGTTCCAGTAGCGAACATCACCGGCGCACTCCGGTTTTTGAATGCGGTTTCCGAAGCAATCTTCTCCGTTTCCAACATAAGCGAGGTATGGACGGCTATGCCTCTCCGCAGAAGAACTGCGACTTCAGACTCGCAACCGAGTTCACATTCTGAAAGAATTTGGCACACGTTAATCAGGTCAGGCATTGGCGGCAGGTGACTTAAAGTTTCTTCGCTGAGAGTGACCTTTTTTCCATTGGAGAATGGATAGTGTCGGCTTGCAGGCGTAAAAACTAACGTTTGAATGTTTTTTCCTGCAAGACACTCGGCGAGATTCACCGCAGTGCCATTGACCCAACTATCAGTGTTATAGTTGTAGTCCCATTTTCCCGATCCGGTCATTTTGCGGTTGACGGCGAGGTCAGCATCGCAATCAATGGCCGCAATCGCGTAGTCCACCTCCATTGACGACTGCCAAGCTCCTTGAAGACCGGCCGCAATTGCGCACCTTGCAGTGAAAGCTAGATTCTTTCGTCGCGCGGGTAGTTCATTCAACGCCGCCTGTGCCGTGGTAGCTGCGGTCTGAAATGAAGCGTCGTCAACGCCGAGCGCCGACCGAAGAGTTCTCGTCGGCCGCCACCGAACAGATACCGGATTAGCGGAGGAGCCGGTTGCTTCTTGAATCCAAGAAGCCAAGTCTTCGGGATTTTGAATGATGGCTGACATGAGTAAGAAGCGACAATCGGGAGCGCGTAGGATTAGTTGTGACACTACGAGTTCGGCGACGGGGCCGCGCGACGATCCGGTGTCGCCGATGAGATGACATTCGTCAAAGATCACCAAGCGGCACGTTTTGAATGCTTCGGGAGAAAGGCGCAAGCCCAATGCGCATTTCTCAGGCGTCATGACTGCCACCGAACCATTCGGCATCGTGTGAACCGCTTCCGTTGCAAATATGGAATATTCCTGGTCTCCGATAAATGCCATTATTGTTGTGTCCAGCGATGCAAGGCCACGCCTAAGGTCGCCGCGAATCTGTTCCGCAAGTGCGTTTGTCGGAGCGAGGTATAGCGCCCAACCCGAACCGACGGCCTGCGATATGGCCAACTCGCCAACGAACGATTTGCCGCTCCCGGTCGGCATCGACACGACGGCATGTTTCGTCTCTCCAAGTATGCAGTTGACGACGTACTCTCGCGCGGATGGCCACAATACCGGCCGTCCAGGCGAATGCTCGGTACCAAGTGCCCGGCTTTTCAGGTAGCTGCGATACAATGCGTCATCGACATCAGGCGGCGATGGTACGGTATGAACTAAAGATCTGTCGCCGAGTAAAGGAATACACATTCGCAGTAGAAAACTCAGGTGATATATTCTCGCATAGTCGTTGCCTCTGCGCGGCTCGACGCCGTCTGTTCTCGTGCTTCCCAATACACGGATCAGCGAATCGAGACGAGATATAGGGCTATCGAGCGTCAGAGTGCCATCGCTCAACCATTCAGCGACTTCTGCGGCTGCAATCCCGAGTTCAATGTAAAGACGCCCAATGGTGTCACGTTCGAGGTCGGCGGGTCCGAGCTCATCCGCATTCAGAAATTGCAGATTGTGAGTTGTCGGAAGCGGTGGGCTAAGTTGCATCTTGCACAGCCGTTCGAGATTTCGGTAGCACCACGCGGCTGATGCGACGTTTAGATTTGCGTCGTCCGTCGCGACGGATTCAGGAAGCGTCAACACTCCTGCCGCGCACGCATCATATTCCGCGAGAAGATAGAGTAGTGCGGCTTCGATGCGCGGACACCGTTCGTTGTGGTGGATCTGATCGTCGGCACTTCCACTCTCGGGCTGAAACAGCGCAACGTAATCCGCAAGCAGTGCGAACGCTTCGGCGGCGACGAATGCACCGGCCCGCTTCTGCAAATCGTCCCGGTTCTGGTCGAACACGACATGGAAAATCATCACATTTGCCAAACGACGAAGAAATGACAGAATTTCCGGCACATCCTCATTGTCGCTCGCATTCTGGCCGTTCGTACGCAGTTGAATAATCCGAAGATACGCGCGCGACAGCGCTCGTGCTGCCTCATTGCGGGTAAGACCGTCAAATTCTGGAAAGTCGCCGAATAGCGACCGGGCAAAGTCGTCAAACATTTGTCGGCCCCCCGCTCCCGGATACATAGACCCGCATTAAATCGCAAATCTCATCAAATACCTTTCGAGCATCAGTCAGCGATAGTGGAACAAGCAGTTTTTTTGCGGCAGGCAACGTGAGCGCGCGAAGCGTACTTCGACTTCGCTTCCAATCAACAGCCTTTGCATCATCGCAGCAGACGAAAGGAAAATAACTTCGTTCTTGCCGCCAAAATGTCCCGCCAATCGACTCTCGATGTTTTGCCGGTAGAGACGGACGCAGTTGATTCACCGCGGCTCGCAATTCCATGTCGCGCAAATTGTCATCGATTTCTTTCAGCCGATTCGACGCATCCGTGATTGCGCGGGCCGGATCATCCAGATATGCCTTGCATTCGCCAGCGGTAATGCCGAGCTCGTCGCCCAGGTAAATAGCAACGATATCTAAGCCGTGATCATGAACGTCAAATTTAACTTGCGTTTTTACGAGTATTTCCCCTGACGGGTGATATGCAGCGTTGGCTTGGGCGAGATGGATCAGAAGATGGCTTATCGCTTCCCATACCCAGGGATCGCGTTGCATGATCTTAAAGTCGAGATCGGCAGAAGTATCGCCGATTACCGACACGACATCAGCGCCAATATCCCGTGCTAGAGTAGTTTCGTCGAATAGCGCGCTGCGAATCTGAAGATCAGCGCCGACACATTGGGCCACTGATCCGACGAGGTAAACGGCAGTCGCAAGTTTCGCGGCCGGCGAATCAAATTCGCCAATTGTCAAAACCGTGTGCGAGTCAAATTCGGCAGGCTCGACGGTCAAACATGACGCAAGGACGGTAATCGCCGTCGCGATGTCCTGTGCGAGATAGGTTGGGCCACGGTAGGCAACTCGCGATGAACGCGAACTCCCTGACATATACTTCCCGCCAATCTGTTAGCTCACGACGTGCTCCAGCGCCCAGCCGAACGCGCAAATTTCGCTTTGAGGCTAAACTGGATGTTAGCGAAACAGTCAAACCTCGCCAATCGGTTGGCAAAAGAATGCCGTGCTTTGCTTCCGCGTATTTGAGCCCACCTCCGAACAATCATTCAGAGTTTTAAAATGCGAATGCAGAGAAGAGGACCTCNNATAAGGATGGCGCCGGGAACATTCGGGGAAGGTAGGCCCGCTGTTGTTGAAAGGCCGCACGCGGCCAGAGGGCAGCAGGCCTACGGCAGTTTGGGTTCGGCTGCGCTATCGAAACGCCACCAGCCGAGTACGGCCTTGCCATGCTCGCCTCCTCGGGGAAATCCGACTTCTGAAGCTGAAACAGGTGTAAGGACGGATTTCCCCTGCGGGCCTGCGCGTGGCATGGCGTTCGTCCGCTGCGCTCACGTTCCCGTCGCCAGCAGTAAGGATTTCTCTTTTTAGACCT
>PMAK01000280.1 GCA_003153655.1 Phycisphaerales bacterium
ACCTTGTCCTCCAAGATCCACAAACACCACCACAATCACAATCACCAGCCACCCGCCATCAACGGTATGATGATTCCGCAGCATCGCCCCCATATACGCCAGCGTCGTATAAGGCATAAACAAAAACCCAAGCACCGGCCAAAGCATCGTATTAAAAGCCGCACTGAACCAATCAGTGAAGATCGCAATCGCAATCATCACCACCCGAGGAAAAAACACCGCGAAAATCACAAAAAGGCAAGGCATGCTACATTCCTTTGCAATAGTCGCCGAAGGCAGCGATCTCTACTCTTCGTCGGTAGAAGGCCCTCTCAAACTATATCAGGCCGGCCAACAGCGTCATCAGCGGCCGCGCCCACTATNNTATCCCGAGGCTCAACACCAATCCTTCCATTCATCTTCCGTCGATACCCCGCCGATTCCGCATAAGCCCTCTTCCTCGCCCGCATGATATTCCCCAGCGGCCGATGCGCCGCCACCGCATGCCACGGATTAAACGCCAAAACCTCATCCACATAAACCCGCCGCGCCGCGATATACGCATCCTGCGGCCGAACCGTAATCGTCCCCACCCCACGATACGGACTCACATCCTCCCCCCAAACCTTAGAATGATCCTCGATCGGCATCTTCTCCAAATCCGCACAAAGCTGCACCCCAACCTCCCAAACAGCCGTCTCCGATTTAAAAAATTCCACCACCGCGTCCCGCAACCCCGAATAATGAAAATTCACCCCAACATGCTTCCCCTTCAGCTTCTTCAGATTCTCACTCAAAGGCGTAAACGCAACCTTCGCAATATAGTCCCCATACCGAATCGGCGCGCAGCTCCCAAACGTCTGCCCCAGCACATGCGTCTCCGGCGCTCCCAGCTGCTCCAGCGTTCCGCTGTGTGCCCCAACCAATCCCAAAGCCGCGTTGACTCCGCGCGCAATATTCGACACCGTCTTCTTCACCAACTCCGGATCATTCAGATTCTTCTCAATCAACTTCAAATTCCCCAAAAACGCCTTCACATCCGGCACCCCAAACGTCTTCGCATCCACAAACACAAAATCCTGCGTCCGCTGCCCCAAATTCTCCTCCCCCATCTCCATTCCATCGATCCCAACCACTTTCACCGCCATCCCTCGTGGCGTAGAAACACTATCCGCCAGCAAATCCCCCGGCGCAGTAGAAAACCGAATAATCACCGGATAACTCCGCGCAACACCAAAAAGTCCCTGCCGCAATTCCCCAGGCAAATCCCCGCGAACCGCCAATTCCCCCTTCAAAACCCCATGACTCTTCGAATGCGCAAACCGCACCGCATGCCGATACTGATCATTCAATAAAACCTGAGTCCGTCGAATCACCTCCAGCAATTCCCCAATCGTCTTCTCCTCGTCTTTAATGGGATGTTCAAGCGATTCGTCATAACGAAGGTAATTGGCGGCAACAGCAGTCATCAGAACCTCCCGGGCAACAGATTCACCTTGATCCAAAGTTAACAGCGCTACCCATTCTCGCAGCATTCGCTTGCGGACGGGACGCCAAAATTTTTCGATGCCCCATTTTTTTGCGAGAAAGACATGTCCATAGATCAATCCAACCAATTTTGAACCGCGGAGTGCGCGGAGATCGCAGAGAAGAACCAGAAAATGCAATTTGTGCTTCTTCTCATCGCCTTTCTCTGCGTCCTCCGCGAACTCCGCGGTAAAATATCCCCATTACATCGAGGTTCAATTCGACGTTGGAATCAAAGAGGGAAGCTCACCGCATGAAAAGCGCCAAACGGCGTGGTATAATTTCGATATGACCCGCCTAATGGAACAAGCGATCGAACGTCTGCGAGCCGTCCCCCCGGCCCAGCAGGATGATGTCGCGCGATTCCTCCTCGCCGAATTGGAAGAGGACATCCGCTGGTCGAAATCCACCGCCAACCATGAGAGCAAGCTTAAAGGTCTGGTGGACAACGTGCTGGCGGATGACGCGCGCGGCGAGTGCGAGCCGCTAGATCCGGAAAAGCTTTGATCTCCCGGCTTCATTCATCGTTTCGCCGTGATTTTGCCCGCCTGCCGATTGACATCCAGCAGCGAGCATCGCAGCCCGCGTCGTGGCGGAATAAACATCCATGAGAGCACCACACCAAGGACGCCGCGAGTACGTGCGAAATGAACGTCGCAAGGCTTTGAGCCCCCTCGGATTGCTGATTCCATTCTTGTTTGGTGGATTGACATTTTGCTCGGTTGTTCTGGTGCTGTGGATTCTCAATCAAATCGTTCCATATTTGCCTTGGATTCCCAAGGGTCATCCACTCGAACCCGTCATCAAAACCGCATGGCTCTGCGCTCGATTCGCAACCGCTGCAATGCTTTTCGTTTGGGTTGCTCTGTTCATCTTCATGCCGAAGATTGATCGTGCGGCAACTGGGGACGCACCAATTGCTTCATCGAAGCCGGCCGATGTCAAGCCTGAGCATCCATCGCCCCCACATCTCCCCTGACAACGGGAAAAGTAAATTAGTATACACTAACAAAAACCGCGAAAAGTGTACGAAAGTGTACGAAAGCGCCCGATTCCGTTCAGTTTCAAAAACTCACCCCTTCACCGCCCCAGAAGCCAACCCACTAACAAAATCCCGCTGCAACACAAAAAACAAAACCGCCACCGGCAAAATACTCACCAGCGTCGCCGCCATAATCACCCCATAATTATGCTGATACTCCGGCAAACCCGCCAAGCTATTCAATCCAATCGGCAGCGTATATTTCGCCTCGTTCTGCAAAATAATCTGTGGCCACAAAAAACTGTTCCACTCCGCCAGAAAACTCAAAAGCGTATACGCCCCAATCATCGGCCGCACCACCGGCAGCGCGATATCCCACCACAACCGCCACTCGCTACACCCATCCAATCGCCCGCACTGCAACAACTCATCCGGAACCCCAATCATCGCCTGCCGAAACAGGATAATCCCAAACACACTCACCGCCCCCGGCACAATGATCGCCAGATACGAATCGATCCAGTGCAGCCGATACATCAATTCATAACTCCCCGGCACCAAAACCTGCGATGGCAATAGCATCGTCCCCAGCATGATCACCATGATCACCCGTTTCCCCGCGAACTCATACTTCGCCAATGCAAATCCCCCCAAACTGCTCAGCGTCACCACCAGCACCGTGTGCAGCGACGAAAGGAAAATCGAATTTACCACCCACCGCCCAAATGGCTGATCCCGCAGCATCCGAAAATTATCCAGCGTCAGATGGTCCAGATGCCCCCAAGGCAAAAGCGTGCTGCCCAGCAAATCCTCCGGAGTCTTAATCGACGCACAAATCAGCCAGACAAACGGCAACACCGCCACCGCGGCCAGCCCGATCAGCAGCAAATGTATCGCAACCCGTCGCATCAGTTCCCGCTCTCCGGCCCAAACCTAAAAAACCTGAATTTGATAAACGTCAGAGCCAGCAAAATAACCACCAGCATCCACCCAATCGCCGACGCATACCCCAAATCCCCCGTGTTAAATCCCATCACAAACAGATACATCACCACGGTCAGCCCCCGAGCATTCGGCCCCGCTCCCTGCAACAGCACAAACGGCAACTCAAAAAGCTGAAACCCGCCGATCGCCCCAACCAGCACCACATACCCCAGCATCGGCCGAATTCCCGGCAACGTAATATGCACAAACCGCTGCCAATTCCCCGCCCCATCCATCTCCGCCGCTTCATACAATTCCGGATCAACCGATTGCAGCGCCGCGAGGAAATAAACCATCCCATACCCCGTCGCGAGCCAAAGACTCGCGATCAAAACCGACGGCAAAACAAGGTTAGGACTGCTCAGCCACGGAATCACAACCCGATGCCCCGCGACAATACTCACGGCATGATTGATCAATCCATCCGGCCCAAACAATTGGAAAAAGATCACCCCGACAAAAACCTGCCCAACAAGATAGCTCGAAAAAAAACTGAACCGAAAAAGATCTCGAAACAAAATCCGCCGGCTATTCAGCAATAGCGCCAGCCCCAACGACATCGGAATCTGCAATGCCAGAAACGCCACGGTGTAAGCCGCCGTATTCAGCAGCGCTAGCCCAAACAAACGATCGTGCCCCAGCAGATAGCGGTAATTACTCAACCCAACAAACGCGCTATGCCGTGGCCCAATCGTCTTTTCAAAGCTCAGCACCAAACTCCGCGACAGCGGATAAAGCATGAACACACAGAAAATCACCAGAAACGGAGAGACGAACAGATACGGCGCCGCCCGGGTTTGCAGTCTCCACCATCGATCTCGATTCATGGCTCAAACTTTCCGAAATCGATCCGCCGCTGCATCTCCTCCTGCGCCTCCGCCAGCCACCGCGCACACACCGGCCTCAATCCCTCCGTCCCGCCATGACTCGCAATATAATCCTGCGCCCGGTGCACCACAGCCGCCAAAACGAGTTCCGCTTGAAAGGTATAAGGCGTCACATATCTCTCCGGAATCTCCCCAGCCAGCTGAACATACAACCCCCCAACATCCTGCCCGCCTCCAGCGTCACAGAAAAATGAATCCCGCCGATGATAAACCGGCTCGCTCCAATACTCAGGAACAGCCGGCAAAACATCATCACCCGCCGCGATGCGCGCCGCATTCGCCTCAGGACTCAGATACAAAAATTCCAGCAGCTTCCAGGCCTCTTCCGGATGCGGACAATCCCGGCAAATCCCAATCATCGTCCCGCCGGACGTGCTCGTCGGCGCATCACCATCTTCAAATCGAGGCAACGCCATCATCCGAACCTTCCCCGCAAGCTCAGGCGAGAATTCCCGAATGTAATCCGCCTTCCAATCCGGCGTGCAGACCGCGCACACATTCCCCCGCGCCAAATCCTCCGTCCAACCAACACCCGAAGACACATCCGCCCCAATCGCCCGCGGCCCAGCCAGCAACTGCGCATAAAATATCGCCGTCTCCAGAAGTTTCTCATCAGTAAAATGCAGCTTCCCATTCCCATCAATCAGGTTGACATGCCGCTGCAAAAGCATCTCCACAATCTCATCCGGCCCGCCAGTCGATAGCGCAATCGCCCGCCGATCGGGCCGCCCATGTGCCCCCCAATACGCTTGAAACGCCAAACACCGATCCTGAAAATCCCCCCAGGTCTTGCCCCCCTCAAGATCAACCCCCGCCTCATCAAACAAATCCTTCCGATAGGTAATCGTCACCGGATGCACATCCGCCGGCACCCCAAAAATAATCCGCTCTCCTGTTAGAGGATCAATCTTAGACCAAGGCGCAAATCGACTCGAAACAATTCGCCGATCCCACCCCGACTTCTCCAAAAAATCATTCAATGGCAACAACCCCACATCCCCAATAGGCGGCCGCAAAAATTGCCCGATCGAATGAATCTCGATCTCACACAAATCCGGCGTCTGAGCCCCAGCCTCCGACATAAATGCCGACGCTAGCCGAATGTTCTCCCCCATCTGGCCGATCAAGCTAACGCGCACCCGCAACCCAAACCGCCGCTCAAATTGCTCCGCCAGCGAAGGCGTCACACTTCCCAGAACACCAGATAATTCACCCCGGTAAATCCGCGCATCAGTCTGATCAAACGTCCAAAGCACCAGATCCGCCCGCTGCGGCGCAGGGTATTTCCACACCGCAACACCACTAACCGCGGCCGCGAGCATCAGCACGAAAATAGGCTTACCAAGTGAAAACCGCACCGGATCAGGATTGTCACGCCCCGGGCGGGGGGTAGCAAATCGTCGCGAGTTGCCAAGCCATCCACTCAAAAAGTAGCCAAATCCCGCGCACAGGCGTAGACTGTCTTAATGACCTCGGGCCCGCATATTTTGCCGAATATCCCCCGGATTTCCGCCCAACCCCAATCGCGGCCCTATGAGCCGGTCTGCGCCATTTTCCGCCGCTATCTGCGAGGGGAGAGACTCAAGTTCACCCCCGAGCGGGCAATGATCCTGGATGCCGTCCTCCGCAAAACCGCTCTATTCGAAGCCGAGCAACTCGCGGTCGATCTCCGCCAGCTCGGCCATCGCGTCAGCCGCGCCACCGTCTATCGCACGCTGGCGCACTTACAGGATGCCGGCATTCTCAAGCAGGTATTCTTCGACAATAAGCAATCGTATTATGATGTGATCGTAGGCCGCCAGGCGTATGACTATCTGATCTGCGTCACCACCGGAAACGTCATCGAATTCAGCAGCGACAAACTCCGCAAACTACGCGACGAGATTTGCCGCCAGCACGGCTTTGAGCCGCTCTCCCACCAATTTCATATCTTTGGATTAAGCCCGCAGGCCAAGACCGAGGTGGCTGGCGGAGTGAAGTCGCCTAGCACCCAAAGCAAATCCCCGTTCAGCACATCGCGATGAACGTCGCCAGCGCGAGAATGCCGATCCGGATCTTTTTGTCCCAGAATCGACGATTTGTAAGGTGAGCCAACATCGGGATAACTTCCTCGATCAGGATGTTATCAACCCACATGCCGAACTCGGCAATCCGGGCCAGACATGCGACAGCCCGCATTTGGCGGGTCTCCTCAAGGGCCGTTTATTCCATTTGATTCCCGCCGGCGACAAAATCCGCATCCCGCCAAAAAAAGGCGTTGCGGCAAATCAACAACAACGACGCGATACATATTTGAAGCGAGCAGCGGGTACGCCGAAGGACTCGAACTTCCGACCGCAGTCGCTTATTTAAGCAAATTCATGCATGCTGATTGCCCACATTTAACGCACAGCATGTATTTAAACAGGTGACAACCGGCTGGAATTCCTTATTCTTGCCTATTTGCGTTGCAACGCTTGAAGGGAACCCGCCGGTCAGCATAAAAGAAGGAGAGTCCTTGCCGCAACATTTATCCAACATCCAAGTATATAGTAATATTGGGTTGTTGCGGGCGTTGTGCCCAAAGTTGCAGGAAGTGCCTCGACGTTTTTTTTGTTCGAGTGAGGAACTGTGTCATATTCGCAGGTATTTGACGGCCTAAAAAAAGTTGTACGCTTTTCGCAGGCTTGGCTTGTCAGTGCGATGCCGAGAGGTGGCTCGCAAATTATCCAGCCACCTCATTTAAGCGAAGGCTGGAGCAGGGCCTACGCCGGCGAGTTCCACGCCGAAGATACCCCGAGTTGGAAAGCCATCCTCGAAAGCAAAACCGTCTGCGCCGACGAATGTTGGTCCGGCGGTCTCCAACAGACGCGCTTTTACCGTGATTTCCTCGCCGGCGAAAAGCTGATCAATGGCCTCAGCGCACCGGTCAAGTCGCCCGTAATGTCCGGATTCGATGGCGCTCTCAATGTCTATCGATCCGCTGAGCATGGCGGTTTTTCCGAAAGCGAAGTAAAAACCGTCACCGAAGCCGCCAGCCAGATCACCAAGGCCGCCGCCGAGGCCCGCGCCGCGCGTCTGCACGGCGATTGCGCCAAGCCCGCCGCCTGGATGCCGCGCACCGGCTCGCGCCAAATCGTCATCGGCTCCAATCTCAAGCCCCTTCTGTCCGATGGCTTGGCCCTCCTCGATCAGCGCGTAAGCGATCAGCTTTATCAGGATGCCCGCAATCGCCTCCAGCATCTCGACAGTCAGCCCCTGACTTCCGATCGCCTCGCATTGCCCGATGCCAGCGGCCAACTCCGGAATTTCCGCGCTGTCGCTTACAAAAATTATCCAGCCTTGGCCGAAGGGGCCGTCGTCTTCTATTCTCTGCTCCCCGGCTTTTGCGAATGGAGTTCCCTCCGCGCAACGGATGTGTCAGCCGACGCGGAACTGGCCCGCCTAGTCCCCGCAATCCAGTTCATGGCCGAATACTTCCGCCGCGGCCCAACGCTCGGCGAAATCGCCAAGCACGTCCATCTAAGTCCATTCCATTTCCATCGCCGATTCACCGAACTGCTCGGCATCACCCCCAAGCATTTCCTCCTCGAATGCCAGATCTTCCAGGCCAAACGCATGCTCTTCGCCCGCGACACCGAACTGGCCGACATCGCCAAATTCTGCGGCTTCGCCCACCAAAGCCATTTCACCAGCCGCTTCAAACAATTCTCCGGCCTGACCCCCACGCGCTGGCGCAAATGGGCCATCCGAAACGAAAATCCCCAGGCAATCCCGGTCGAAGCCAACAATTGACAATTGCTCAGAGGTCATTAGTCATGGGTCACATGTCATTTGTATTTTGCAAATGACCAATGACANNAATGACAAATGACCAATGACAATCCCCTGAAAATCGGCTGCGTCAGCTATCTCAACGCCAAGCCGCTCATTCACAATCTGGAAAATGACCCGGATGTGGATCTCCATCTGGCCGTCCCCGCCCAATTGCTGGATGGATTGCGTTCGCGGCGATATGACATCGCGCTCCTGCCGGTCATCGACTATCAACGTCTACCCGACGCCCAAATCGTCCCCAGCGGCGGCATAGGCTGCGACGGCCCGACCCTCACCGTCCGTATCTTCAGCCGAGTCCCGATCGAAAAAATCACCACCCTCGCCTGTGACATCGAAAGCCACACCTCCGTCGCCCTCGCCCAAATCATCCTCGCCGAGCGATACGGCATCTCCCCCCAACTCATCGATCTATCGAAAAATGCCAACGACGCCCACGCCACACTCCTCATCGGCGACAAAGTTGTCGCGCATCAACCCCCGGCCATGCCCCATCAACTCGACCTCGGCGCCGCCTGGAAAGACCTGACGCTCATGCCATTCGTCTTCGCCGTCTGGATCACCCGCGCCGGCACAGATTTACGAAACCTCCCCGAACGCCTAAACCAGGCAAGAATCCGCGGCCTATCCGACCTCCCAAACATCATCGCCCGCCACGCCATCACACGAGGCTGGCCCGCCGACCTCGCAATGCAATACCTCTCAAAATACCTGAAATTCGAAATCGCACAGCCCCAACTCAACGCCATCCAACGCTTCCACGAATTAGCCGCCAAACACAAAATAATCCCCACCCCGCGCCCCCTCGAACTCTATTCCACAGCCCATCCGTAAAAGTATTGAACTGCCAACAACGACAGNNGCGCCGGGGTCTCTGCGGCTCATTTTCCTACCGCATCTGCCCCGTCACATCCGTCATCTTCTTCAATTCATTCGTCTTCAAATTAAAAATCGCCTGCGCGCACGTCCCACCCGCAAGATTATTGTCATCAACAATAGTCACTTTCCCCAAATCCCCGCCCCGGCAAGTCAGCGTCTGCTGCCCCGGATCAAAATCAAGCTCCCCGCAGTAAATCGTTTTGTCCGTCGTGCGACNNTTTAAGCTGCCGATCCTGCGAATCATCAACATCGCCTGAATTCACCGGCCCCGCATTGCCGCCACTCCCCGCAAATTCCGCCTGAACAATATTCGCATTATCCAACCGGATTTGCTCCGGCTTCTTCCCATCCGTCCAGTGGACAATCGTCACGCTTCCATCGATCACCGCTGTATGCCCGGCATCGTCGTAAATAAATCGCTTCTGCCACTGAATCGCCGTCGTCCCATGCCCGCCAATGCCCGACCCGGAATCCGCTCCCGATGCAGCGCCTTGCGTCGCGGCGCCGCGCGGAGCCTGCTCCCTGGCAAATATTTCCCCGGGCCCCGGCACAATCAGCCGCTTCGACGGCACGTCATAATCAATCCGATGGCTCAGCAAATTAAATTGACGCAGCAAATACCCGCCCGCATCCGTCAAATACGATTGCACCTGCGCCTCGGGCCGGGTCGTCGGTGATGGACTCGCCTCATCCATCCGAAGCGAAAGCACATCGATCTGCTTGTCTTTCAGGAAATCCCCATCAGCCCCATAAGCACTGGAATCGCTCTGCTTATTTGCCGCCGGCGCGCCCGTCGTCTTCGCCGGCGGTACATCCACCAGCGTCGCCAGAATATGATCGCACTTCGCCGAATCATGGCTTCCGTTCGGATCGTTCGACGTCGCGACAACCCCGCCAATCACCAAAACCTGGTTCGCATTCCCATCCAGCGTCGCCTTCTGTAGCCAAGTCAGCTTCAACGGCCGCGGCTTCTGCCTCGGGTCTTTCGGCTGCGAAAGCCCCTCAAATGTTCCCGGCCCATCAATCGACGCCGTCTGATCGTGTGGCGAAAGATGAATCATCGGCCCCGTCATCGTCGACGTCTTATTCTTCACCACCGCATCATGCGACGGCGATCCAAACAGCGTCACATGCGCATGCCCGTCCCGCATCTCCACATACAACGCATCCGCCGAAGCCGACGAAGAATCTTTTCCCGTGATCACAACATTCGTATTGGCAATCAGCTTATCGAGCGCCACCGCCTCATCCGCTTTAGACCCGGCTTTCGCCGGCGCCGGCAATAACCCGATCTGAAGATGCTCCGCCGTCAATGTCTGATCATCCTGGACAGCCTGCACCGATCCGTCACAAATAATCGTCCGGGCATAAAGCTTCCCATCCGGCCCCGGATCTCGAAGCAATTGCAATTGCCGCCCGGCAATTCGCCGATCCTTCTGATTCGCTTCATGCACAATGCAATCAGCGTTGCCAATAGCGGTAATCCGCCGCAACGGAGGCGATGAAGATTTTTGGTCAGCCGTCCGGTCCGCCGCGTCAAACTGCAATCCAACATCATCGCTGGCCGTCAGGTGAAATCGCGGATGATCGACCACGACATTCCCCGCGAGGTCCGCCCGCTCGATCTCCATCTGGCTGCTGTCGGCATCAAAGAAATGCACCCGGCAGCTTCGTCCATAATCCGCCGTCATGACACTCTTCTCATCATTGGGATCAGGAAGCCTGATCCGCCCCGGCCCATCAAACGTTGCAAGATGCGTAGCTCGCGAAAAATTCAAACTCTGCCCGGTAACAGATGACACCACGCCGGCCTTCGTCTGCTTCAGTTCAACATCCCCGGCAAGAACCGCGCTCGAATCAGCCGTGTGATAATTGAGATCCGCGCATCGCGCATCAACCCACTGCTGCGAATCCGCCCCAGCCTGATGCAACAGCACTGGCGTCCCCGCAAAATGAATAATCGCCTTCCCATCCGGGAGCGCCGGGGCAGTCGCCTCATCCGTGGGAACCATAACCATCTTCCCAGTCCAATGAATATGCATCGGCTCCGACGCCGCCGGCGCAGGGGTGGGGCGGCTAACGGATTCCGTAGTCGGCGTCACCGGCGCGGTCTCCGTTGGCGCAACCGGCGGCGGCGAATTATCCTCCGTCGAACCGCCTCCGCTCTTCGTCATGAAATCCGCATCCATCCGGTCCGCGCGGATCAATTCCTGCCCAGCCTGCAAAACTCGAACATGATCATAAAACGTCGCCATATACCGGTGCCGCGTACCATCCGGCGGCGGGGGAGAGGGGGGGGAGGCGGCCCCTTGTGGCATAGGCGTCGGCACAACAACAGCGGTAGCAACCGGCGCAACCACCGGCTGAGTCGCCACCGGCGCGCCCTGTGTCGAAAACGCGCTCGCGTTGTAAACCGTCAAATCCGTCCCGTGCGCGATCTCCAATGATTTGAGCTGCTTGTCCACATCATTCCAGTACATCAACAATCCCGATCCCGTGAACGCAAAATCCTTCGCATTCACCGTCACCGGAACCTCATCCGCATGAACGATCTTCCCATCCGCCCCCGAATATTCCTGCGTGAACAAGCTGTATGTGTCGTTATCAAACTGCGCGTTGGTCATCGTCATCGTCATGTCGGCCGCATTTGCCGCCTGCTCTGCCGGCGAAGAGAAAATCTTCACATGGACGTCGCGAAGATTCCCATATCGAGGCGGATCAGTAGGGGAGTTGGACATGACGCCCTTATCCGCGCCCGGCGCAAATCGAATATCCCCATCCACCCCCTCAATCTGAAGCACCTGCGAATTGCTCAAAAAAAATTGAATCACCGGATGCGTGACCTTCACCGTCCCATCCGGCTGAGGATCGTAATAGTCCGACTTGAACTGGTAATAAAGCTGCCCCTTCGCGTCATACTGCTTCACCCACGCCCCAGTCCCCGCCTTGATGAACGCATTCTTATCATCGTTCACCGGCGCAAATTTATCCGCCTTCTTGCCGCCTCCCGTCAAATCACCCAACTTAGGCTGCAATCCGAAATAGGCGATGAATATCCCCACCAGCACGATCAGCGTGAGAAGAATTGGAAGAAACTTTCGCATCGATTGAATCGCGCTAGCCCCCGCTATCAACATCCAGCATGCGCAAAATCACAAGGTCCTGAACGTCGATCAACCCCACCGGCCGGTCCTCATCATCCACCACCGGCAACTCGTCGATCCGATATTGCCGCATGATCGCCATCGCCTCGCTCGCCAGCGCCGATTCCTTCACCCGTTTCGGCGAACGCGTCATCACCGACTTGATCGGCCGGTCCAGCGCCGAGCCGTCATTATCAGTAAGCAATCGGCGAAGGTCCCCATCTGAAAAAATCCCCGACAGCTTCCTCGCGCCGTCCGTCAGGATCACCGCTCCGCTCCGCCGCTTGATGCTGCTCATCTCGTGAAGCACCTGTCCAACCGTCAATTGATCCGACGCAACCGGCAGATTCTCCCCCAGCCGGAATGTCATCGCTTCCCTCACCCGAATCAGCTTTCGCCCGATCTGCCCCGCCGGGTGGAAAACCGCGAAATCCTCCGCACTGAAATTCCGCAGCTTCATCACCGATAGCGCCAGCGCATCCCCCAGCGCCATCATCGCCGTCGTCGATGCGCTCGGCGCCAAACCCAGCGGGCACGCTTCTTCGATCTTCCCCATGCTCAATACAATGTCCGCCCCTCGCCCCAGGCCGTTCGATGCCGATGTCGTCACCCCAATCACCGGATGGCTGAGTTTCTTAACCAGGCTCAAAAGCCGAAGGATCTCGTCGCTCTCCCCGCTCGCCGAGAGGATCAGCACCACATCCCCTTTGCGGATCGACCCCAGATCGCCATGAACCGCATCCGCCGCCGATAGAAAATGGCTCGGCGTCCCCGTGCTGGCGAACGTCGCCGACAGCTTGCGGGCCACATGCCCCGCCTTCCCCACACCGCTGGTCAAAACCGATCCCCGGCACTCCAGCACCAGCCGAACCGCCCGCTCAAACGAGTCATTGATCGCCCCAACCATGGCCCCCACGGCAGCCGCTTCGGCCTGAATCACCTCGCGGGCAAATTGGAGAATATCCTCAGCCATTTTTGACCCAAAAATCCAAACTCTGGATTATCAGCCGCCGCGTACTAAAATCAATCAATCGCCAATCAAGGATGCCCGTTGGAATATCGCGTTGAACTGGATGTCTATCACGGCCCGCTCGATCTGCTCCTCTACCTCATCAAGCGGGACGAGCTCGATATCTACGACATCCATNNCCGCATCCTCGACAGCTACATGACCTACGTCGCAATGCTCCGCGGCCTCCGCCAGGAACAGGGCCTCGACATCAACGTCGCCGGCGATTTCCTCGTCATGGCAGCCACCCTCATGGAAATCAAAAGCGCAATGCTCCTCCCCAAGCCGCCGCCCATCGCCGGCCAGGAATCAGCCGCCGCGGATCTCGTCGATCCGCGCTACGAACTGGTCCAGCAACTCCTCGAATATAAAAAGATCAAAGACGCCGCCACGCTCCTCGAAGAGCGCCAGCGCGAACAGGAACAACGCTTCCCGCGAATCCCGGCCCGCCCGCAGGGCGAAGCCGATGAGCCCCCCCCGATCGATCTCGATGAAGTCCAGATCTGGGATCTCCTCTCCGCCTTCAGCCGGCTGATGAAAGAAGTCACCACGCGCGGCCCGAGCATTCACGAGATCACCTACGACGACACCCCCATGAGTCTTCACGCGACGGATATCGAAGACCGCCTCATGCGCGAGGGAAAGCTGACGCTCCGGAGCCTGGTCGTCGGCCGAAAAAATCGCAGCGAAATGATCGGCATCTTCCTGGCCCTGCTCGAACTCATCCGCCAGAAGAAGATTTTGGTTGTTCAAGGCGACGATCAAGCCGACATGGAAATCAGCCCCGCTCCGGAGGAGCATAGGAATACCTACGTGGAGGCGAGCCCGCCCGATTCGGCCCCGCCCGATCTAAACTCGCCCGATCTGAACTCCTCGCAAACAGAAAATGTATAAGCCATCTAATGTTTGCCGGCTGGAAAGTCGATCGAAAAATGCTGTTGAAATTCCGCACGAAGGACGATGAAGTCGCTTAGCTATTAAGATAATGATCCGATCCGCCACCATCCACGATGTCCCCCGCATTCAGGAGATCATCAACAGCCACGCCGAGCTGGGGAAGATGCTCTTCAAGAGCATCGCCCAGATTTACGAATCTCTCCGAGATTTCGCCGTCTACGAACTCAACGACGAAATGATCGGCGACCAGCCCCTGCCCGGCCGCATCGTAGGATGCACCGCGCTCTCCATCATCTGGGCCGACCTCGCGGAAGTCCGCTCACTAGCGGTAGACGAAGAATACCGAGGCCGTGGCATAGGCCGGCGATTGGTCGAATGGGCCGCCGACGAAGCCCGCCGCCTGCAAATCCGCCGCCTCATGTCCCTCACCTACGAGCAAGCCTTCTTCGAAAAGCTAGGATTCGAGGTCGTCTCAAAAGACACGCTCCCGCTAAAAGTCTGGAGCGACTGCGTCCGCTGCCCCAAACGCGACGGCTGCGACGAAATCGCCATGGTCCGAATCCTCCGCGACGTCCCCATGATCGTAATGCACCAGGCCCCACCCACCCCCCGAGGCGTAAGCATCCCAGTGCTCAACGAAATGGTCGAAGATTAATAACCAAGCAGCAGACAAGATCATTAGCCACAGATAAAAATCAGATGCACACAGATGAAAATGCAATTTGGTCTTATCTGTGTGCATCTGATTCTTATCTGTGGCTAATATGCATTTCTTCGCGTCTGTCTTCGCGCTCTTCGCGACTTCGCGGTCACATTTGATTCCTCCCCAGCTACTGCTAGAATCCAACCATGATCCACGAAAACCTCTCCCAATCGATCGAAGACCTTTCATCCCGGATGATCGCCATCCGGGACTCTCTTTGACTTACCCACCAAACAATCCCGAAAAATAGAGCTTGAAACAAAGATGGGCGACGAAGGCTTCTGGAACAACCAGGACGCCGCCAAAACCGTCGTTGCCGAAGTAAAAGCTCTCAAAGCCGCCATCGAACCCGTCGAGGCCATGTTGCGCAGCGTCGCCGATGTCCGCGCCCTCTACGAATTGGCCGAAGAAGCCGCCGACGCCGATTCCATGGACGAAGCCGATCGCACGCTCTCCGATCTCGAAAAGCGCGCCGAAAAAGTAGAACTTCAATCCCTCCTAGACGGCAAGAACGATCCCAAAAGCTGCTTCGTCCAAATCCACGCCGGCGCAGGCGGCACCGAAGCCCAGGACTGGGCCGAAATGCTCCTCCGCATGTATCTCTATTTCTTCGAGCGTCGTGGCTGGGACGTCTCCGAAGTCGATCGCACCCTCGGCGAGCAAGCCGGAATCAAAAACGTCACCCTCTTAGTCAAAGGCGAATACGCCTACGGCTACATGCGCGCCGAGGCTGGCGTTCATCGCCTCGTCCGCCCCAGCCCCTTCAACGCCCAGAACAAGCGCCAAACCAGTTTCGCATCCGTCGATGTAGTCCCCGACTTCGAAGATTCCGACACAGACGTCGAAATCCCCGAATCCGACATGGAAATCGTAGCCTTCGTCCGCGCCAGCGGCCCCGGCGGCCAAAACGTCAACAAGGTCGCCTCCGCCGTCCGCATCACCCACAAGCCCACAGGCATCCAGGTCACCTGCTCCGTCGAGCGCAGCCAGCAGCAAAACAGGCGTCTCGCCATCGCCCTCATCCGAGGCCGCGTCGAGCAAATCGAACAAGCCAAACGCGACGACGAGCTAAAAGCCCTCTACGGCGAAAAAGGCGCAATCGCCTGGGGCAACCAGATCCGCAGCTACGTCCTCGACGACCGCCGCGTAAAAGATCACCGCACCAACGTAGAAACCTCAAACGTGGAAAGCGTATTAGATCGCGGCGAACTCGACGCATTCATAGATGCCGAGCTGCGCCGAAAGAAAAAAGCCCGCGACAAAAAGTAAAAAGAATCTTCTCCCCGTCCCCAGCAAAAGGCCCAGAGGAATCACATCAGGCCGGCCAGCGACGCCCACTGCGACCGCGAGTTCTGATATTCGAGAAAGCGATCTCATACGGATCCCACAGANNTCAAGTGGAATCCGTATCAATCGTCACAAACCCCGTAACGAAAATAATCCTTTTACGAATTGAAATAGACAAACCCCTACCGCACCAACAATTCAATTGTACTAACACTATAAGAAGGCATCACATACTTAAAGCCACCAGCATTGTTGTTTATTTGAAATCGCCCCGCCCGCATAGGCTTAACATTCCCCCGCGATAACAAATAAACCACCCCAGCACCAAACCCTTCCGCATTCTTCAATGACACATTCGCAACAATCGGCCGCCCCGTCTTATTAATCGTAACCAATATCATCCGCCCCGGATTCCGTGAATCCAGACTCGCATACACCGAAGTATCCGGCACATCGCTCGTGCTCGCCGAAACCGATGTATCCCCAAACATCCCGTTCCTCCCATCAAAATCCCGATACATCGCAAACCCGCCCGCGATATACGGCTCCTTTTCTACCAGCGGCCATTCATTCGCCGAATAAACCCCGCTCCGCCCGAAAATCCCCAGCACATCCGCCTCCGCAATCCCCCCGGAAATATCGCTCCCGCCCCCATAGTTGTATTCGCTGAACGCCAACTTAGTCCCCGGATAATTGTCGTCGATCTTGCTCTGCAGCGTCGGTATCACCTCCAGCGGAGCCGGCGTATTCTTCGTGATCCAACTCGTCTCAATATAATCCGGATCCCACAAAGACCGCGGCGTCTGCAATCGCGCCTCCGCAACCGCCGGCGTCGAATCCTGCTCAATAATCCGCACGCCGCCGCCCGTCGCCTCCGGATAAAAATGCACATCCAGCGCATCAATCAATCTTTTCCCCGCCGCCGCGCCCGCCTTCGCCATCTCCGCCAGATAAAACTCCTGAAAATCCCGCCCATCCCCGTCCGGCGCATTCTGCAATGTCGTAAACCCGTTCCACCCATAATTCGCCGGCCCATAAACCAGCGCCTTCGGCTCAACTTTCTTAATCGCCGTCGCATACGGAATCGTCCGCTCAATCAACTCCGCATACGTCACCTTCTTCGGATGCACCTCCGCATGACTCTCCGCCCAAAGGTCCGGCTCATTATCCAACGTAAAATAAATCCGCCGATTCGCTTCCGTCTCCCCATACGGATAATTCACCTTCACCCAGTTCACAAACTCATCCTGANNGCGTCTGCAAATAATTCGCCCCGGTCTTATGCACATCATCCCCATCCTCATCCGCCGCAACATACCCAATCATCGGAACGGTAATCAGCGTCCCAGCGTCATGATCAAAAGCGTTCTTCAGCATCGCCGCAATCGGAGCCGCCAGCGTTGTCCCCTGAAAATAATTATCATTGATCGAATGCCAATCCTTCCCGGCATTCGACGCATTGGTGATCCAGTTATATTCCGAAGTCCGATTCCCCCCGAACCGCTCAAACGTCGCATTCGTCCACTGATCGCCAATGAGCTGATTCACCCCATAAATCAGCCGGGAGATCGGATGCACATCCCGCTTCGCGTCAATCGTGAACTGAACCGTGCTCTGCGCCGAAGCAGCATGCCTTACGATCAACAGCAGAACCAGCCCAAGCAACATCTGACGCATGTAACGCTCCTCGGCCGATAAAACCGCTCGTTCCGCCCTGTTAATGTATATGAAGCAGCCACCGGGGTCATCAAAAAAGCAACGTCGGCCGTTTTAAGCATGGGCACTTTTTCCGACACGGCTTAAACTCCACCCCTAAGATCCATTGGCGCTATTGGTGCGTCAGGGATCATTTGAGGGAC
>PMAK01000294.1 GCA_003153655.1 Phycisphaerales bacterium
CAGGAGCGTCTCACGCTTTCCAACCGCGTCCGCGACGGGCAATTGCTCGCCTTTGTCGAAATCGGCCCGTCTGTGCTCACTCCCTCCAAATCCACGGGCAACGACGCTTCCAACATCCGTTATTCCACCAATCGCCCGACGTATCAGGATTTCCTCGGCCTCCTTCGCAGCGCTGTCCCCTCCGCCGTCGTCCAAAAAAGATTCGCCGGCGCCGGCGCTCAATATCAAAAGCTCCAATCACTCCTTACTCCGCCCTCTGTGGTTGAAACCGGACTCGCCGAGGCCAGCAATGGCAAAATCAAATACCAATCCCAAACCGGCCAAATCGTCAACGTCGCCGTGCCAATCGTCATGATCATGCTGATCTTCATCGTCACGCTGATGGGAACCAGCCCCATCGCCGCGAACGTGGTCGAAGAAAAGCAACTCCGCATCGCCGAAGTCCTGCTCGGCAGCGTAACCCCCTTCGAGCTGATGATCGGAAAACTCGTTGGCGGCGCGGCTGTTTCCCTCACCCTCGCCGCAATCTTTTTCGGCGGCGCATATTATCTCGCCTATTCATTTGAAATGTCCCGCTACGTTTCCGCGGAGTCGATCGCCTGGTTTTTCTTTTTCACGATCATCGGCACCTTCATGTATGGCTCCCTCTTCGCCGCCGCCGGCGCAGCCTGCTCCAACATCAAGGAAATTCAAAGCTTCATCATGCCGGTCATGCTCTTCATCGCCCTCCCGATGTTCGTCCTCGGCCCAGTCCTCCAAAATCCGTCCGGCACGGTCGGCATGGTTATGTCTTTCTTTCCAATGTCGGCCCCGACCATCATGGTCATGCGAGTGACAATTCCCCCCGGCGTCCCCGTCTGGCAACCGATCCTCGCCGCCCTATCGACCCTGACGGCGACAATCATCTTCATCTGGGCCGCCGGTCGAATTTTCAGAATAGGCATCCTGATGCAAGGCAAAGGCGCCAACTATGCCGCGGTTCTGAAATGGATCCTGCGCGGCTGAATGCACCGCGGGGAATGGAAAAATCCCGTCGTCCTGATAGCGAATCCCAAAGCGGACGATTGGAAAAATCTTTCTCAGCCGCTTTCGAAGTATACTTATTTCTGGATATTTGAACCCGTTCAGGTAAAGGTTGCCAACCTTCCGCCGGAATGGCATATCAACAGGCAATTCTCATTGGAAGATAATAAGCTTATACAGATCGTGCAGTAGACCGGTTAAGAATGAATCCGTTTCAGAAACGCAGGTTCGCCATTACAAAAGATTTCCCCTGCTTTGACCACGAGGCGAGGTGACCGTCATGGGCCGACAAACAACCCTGGGCAAGCTACCGGATGGAACGCCCTTTCATTGCATCAACAAGATGGAAATGCTCTTTTGCTACAAGGAGATTTTCAATTCCGGCGCCTATGAAAGTTCGCGGATTAAGATCAGCGACGGCGATATCATTCTGGATGTCGGAGCCAACATCGGCCTGTTCCTGCTTTATGTAAGCCGTCGCGCCGCGAATTGCACGCTGTACGCCTTTGAGCCGATTCCGCGGATTTTTAGCGCCTTGAGTCAAAACACGCCGTCGTTCAAAGGCCACGACGTGCGCCTGTTTTGCTGCGGGTTGTCCGATCGGGCCGGCGAGGCGACGTTCACATTTCTGCGAAACGTCACCGCCCGCTCAACGATGTTTCCGGAACAATCTCCTGCCGACACTTCCCCACAGAGCCGCGAGCGTGAACTTGGGTTTATGCTCCAAACGTTCAAGCAGGTTCCGAATGCCCCACTCCGCTGGTCACTGGCAGCTTTGCCCAGCTTCGCCCGCCGTAGGGTTGCGAACGGGCTCGTAAAATTCCACGCCAAAAAGCGCCGAATCAAATGTCCGCTCAAAACGCTTTCCCAGATCATTGATGAAAACCAGCTTCAGCGTATTGACCTGCTCAAGATCGACGTCGAAGGCGCCGAACGCGACGTCCTCCGCGGCGTGCGAGAAGAACATTGGCCCTTCATCCATCAGCTCATCGTCGAAACCCATCCGGGGCCGGGCGACGTTCTTTCCGATGTGCGATCCGCCCTTGAAAATCGCGGCTTTCGCACTGTGGTTGCCGACCAAACCCTTCATCCCGCCCCAACCGTTTTCGCAACGCGGGTATAAAGTCCGGCCATCACTGGCCGCCTCATCTGATTCGCATTAGACTCCATTCGCTCCATCATGATTTCCATCATCATTTGCTCCGTCGATGACGTCCGCTTCGCAGCGGTGTCGGCGAATTTCGCGGATCTGCTCAAGAATGAGCCGCATGAGATCATCCGCATTGCCGATGCCCGTTCAATTTGCGAGGGATACGCGCGCGGGATCGAACGGAGCCGTGGCGAAAATCTAATCTTCTGTCACGACGACATCGAGATTCTCAATCATGACTTTGCCGCTCGACTTAAGGAACATCTGGGCCAATACGATCTCGTTGGCGTGGCAGGCACGAATCGCCTGATCCGCGGTGAATGGGTCGCCGCCGGACCTCCATACATTTTCGGCCAGATTGCGCAAAGTCATCCGCAGCAGGGATTCGTTGTGCGTATCTTTGGCGCGCCGGCTCGCTCCGTCGGCGGAATTCACGCGATGGATGGTCTTTTCTTTGCCGCGCGCCGCGCAGTCGTCGAAAAGATTCCGTTTGATGCCCAGACGTTCGACGGATTTCATCACTACGATCTGGATTTTTCATTCGCGGCCCACCTGGCCGGGTTTCGCCTGGGAATCGCCAATGACATTCATATCATCCATGGATCGTGGGGATCGCAGGATCAAAATTGGCAAAACTACGCGCGTCGATTCGATCAGAAGTACGCCGGGCGGTTGAACCCAATGTTGCCCCGCCGCTTTTACTTTGCCTGGGTCCACGCCCGCACAAAACAAGAGGTGATGGAAATCATGAATTCCACCTGCCCACCGTGAATGTAGCTCAAACGCTTCCGGTATTTTTCACTGGATTCTCCTTCGATGCGTCGTATCCTTCCACCCGGCGGATCAAGCCAATCAACGAATTCAGTTGCATCGTCACGTCGTCGAGCGGCTCCGCGTGCATGACGGCGGCCTCCACGTGCCGCGCGGCCTCGGTGACGGGCATAAATCCATAGACCCCCGCTGCTCCCTTGAGTTGATGAGCCACCTGGGCCAGTTCCTCAAGATTATTTTGGTCCAACAAAGCGGCCATCTGGCTCGCCTTCGTCGGCAAGTCGGCAATAAAACCCGGAAGAAAATCGCGCGTAAATTCCTCGTCATCGGTCGCCGTGCTGCGCAGCATGTTTCCTCCGGTTGCTAGCGGCGCTTGAGTCAAATATACGCCCAATGTTGCGATCAACTGCTTTCGATCAATTGGCTTGGACAGATAGTCCGTGCATCCCGCTTTCATGCATCGCTCTCGATCGTGCGACATCGCGTGAGCAGTCAGTGCAATGATCGGCCCCGCGTATCCCTGCTGCCGCAGAGACGTGGCAGCCTCATACCCATCCATTTCCGGCATCTGCATATCCATTAGAATTACATCAAAGGGTTTGACCAACGCCAGGGCTTCCATCGCCATATCGCAGGCAATGCGTCCGTTGATGGCAACCGCGACCTCGATTCCGGCTTTCTTCAGATAGAAACTGATCGCTCGCTGATTGTGAATTCCATCCTCCGCCAAAAGTACGCGGCCGCAAAGCTGCACGGACGACGGCGCATCCGCAACTGCTTCCTGCGGTTTGATTGCCTCATATTCCCCTTGCAGCAGCGGCACGCCGTTCAGATCCCCGGTGCTGATCGTTACGCTGAAGCAACTCCCCTTGCCCGCTTGAGTTTGCAGCGTGATGTCACCTCCCAGCATCGCCGCCAGCCGCCGGCAAATCGTGAGTCCCAACCCGGTTCCGCCAAATCGCCGTGTTGTCGATGTATCAGCCTGCTGAAACGGTATAAAGATATTTTTCGACTGTTCCGGCGTCATCCCAATGCCCGTATCCACCACGGAGATTTCAAGCCGCGACTGCTCTGCGGTGTCATTCGTGAGACCCAACACCAGCTGCACTGTTCCAGACTCTGTGAACTTGATGGAATTGCCCACCAGGTTGATCAGGATCTGGCGCAAACGCGTCGGATCGCTCTTGATTGTCCGCGGAATCGCGGTGGCGTAGGTAACGAACAGCTTCAGTTTTTTCTCCAGCGCGCGAACGCGCATGAGCGACAATACGTCCCCCACGATCTGACGTGGATCAACATCGATATTCTCAACCGATAGCTTGCCTGCCTCGATTTTTGAAAAATCCAGGATGTCATTCAAAATCGTCAGCAGGTGCTCTCCGTGATGTCGGATCACGCGCACGTGTTCTATCCGATCCGTCGCAGATGTTTCCGTGTCCAAAAGCATGTCCGCGTAACCAAGAATCGCGGTCATTGGGGTGCGGATTTCGTGGCTCATGTTCGCCAGAAAATCGCTTTTAGCGCGGTTGGCCGCATGTAAATCGTCGCGTGCCCGGACTAATTCCTGATTGCGCATGACAGCCGTTTCATATGTCGAGAGCAGCAGATTCAGAATATTCAAACGGTCAGCGGTAATGAAATGCTTTTGGCCATTGAAGAACACCTCCACGCCGATCGCCGTATGATTGGTTTCGCGGATCTCGGAATTGATCAGCATGAACTGAATCCGCGCAAGAAGATGCCGTTCGTCGTATGGCTTGATGATGAAATTGTCGGCCCGGCACTCCAGTCCATGAATCACATCCTGTGGGTCAGCCAACGTCGTCAGCAGAATCACCGGCACGTTTTTCAAGTCAGGATCGGCCTTGATTTGCCGGCAAAGCTCGTAGCCGTCCATTTCCGGCATCAATACATCGCTGATCAGGAGCGTCGGCTTGTGTGCTCGCGCCGAATCGATCGCCTGCCGCCCGTTGACCGCGATGGTCGCGCGGTAGCCATGACGCTCCAGCGTATGCTTCAGCAGCTCGGCCTGGGTTGGGCTGTCCTCGGCAATCAGGATATTCACGGGATTTTTTCGGTCGGGAATCATTTTAGTTTGCTCCCACGAGCGGTAAATGTGAATTGACGGCATCCACCAATGCGGCCGCAATTTTGTCCGCCGGCAACACGCAACTTGCCGCACCTAGCGAAATAGCTTCGCCCGCCATGCCATGAACAACCGATGTTTCCCGATCTTGCGCGATGGTGAAGGCGCCGAGCGCCTTCATGCGGCCCAACTCCCGCGCGCCATCCTTGCCCATTCCCGTAAGAATCACCCCGATAGCGCCAGTTCCATAGTCCGCCAGCGAACGAAATAAATGCGCAACCGATGGTCGCGATCCATATTCGGTCTCCGTCGCGCAGAGTGAGATTCGTCCGTCGCTCATCGCCATGTGCAGTTCATCGGGGGCGAGGTAAACATGCCCAGGCAACGGACTCATCCCATGCGCGGCCACGTGAACCCTGATCGCGGTGGTCTGATCGAGCCACTCAGCCATGCCGGCGAGAAAACCCCGGGAAATATGCTGAACGATTAGTACCGGCACTGAGAAGTCTTTAGGCAGCCCTGCGAGAATGCTCTGCAACACGGGTGGGCCACCCGTGGAGGCGCCGATGCCGATGATTTCAATGCCACCCGCCAATCGGCGTACAGATGGCTTGGCGATGGCCCCCGTAAGTGCTTTCTTGTGTCGCCCCGGCGGCCAGCGTCGGACCACGATCACTTCCGACATCAGTTTTATGGTCTGCACCATGTCCGCGGCCGCCGCGTTGAATGCGCTTCCGGATTTGCCAATGGGTTTGTCCACCCATGCAACGGCGCCCGCTTCCATGGAACGAAGTGTCCCAATCGTTTCGCGCGGATTATCGCTGCTGCCGCATATCACGATCGGAACCGGATGCGTCTCCATGATCCGGCGTGTGGTTTCAAACGCGTCCAGCTCCGACAGTCCGATGTCCATCAGGATCACATCCGGCACTTCGCGCGAAAGGAAATTCAGTGCGTCCTGGCCGGATTGAGCGTTCCCGATGATCTGAATCCGCGGCTCGGAAGCTAGGATATTGACCAGCAACATCCGTAGCGCGCTCGATTGCTCCACCACCAGTAGTTTGATCTTTTGTCGATCCATTTTTCTCCCGCGGATCAAATAAGCCTGCGAACGACTTCAAGCAGATTGCTCTGGTCGAAACTACTCTTGATGATGTAGGCGCTGGCTCCGACATCGATTCCGCGCTCACGCTCCTGCCGTGATTCCAGCGCCGTCACCAGCACGACGGGAAGTTCGGCCAAGCCTTTGTCGGCTCGGATTTTCGCGGTTAAATCCACGCCGTTCATGCGGGGCATCTCGACATCCGATACGACCAGATCGAATTTTTCTTCCCGCAATGCGGTGAATGCCTCTATCCCGTCCACCGCGGTTTTCACCTGATAGTTGGCCGTCTCCAAAATACCTTTGAGCAACATTCTGGAGGTGATTGAATCCTCAACCACCAACACTTTTTTGGACGGTGCTGCCATATGTTTCTTTGGGACAACTATTGCAGTAGGCGCGAGGCCATGCTTGCGCGCTGATTTCACTAAGTCGGCAACATTCAGCACCGGAACAGCCTTGCCCGATCCGAGCACTGTCGCCCCCGAAACATTGCGTACCCGCGCCAGCGGCTTACGGAAGGGCTTGACCAATACCTCTTCCTCCCGCAACACTTCGTCCACGGCGAACGCCACCCGCTGCTGGCCCGAATTCAGCACGATCACCGGCTTCACCATTGAATCATCTCCCCCGGCAGATCGAGGGGAAAGTTCCAGCACAGCTTCCATTCGAGCCAGCGAAACCGCCTGCCCATTTACGGAAATGGTTTCGCGGTTCTCCACCGATTTTATTTCCGAAGCCTTCACGCGCAGTACACGCTCAATGTTCGTCGTTGGAACCACGAACATTTGCCCGGCAGCAGAAACAACGATTCCGCGAAACGTCGCAAGCGTCAGCGGCAGCGTGATCCGCAAAGTAGTTCCCGCGTTGCGGTCGCTCTCAACTGTCACATGGCCGCCCAATTTCTCGGCCTTTGCACGCACGATGGCCATCCCCAGCCCGCGCCCGGATATTTCCGTGATCATCGGGCTGGTCGAAACTCCGGAATGGAATATCAGAGAGGCCGCGTCCTGGTCATTGATGTTTTGCGCATCACTGGCGGCCAGAATTCCGCGATTGACGGCTGATTTCTTGACGTTTTCCACATTCACGCCAGACCCATCGTCGGAAACCCGGATTTCAACTTTGCTGCCGTTCAACTGACGAACTGCGATTGTGATGGCGGCGCGCGCTGGTTTGCTCAGCCGTGTTCGCTCGTTAGGCTTTTCGACGCCGTGATCGACGCAATTGCGCAGAATATGAATCATCGCATCCTTCATCTCCTCCAGGATGCGCTTGTCCATCGCAACGCCGCTGCCTTGGATTAGCAGGTCAGCCTCTTTTCCCTGATCTGAGCACAGATCGCGCACGATCTTGGGAAACATGTCCGCGATGGTTGAGAACGGCAGCATCAGCAACTTCTTGGAATCTTCCAGAAGATCATCCACCCGCTTGCCGACGCCGATGCGGTCTTGCTGTGCCTTGGTGACGGCGGCATTCAGCTTACTTTCGAGCGAACGCACGAAATCGACGTTCCAATCCAGGAAATGAAGGAGCACGCCGCCGCGCGAAGGGGAACGATTGGTGGCCGCGGGCGCTTCAGATTCGCGCCGCATGACGCGGAGGTCCACGGCCAATTTATCCCATTCCTTTCCCCACTGCTCAAATGAAGAAGCTATTTCACGAAGTTGTGCGACATGCGAAGTGGCCATGGCCTTGACGGCCAACATGTCCTCCGCTTGAAGCAGCCTTGAATCCAATTTAGCCGTGGAGATTCGCACGGTTTCCGGAACAGCCGAGTTGGATTGTTTGGCTTCGTCAAAAACGGGTTCGCGCGCGATTTCTTTTTTAAAATTGGGTGGTTCGGTCGAAGCGGGACCAATATTCGGAGCCGATTCCGTTTTCACAATTGCGCCATCGGCGGCCTCGGCGGAAATTTCCGGCGTATCAGCCAATTGGAGCGTATCCAACGAATGGATTAATTCCGCGAGCCAGGGCCCTTCCGGACGTCCCGATTTTTTTGTGAAGGAGGCCAGCAATTCCCTGATCGCGTCGAGGGTCCTGTGCAACGCGTCGAACGCCTGCCGCGATGGGCTGGCCGATTGACGTTTCCACGCGGCGAAGACACTTTCCATAGCCTGGCAGATTTTTTCGATGCTGGAGAGATCAACTGCCCGCGACGCGCCTTTGAGGGTGTGAGCCTCTCGATAAATGTTTTCAATCGCGGTTATTTCCTGGGCCGGCGACAAGGATTTCTCCAAATCCAACAGTAAATTGGAGATGACCTGCACGTGCTCCTGTGCTTCCATCGCAAACGTGACTTGCAGCTTCTTGATGAATTCCTGATCTTGTGCCGGCATATCGTGTCCCCAGTCTTTGGGTATTTTGGAAATTAAATTTTGTACCTTGCAACTGTGTGCTGAAGCTTTTGACCCAGCTCCTTCAGGTTGTGAGCTGCTGATTCAAGTTGTTTTGCGCTGGCCATGTTTTGCGTGCTGGACTCTTTAATGCTCTCCATGGCAAGCGCAACCTGATCCATGCCAACCAACTGTTGCTGGCTGGACGCCGCAATCTGCGTTGCGGCTTGTGCCGCCTCAACCACACTTCCGGATAACATCTGGATCGACTGGCCAGCCTGGCCGGATCGCTTCACACCCGCTTCGACCGCCTTGCTCCCCTGCTCGGTCGCCATCACCGCGGCACTTGTTGCCTTGCGAATGTCGGTCAGGATATTGCGCACCTGATTTGTCGCCTGCTGGGATTGTTCCGCTAAACTCTTTACTTCTTGCGCTACGACAGCAAAGCCTTTGCCCTGCTCTCCAGCTTTGGCGGCTTCAATCGATGCGTTCACTGCCAGGAGATTGGACTGTGCTGCTAAATCTTCAACAGTCGCGACGATCCGGCCAATCGTTTGGCTTTGATCGCTCAATCGCACCATCGTGTCGCCGATGGAATCCATCTGCTGCTGAATGACATTAATACCCTCGATCGTTTCTTCAGTGGATTTTGTGCCCGCCTGGGAGATTTGCGTCATTTTTTGCGAATTTTCTGAGACTGACTTTGCCTTCTGGTTCGCGAGTTGGGCGGTTTGTCGAACCTCTTCCACTGTCGCTGTCGTTTCACTCACCGCCGTCGCCGCCTGGGCTGATGTCGTTGCCAGTTGCGTTGTGGATGACGATATCTGGCTCGCCGATACGCTCAGAATATTTACGCCTTCGGCGATCTGGCTCATCAGACCTCTCAGATTTTCTATCATCGATGCGAATGCGTTGCCGAGAAGGCCCACTTCATCCCGTCGCCGGGTCACGGAGACATGTGCGGTCAGGTCTCCCGTGGCGATGCGTTGCGAAATGGCCGTGATGCTCTTCAGCGGTTGGGAAATATTTCGTGTGACGATAAAGCTGATCAGGGAAAGGATGGCGAATGCCGAAAGCGTTCCCGCGACGATGATCAACACAGTAGTTTGCGCGCTGGCCTCGGTTTCGTCAGATCGGATTTTCAACAAGCTGAGTTCCTCGTCCCGCATTTCGGCAACGATCTTTCGGACGTCATCCATCTCTTTTTTCCCCTTGCCGGTCTTGACCCATTGATGAGCGGCTTCCGGTCCCTTGGTCTTTTGCACATCAATCCCCTCCTTGAGCGAATTCATCCGTTGTGCGACGAGCGGCTCAAGGATATCCATCCGTTGCTGCTGATGCGGATTGTCCACCGTCAGATTCCTGATCTCATGCATATATTGATCGACAGCCACGATGCCGGAGCGGTATGGCTCGAGGTAAGTTTCATCCCCGGTGATGACGAATCCGCGCTGGCCGGTTTCGGCATCGGTCAGGGATTGGATTACGCCAACCAGATTTTCCAGCACCTGGTGGGTATGGGTCATCCACCACGTATTGCCGTTCAGCTTAGCCGTACTTCGATAGGATACGCTGCCCATGAAAAGGAGGATCGCCATTGCCAGTGCGAATCCACCACCGATCTTTGTTCCAACTGTCCACTTCATCTTTGACTCTCCAAATATCAGACTTTGTATCTTGCGACCGTGTGCTGGAGCTTTTGGCCAAGTTCCTTGAGGTTGTGAGCTGCTGATTCCAGTTGCTTGGCGCTGGCCATGTTCTGTGTGCTGGCTTCCTTGATGCTCTCCATCGCCAGCGCAACCTGGTCCATGCCTACCAACTGTTGTTGGCTGGATGCGGCGATTTGTGTCGCGGCTTGGGCCGCTTCAACCACACTGCCAGAAAGCATCTGGATCGATTGGCCTGCCTGACTTGATCGCTTCACGCCGGCTTCCACTGCTTTGCTTCCCTGCTCGGTTGCCATTACAGCGGCGCTTGTCGCCTTGCGAATATCGGTCAGGATGTTGCGGACTTGGTTTGTCGCCTGTTGGGATTGCTCCGCTAAGCTCTTTACTTCCTGTGCTACGACGGCAAAACCTTTGCCCTGCTCTCCGGCCTTGGCGGCTTCAATCGATGCGTTGACCGCAAGCAGGTTTGATTGCGCGGCAAGATCCTCTACGGTCGCAACGATCCGGCCAATTGTTTGGCTCTGATCGCTCAATCGAACCATCGTGTCGCCGATCGACTCCATCTGCTGCTGAATGATGTTGATGCCTTCAATCGTCTCTTCAGTTGACCTCGTACCTGACTGAGAGATTTGCGTCATTTTCTGCGTATTTTCGGAGACTGATTTTGCTTTTTGATTCGCAAGTTGCGCGGTTTGGCGAACCTCTTCCACGGTTGCCGTTGTTTCACTCACCGCTGTCGCCGCTTCGGCTGATGTTGTTGCCAGTTGAGTTGTGGACGACGAAATCTGACTCGCCGATGTGCTTAGAACATTCACGCCCTCGGCGATCTGACTCATCAGCCCTCGAAAGTTCTCTATCATTGAGGCGAATGCGTTACCCAGCATGTCTTTGGGAGATTGCGGCTTGACGTTTACCTGAAGATCACCATCGGCGATTTTCTCGGCGGTCTCGGCCATTTCCCGTAGCGAATGACTCATGCGGGTAAAGGTTTGCGCCAAGATGCCGACTTCGTCGCGCCGCCGGGACGTTAGCGCGGCAACGGTCAGATCTCCCTCGGCGATTCGCTCAGCCATCGCCGTGATTTGCTTCAGCGGTTTGGAAATATTCCGCGTGATGAAGAAGCCGGCTATAGAGAGAATTCCAAAAGCCGAAAGACTGCCCGCGACAATAGTCACCACCAGATTTTCCGCGCTGGCTTTCGCTTCTTCGTTTCGAATTTTCAGCAGGCCCAGTTCCTCGTCGCGCATATCGGCGACGATCTTTCGGGCGTCATCCATTTCCTTCTTCCCCTTCCCGGTCCCGACCCATTGGCGAGCGGCTTCCAGTCCTTTTGTCTTCTCGACATCAACCCCCTCCTTGAGGGAATTCATCCTTTGCGCGACGAGCGGATCAAGGATGTCCATTCGCTGCTGCTGGTGCGGATTATCCACCGTCAAATTCCTGATCTCGCGCATATATTGATCGATTACCGCGATGCCGGAGCGATATGGCTCAAGGTAGATTTCATCTCCGGTGATCACGAATCCGCGCTGACCGGTCTCGGCATCCGTCAGGCATTGGATCAGACCGCTCAGTCTTTCGAGGACCAGGTGCGTGTGCGTCACCCACTCCGCGGTATCCATAAGTTTGTTCGTGCTCCGATAGGAAGCGCTGCCTATAAAAATGAGGATTGCCAGCGCCATCGCAAATCCCCCGCCGATTTTTGTTCCAACTGTCCATCTCATGGTTGATTCTCCGTTTTGAATTTTGAGATCTGTGCCGTTCATTCTTCAACTTCCTCATTCACGATGGTTTTTGGATCGTTCAGAATGCTGGGCACGTCGAGGATCACCATATGCTGATCGGTCACGCCCTTCAGATAACGGGCGCGAATGCCCGTCAATGTGGGCAGAGATGGCTGGCAGAGGGCCTGCGGAACCAATCGCACGCCAGTGACTGCGTCCGCGAGGATGCCAAGCTCCATCTCCTCGGTATGGACGATGATCACCATGTGCAGGTCGGTGATTCCCGTCTCGGGCAAATCGAAAAACTTTTTGACGTCGATCACGGGCAGGATCTGTCCGCGAACGTTGATCATTCCCAGCACAAATCCGGGTGTGCATGGCACTGGCGTCAATTCCCGTAGTGGATGGACCTCACGCACGTATTTCTGCTCCACCGCGTAACGCTCCTGCGCCAGGCGAAACTCGATGACGTTCAGTATCTCGCCTTGGCCGTCGTCATCACGTTTTGCCGGGCGCGCGAGGATGCGGGCGCGAGTTTTTAAAATCTCTTTGGCGGAATCGGCTTCTGACGGGTTCGCCGACGCGAGAATTGTTGTCTGCTCAGTCATACTTCGACCTCCATTTCCGTCAGAGAACCGATGATCTCGGCCAATCGACCGGCCGTTACACCATCCGATTCCGGCAAAACCGTTTGTGGGGAAAAAGTTTTGAGCAGCCGGAGGGCATTAGAGAGATGCCTGCGCGATTCGAAAAACTGATTGCGGCCGCGGGCGAGATTGCCCATCGCAAAGTGGGCCAGGACATGTTCGGGATCGAGATAAAGCGCTCGCCGCAACGATTGAACGGCCTCAAGCATCACGCCCTGCTCTTGTAGAACGACTGAGCGTAGATAATGACTTGCGGGATTAAGCTTGTCTGCCGCAATCCAACGGTCGCAGCAGCCGAGCGCGGCCGTTAGATTTCCTTGATCGGCGAACGACCGCGCTTCGATGCTCAGCGCGGCTGATTCATGCGGTTCGTTTTGCGGAACTGATGGGATCTGCTCAGGTATTTTGGCAAAATCGCCGGGCGCTGGCTCGGCCTCCGCCAACACAACCGAAGGAATGTTAGCATAAATTGATTCTTCAAACTGTGGGGCAACTGAAGCGGGTATTGCCTCGGGCGCTGTAGCCAATGGCCTGTTGCTCTCTTTTTGATACAGGAATGAGCCGTTCAGATTTACGGGAAAATAGGGTGAAAAAAGATTGTGGGACAATTCACTGGCGCCGACGATCAACCAACCACCTTCCGCCTGCGCGCGGTATAGCCTTTCAACGACTTTTAGCGATTGCGACGGTTGGAAGTACATCAGAACATTGCGGCAGAAGATCACATCCATCGGCCCGAATTCATTCAGCACCGATGAGTAGTCATCCACGGCAAGATTTAAATGCGCAAAGCGCACCATTTCCGCAATCTCCGGGAGAATTTCAAATCTCCCCTCCGATGGAACGCGGAAATATCGGCCCTTGAGCCATACTGGCGCACTGCGGAACGACCATTCTCCGAATAATCCCGCTTCGGCTTTCCGTAGAAATCGCTGGTTGATGTCCGTCGCCAGGATGGTGATTTTCCATTGCCGCCAATCAGGAAGCAGTTCTCGAAGCAGGATGGCGATTGAATACGGCTCTTCACCTGTGCAACATCCGGCGCTCCAAATCCGCAATTCGCGATTCGCGCGTGCGGCCAGCTTGGGCAATATGTCGCCGGCAAGATTCTCAAACGCCTTGTTTTCCCGAAAGAAATAAGTCTCCCCCACCGTCAGATGGCTTGCAAGACGGTCGAGCTGTGGCCTCGTCAGCGCGCCAGCGAGGCATCGATGCGCGCAATCCGCGGCGCTTTCAAAGCCAAGGTCTTTTGCTGCCGCCGCGATCCCCCGCCGCAGATCCGCATGGCGAGACGGCGGGTAATCCCATCCCATGGTCTGGGCTATGAACTCGCTGATCCGCGACAGCAGTATCTCGGGGGTTTCAGTTTCCATGGCCCCCCGCTTCAATCAGAGATAGTTCCAGATCCCGCTCCTCGTCGAGGGATAAAAAGCGATCCAGATCGTGAATGAGGAGCAGATCGTCGTTAAGCCGGACGAGACCTTCGACCTGCTTCAGTTGCCGAAGAAGATCGCGGGCGGAGACAATATCCTCCGCGTCATGTTCAATCACTCCGATGGCTGAGTCCACGACGAGTGCAACACTCTGACGCGATGTGCGAGCGATGACGAAATGATCGTCCGGCGTGATTTGGCGATCGACAAATCCAAGCCTTTTGCGCATGCTCAGGACAGGCACAATATTTCCGTGAAGATCGATCGCGCCACACACAATTGCCGGGGCGTGAGGAAGAGGTGTCGTATCCACGGCGCGAACGACACGCTCCACCTGGGCAAGATGCAAAGCGTATCGCCGATCATTCAGTCCGAATACAAGAAGTTGCACGCTACTGTTCATCAGACGCTGCCGTTCAATCAAACCCACCGATTCGATCTAGTGATACGCGAATTGATCTCATCGTTCCGCGTGAATTTCGGAAGGCCTTTATGCCTTTCACGCCGAGGACGAAGAATCAATTCAGTCCATCTATCGGGTTGGATTTTCCGGGTCTTTATAGACAGTCATGGCATTTCTTTGGCGCCAGAAAAGATAGAAAGATAGAGTGAGATGCCTCACACCAGTAATCATTTCTATGGGACCTTTGAACGAACCCCCTGGACATCGCAAATAATAAAATACCCTTACCAAGACACGGAGGTCGCATGCAACAGCGTTCCCACGGACAACAAACCTTCACCGATTTGGCTGTCGTAAAACTCGGCGGCCCGCGCACGGCGGCGACGCTGGGCAAGATCGACGCCTTCGTGCCGTGGACGGCGCTGGTCGCGCCGATCCGCAAGCTGCCGGAGTATGCAAAGTTCATCGACGATCCGTCCCGGCCGGGCCAGCGGCCGATCGATCCGGTGGTCATGATCAAGGCCCTGTTCCTGCAAAAACTCTACGGCCTGTCCGATCCGCAGATCGAAGAACAATTGCTCGACCGCGTCAGCTTTCGCCGGTTCGTCGGGCTGGCGCAGGCGGACAAAACGCCGGATGAAACGACCTTCGTGAAGTTCCGCGTCCGGCTGCGGGAAGCGAATCTCGACACGGTGATCTTCGATACGATCCTCAAGGCCATCGATAAGCAGGGCCTGTTGCTCAAGGAAGGCACGATCGTCGACGCGACCCTCCTCCCGCAGGCGCGGGTCCCGCAGGCGCGGGGCCGCAAGACGTGCCAGAAGGATGATGACGGCAACCCGGTCACGACGCGGGATCCGCAGGCCAGCTTCACGAAGAAACAGGGCAAGACGTACCCCGGCTACAAGCTGCACGCGGCCACCGATTGCAGCGGGATCATCACCGACGTGATCACGTCCACCGCCAAAGACCACGACAGCCAGTACATCGACGCGTTGGTCGAGGAGGAAACGCGTGCGGTGCTGGCCGACAACGCCTACAGCGACCGGGATCGGCGTGAGCGGGTGGAATCGCGTGGGGTGGCGACGGGCATCATCTACAGGCGAGCGCGCGGCGAGAAGGAACTGTCGGGGTGGAAGAAGAAGTTCAACCGAGTCGTCTCGCGGATTCGCGCGGTGGGCGAGCATCCGTTCGCGTGGATGAAAAAGCTGATGCACTTTCGGAGTTGTCGGTATCGCGGGATGCGGCGGAACGATTTTGATTTTGTGATGACCACGGCGGTGTACAACGTGAAGAAGGCCGTGAGCTTGTTGGGATGAGCGGGGGGAAGGGGCATGCCGATCTGGCCGAAAACGGCTAGGACGACGATGATCGGACGACAATATCCGCAAAAACAGCCTGTTTTCAGCGATAATTATGCAGGCCGAAGACGTGAGGTGATTCGGTCAGACGTCCCCTATTCTTCAAAAGCAGGCGAGTGCAATCACGATCGATCCGGATGTGAACCAAGGATTTTTTCTCTACTTATTTTGGAACGCAAGATATGCGAGGCGTTCCCGATCGGATGGGTTCATAACACAGTCGAATCCCGCCATCGCGTCGGCCGCGATCAGAGGCGAATAGCCGACCCGATGTCCCTGGCGATGAGCCAACATCGCCAACCACGGCCCGATGAATTCGAGGGTCGCTTCGCGTGGGAATTTCGAAAGCGCGGTCCGCAAAAACTCCGTGCGAGCAATGAAGAATGCGGAGTTCGGAGAGTTCACTGTATGCGGCTTGAGCGCAAAAGCCATTTCTCCCGGAGTTTGCCAAGCTATTCCGCGATAAGGACAGGAAGATTTTCCCTCAGCATCAATTTGCTCCGGCCCTCCCAGCACGTTCCCGCTGGGATCAAGGATTCGACCTGCCAGCAGACTCATGTCCGGATGCAGGGCGAAGAGCCCTTGCGCTTCCCACGGCCATTCCTCGTCAATAGCGGTCAAATCCCCACGAATGACGGCGATGAGTGATGAAGTTGAATTCGCGACGATGGCAGCGAGCGATTCAACGCTGCTGGCTTCAGCGCAACTTTTGAATGGATAACTCTCGCCGTCATGCGCTGGGAGGCGTGCCGGGACTTGGTTTGCCGTCACCGCCAGATCGAAAGATACGGGTTCGATATGCCTGCGGGCGAGCCACCATTCCTGAGCGCCTCGAAAGATTGGAAATGGCTNNTGATATCGAATAAATGTCCGTCGGATCGCGTAAAAAGAAAACGCTCAAGCAAATGCCGTTGTGATTGCAGCGAACCCTCATGCGGATCGGCCTTATTGGTCTGCGACGCTTTGTGTGTCCGCCAGTGATAAAGCACTTCCGGGATGTGCGTTGGGATGTACCCGCCACCGACAAATCGGCAGACCGTGTCCCAATCCTGGCACCAGTTAGCTGCTGGATCGGAAAAAACTCCGAGATCCAGTCCAATTCTCCGATCGAACGCCATTAGATGGAAAATATATGAGCAGGAAAGGTTCAGGATGGGATCCCAATCGGGACGCAGAACCGGATATTTAGGTTCACCAGCAACTAAATGGTCCTCATCTGAATAGAGCAGTGCAGCTTTGTTATCGCGCAGACGGCTCGCGACAATGCTAAGCGTATCGGGCATCAGCAAATCATCGCCATCAAGCGGAACGATATATTGTCCGGAGGCCTTTTCCACGCATTGCCGCATGCCGGGAATGATGCCGCTGTTGATGGAATGACGCAGAAGAGTTATTCGAGAGTCATTCGAGATACGATTGAGCTGCACGTTCAGATCGAGGCCGATCGGCCCCTGGGCGAGAATCACCCATTGAAAGCGCGAAGAGGTCTGTTGAAGAACTGAATCAGCCGCCTCCCTAAACGCATCGGCTGGGCTCCGTTCGTAAAGACAAGTAATAAGCGAAAATTGTCCGGCCTCCGCGCGATGCGGATATAGTGCATTTCGTTGCGAGATACGCTCGCGCAGCCAACTCGCATAATCCGCGGGTGGCGTGAGCGTTGCTTCACCCCGCGACTGGCCGCGCTGTTTCCCGCGCGCAATTGAGCAAAGACGACGAAAGATCGTTTTATCCAGCCTCATCAGAAATCAATTTCTTGCATTGAGATGCCCTCATCGTTCATTCGTCTGCGCACTGGCCCCAAACCACGGGCGTTCCGTGTTGCGGCCGCGATCGCAGAAAAGTCATCCCCGGTTAATTTCCGGCATCGCCTCATACGCATGACCGGCACGAAGATCAAGATGACGAGAATAGTAGCGCGAATCCGGCAAATATTTCCCATTCATCTGACGAAACAAATCCATCTCCGCCTGACTAACGCCGGGATCGACGTCGAAATCAGTGATCCCCGTCAAAAATGGGGAATAAACGATCCGCCGACCGGATTTGATCGCGCTCACAGCCGCCCAGGCGCCCAGGAAAAACCAGGAGATCGGCATGTCGCGGTGCTCCATCAATACCTGACGCAAAAATGCCGCGTCAAAAACACAAAAATGGCTCGAAGCGCCCCCCGCCGAGTGCTGCTTCCACATTTGCGCGACAAATCCTGGATCGTTTACATGCCGGCCCCGATCAGGACATCCATACAATCCCGCGAAACCCAGTTCGCGCGATGCGTCAATGATGTAATTGGCATTGTTCACCAGGCGGCTCGCGATTACCGCCGTGTCGGGATGCAGTTCAGTCAACGCAAGGGCCTCCCACGGCCATTGCGGTTCGGTGATTTGCACGGCGTCGAACATGACGCAAACTAAACCGCTTCGCCCTTCAAGGAACGGAAGCGCTTCGCACGGATGCTGGCGCGCATGGACGATTTCAATTTTATGACCCGGATATTGGCAGGATACCGCGTGACGGCTCTTGTCCGTACGCTGCGGATCGAGCGATAGCATGAGCGTCAGCAGCGGCGCCGGTTCCACGGGTTTACGAAAATACCACCAGTCGGGCGTGCCATTGAACAGAGGGCTCAATCTCAATTCGTAACGATCGCACTTCGCGCGAGTGCCCAGGAATCGTCCCAGCACGCTGCGATGTGATCGAAAAATATAGTCCTTGGAATGAATATTTCCCGCCGTCGAATTCTGATGCATCCGCCAGCTGTATAATATCTCCGGAATGTGCATTGGCTGATGGCCAGCCAGCATGAATCGGAGGAATGTATCCCAATCATGCGATCCATCGCACGTCTCGTCGGTGTAGACCGACAATTCAAGGGCCTTCTTGCGATCAACGCAGCCCATGTGAGCGATATAACAGGAATTCAGAAAGAGCACCGGATCCCAATCCGGCTTGAAATATGGCCAGCATGGCGAATTCTCGGCGTCGAGCTTGTCTTCATCTGAATAGAGCGCCGCGGGATAGCCGTGGCGCCGGATGGATTCGGTGAGAATCGCCACCGAATCGGGCTGGATGGTGTCGTCCGAATCGAAAGGAACGACATATCGCCCGCTGGCCTGCTCCAGCACGTGCCGCATCCCTCCGATGATCCCCAGGTTCCGCTCGACCCGGCTGAACTTCACGCGCGGATCGGGCGCGATGCGATCGCGCAGGTATTGTCGGGTTCCCGCATCTGTCGAACCATTATCCAGAATGACCCACTCAAAATCACCAACCGTTTGCTGAACCAAAAGACTCTGAGCAGCTTCATCCAGATACTGGACTGGCGTGTTCCATGCGGTAGTGAGGAAAGAGAGCAATCCCTTTTCGCCCCACTTCGGATATATGTCCCGACGGATCAGCAGCCGCTCAGCGATCCATTGAGGATAGTCTCCCGGGGGCGGCAGGATTCGGCGGCAAACCGCATTTGTCACGCCCGAAAAAATGGGAAGCGATGCGATGCGACGCAATGTTGAACTCTGGCGTGCGCGGTAAATACAGCGCTTTGCGAGGCTCCGCATCTGGAAACCTGCCACTTGATGGGATCGACTGGGTAGCGCGAGGATGGTTGCGTCCTGCCCGCCGTGGCAATCGGACCAAAATCCGGACCAACTCCCTCGAAGTATTTCGCCGGACAATTCCAATCCTGATTTCTTTATCATTTCTTGAACATTGCGTTCATCGTATGCCACCGCTCCGGCCGGATGGATTGGGTCGTTGACATAACAGCCCGGGCTGGCAAGGTGCTCAAACCGCAGATCAAAGGGGGTGAGGTTGGTCTTGCGAGCGGATTCAAGCACGCCGTCGTTGACAATAAACCATGTGACGTAAACGCGCCCATGTTTTTTGAGCACCCTTCGAAATTCCTTGAGGTAGTGAACAATATCCCGTTCGAACATGTGCGTGAAGACAGACCAGAGGATGATCGTGTCGACCGACCCGTCAGCGATCGGCAGCCGAATGCTTGTGGTCTTTGTGCTGCCGCCGGGATTGTGCAGTTGGTCTTTTACGTTGTAATGAATGAATTCAAACCTGGGATTTCGCGCAGTGATGTTCGCCTGGCACCAATCAATGGAATCCTTGATTATATCAACGCCCCAATAGCGACCGGAGGGTCCCAGAATTTGCAACAATGGGATGGCGTCGCGCCCAATGCCGCAGCCGATTTCGAGCACGGCATGAGAGGATCCAAGGCCCATGTATTTTTGGAGAACGTCGATATGATGATGACTAAGAACCTCGAAGGTATCCGGACCCCCGCCCGTCAAATTCATCAGCCGCACCGGAATGTCGAAACCAAACACCGAAAAAGCTTCTTCCATTGGGCGCAGAATATCCGGCGAACGATCTGTCTTCAACGCGCGGATCACCGATGCGCCGTGGCGGCGCATCGGCGCCAAAACTCGACAATGGTTGGAATCATTGGCTCGAACACCTCATCCCAGGTGGATGGCAAGCTGCTCACCGCGTTGCGCCGCCGTGATTCGATATTGCCGCTTTGCATGCACGCCTCCATCAGTCCCTCGACCACCGCTTCCAGACGCGGCGGCACGGCAATGATGTTGGGGCAATACTGGCGCAACACTTCTGCGGACTTCACCGAGAACGTTGATGTCACTGAAAGCATTCCGCAAATACCCATTTCGAGCGGCGGATAACTCGGATGCGGAGATAGCATCAAGGACAAACCGACCGCCGAAGAACGAAGAAGCCGGGCGTAATCCTCATAGCTACTCCATGGCGCCTGGTGAATGACGACATTGTTGCCGAGTTGAATCGGCGGAATACTTTCGCCAATGAAAAGTAATTCCCATTCATCGGCCCCGAACGCACCGCGCGCCACTGCCTGACGCAATGCCATGATGCCCAATTCGTAGAGGTTCCGCGGAGCAGCGGGCCGGGCATAAAAAAGCAGCCGTCTTTTGCCGCCATTGCTGGCCAGCTCCGGAAAGAAAAACCGGCGATCGAGCGCTGGATCGAAGGTCAGGCACTTTTGCGCAAACGTTGGATCGGCGAATCGGCCCACCTTTTGGTTGAACAGATAATCGGACAGAGTACGTGAGTTGATGATGCCGAAGAAATCCATCGAGTAGGTTTCCATCGCCAGGGCGTAACGCGTTGACCAAGCATACAAGCCCGGCTCAAAGTCCTGGATCATGTAGATGAATTGTCTTGTGCGCATACGCGGCATCACCTCTTTGATCATCTGCACAGTCCACCAGGCGGTCCCGAAAAAGACGTCGGCATCACCGATTTCGGTGGGAACACCGCGGTTATGAGCGCTGACTAGCTCGACATTGGCGAGCCGTCGATCAACGCCGGAGACTTTGGAAAAATGTTGCCACAAGACATCGACATCTCGATCCATTTCGACGTCGGTGGAAATATAGCGGATGGGCACGCCTTGGCGGGCGAGGCGATAGGTGAGGTTGAAGGCGGTATTCGGGCCGCCGGACATTGCCCGCATGACCAGACCGGGAATCAAAACATTGAGGCGCGGTTCGCACCCAGGCACTGGGCGGAGGTTCATGGGCGCGACGTCCGGCAAGGACACGCCAACAGAGACCGGAGGCGCCGCAACGTCGTTTCCCGGCTCGTACCCTTCGGCATAGCGCGCGACCATATTGGCGAATCGCCGTGGAGAACGCGCCATTTGCGAAACCAACGCTGCAGATATGCGGGCAGCACGAATGACTATCGGCAGACGCTTGATGGTCAGCCGGCCCAACTCAAACCGGCCGACGACTTCGGTGGGGTCGAAGCGAATCGAAGGCGTATGTCGCGGCAGATCAAACGTCAGGGCGTGCGGCACCGGATGCGAGCTGACGGTGAGGGAGTGCATCGCGATGACTTCGCTCTCACAGAACTGGCCTGCCTGATCCGCGAAATATAACTTCATCGCGCTCGGCGACGTCCCATCCACGGCTCGTCCGACAAACGAAACAACATAACGCCCCGGACGAAATGGACCGGTAAAAACAAACCACGGATTGTCATCGACGCTCTCCCATAGCGTCCGACTCAATGGTCTCAAATGGGGGCTGTGTTGCAGTTTCATGGCGCGGCGGGCTCGGAACGGCCCCTTCCCACACGATCCAGCAAATGCATCAGACGCACCAGACGGCGGCCCTGCAAATTATTCAACTGTTGCGTGAGCGCGGCGCACTGTCGCTCAATCTCCGCATGCTTTACGCTGATCGCGCCCAGTTCCGCGGTGAGCGAATCCACGCGCTCCTGACGACGGTCCAGCTCGTCTCGATTTTGCTTCAGATCGGCCTGCAAACGAACCTGTTCGTCTTGAAGTTGTTGGATTTGCATGGCTGAATGTTGAATCAACGCATCAAGGTTGGCGGCGTGCTGGTCCTTGGCGGCAAGCACTTCCGCGGCTTCCTTGTTCCAGGTTTCGACGGTGTGAATATATGAATCCTTGATTGACAATGCCTTCCGGATGTCCCGATCTTGCTCGCGCAAATCTCCTATAAAAAGCAACGCCATACTGCGAAATTTCAGGTATTCGTTTGGGTCCAGCCGCCCGGCTCGCAATTCGGAATCGATCCGATCGACCCAGGGATCCCCGGTGCCGGCTTCATCCGGCTGATGATGATAATGTTCGCGAGACAAATGGCGCGTCGCCTGGGCCGCGTCGGTGATTGCCAACTCAAGCTCCGCAGCCTTTTCCTGCCCATAGTTCAAGGGATCCTGCATCAGCATGTCATAATCGAATCGGCAGACCGGAACGTCTCGAGTAAAATAGCGCACCGCCAGAAGATGGCGAGCATAAAATCGCTGCCAACGGCTCAACCGTCCCAGCATCAATGCGCGATTTGATTTGATGATCGCCGAGGGAGTACGAAGCGCCAGCACCGTCTTGATCTCATATCCCAGATCCGTCAGCACGTCTCGCCATAAGGGAAACGTAAAGCAAATGCGAGGATCCTTGACTCCCATCGTGGGGCGATCGCCAAATTCCTCCAGGAGTTTTTTGCGGAGCTCGAGTCGAAGCGACTCGATTTCCGGGCGGTCAAAATCGGTCTCGACGGGCATCACGTCATCATCGACATAGGTGCAACCCCAGACGCCAATCACCTGGTCATTGAAGTTGTTGATCCATTGCAGCTCGTAGAAGACCGGATTGTGCTTGAGTTTCGACGTGTCGAGAAAATGAGAGGGGTCGCCGAAATATACGCCCAGATGATCAAGGAATTGGGCGATGGACGAAGTGCCGCTGCGAGGCAAGCCGACTATTAGAAAACAGGTCTTTGCAGTATCAGCCATGAATTAAGCCGGAAAAGAGGTGGAAGCGGCCGCCCCGGCTCCGAGCGCCGCGACGGACTCGCGCACCGCCTTGGGGGAAAAATCAAAATCGATGAATCCTGTAACCTGCCTGTCGGCGGATTGGCGAATCTGCACCACCAGCACATCGACATCTCGAGCAAGAAATCCATGATAATCGCCGCGCGAGCCGGTGACGCCGCAGTTCAGATAAAACGTCCCCGTGAGTAGAGAGGCCGTGAACTCAAAGGCGAGCTTGTAAACCGAACCGGCTATCACATTCCGCTCGCCCTGCCCTGGAGCAGCGTGCGCCGTCCCGCCCAATTCGGTCCCCGTCGCGTTCTTGATCACCATTCCAAACAATACGTGACTGCAATGTTCGTGAAAAACGACGTCATAGCAAAAGCGATATCGAAAATGCGGCACCAGGACATTCACCTGACGTCCGTCAGGCGTCTCCATGCGCGCATGGGATATCTCCGCGCCCTGCGAAGGATAGATGACCTGACTCTGCGGCTTGAGATGCGGATCAAAATCCCCATCAGCATGTTCCCTTAGTTCGGGAGCAGCCCTAACGGGCGCCGGTAATTCCGCGGCGGCGGCCACCGGAACTAAGCTTTGGCGGAGACTCTCACGAAACTCCGATCGTTGCGGCTCACGCATGAACAGGAATTTATGATAATTCTCCACCACCGCGGTACAGTCACCGGCCTGGATCAAGTGCCCCGCATCGAGGAAGATGGCGCGATCACACAGTTCCTTTACCATGACCGAGGAATGAGAGACGAAAAGCGTGGTGCCACCGGCGGCGCGGAATTCATCGAGGGCCGCGAAGCATTTTCGCTGGAATAGTTCATCGCCCACAGCGAGCGCCTCATCTACAATGAGGATTTCCTTGGGCAACGACATTTGCAGAGCGAATGCCAGACGCACGCTCATACCGGAGGAATAGGTCTTCACCGGACTATCAATGAAGAGCCCAATCCCGGCAAACGCCAGTGTCCGCTCAAACAACTCATCAAACGCCCGATGCTGAATCCCAAGGATCGCGGCATTGATGGATATATTTTGCCGCCCGGTTAATTCAGGATTGAATCCCGCGCCAAGCTCAAGCAATGCCGCCACTTTGCCGTTCAAATGAACGTCGCCGGCAGTGGGCGTCAGCACCCCGGTGATGAGTTGCAGGAGTGTGGATTTTCCCGAACCGTTGGCGCCGACAATGCCGACCGTTTCGCCTCGCTGGATCGAGAATGAGATATCACGCAGCGCCCAAAACTCGCGATAATATCTCTTTTTCCCGAGGGAGATGGCCTGCTTCACGCGATCCACCGGGGCGGCGTAAACGTGATAACACTTGCTGAGATTCTGTACTTCGATCATCACGCTCATGAACGTTCTGCCCTGCTTGCAGGTGAGAGGCGAAGGGTGCGACGACGCATTTTAACCGAAAAACCTCACCCAGGCAGATCGCAAAAAGCTAAGGCCTGTCCTACGGGGGTGTCAAGCAATATTGGGTCATTTGTTCATCGCTGCTACACACAATATGCTACCAGATTGCCAATCTGACGCGATTGCATGCCGAACGCTATGTTTGTGAACCATCCGATTTATTTCCGCGCGAAGAGAAACGAGCCCGAGTGGCCATGGTTCAAGATGTTTTGCATCTTAATCATGCTGCCGGGCATTTGGATTGGCGTTGCTAAAACCGAAGCCGCCGATGCCGCGATGTCGATCAATCCCGGCGTTCCTTGGCCGGGAATTGACGGGCTTGGTCGGAGGCTTCCACTTGCGGACGAAGTCGGCGGCCCGCAAGCCAATCGTTTTGTCGGCATTTTTTATTTTCTTTATCAGGGCGAAAAAGTCGATTACGGGCCGTTTGACGCGACCAAAATCATCGCCGCCCATCCGGAAGCGCTGACGTCTGTAGACTGCCCTTTCTGGGGTCCAAAGCAACGCCATAAATGCTACTGGGGTGAACCGCTTTATGGTTATTACAGCAATATAGACCCGTGGGTCCTGCGCCGACATGCCTACCTGTTGGCGGACGCCGGCGTTGACACGCTGATTTTCGACACGACCAATTCCGTCACTCACCGCGACGTGTACATGGCGCTGTGCAAAGTGTTCGAGCAGGTGCGAAAAGAAGGCGGCCGAACGCCGCAGATTTGCTTCATGGTGAATTCCAAGGCCGGCCAAACGGCGCAACAGCTTTTCGATGAATTGTACAAGCCCGGACTCTATACGGATCTCTGGTTTCGTTGGGATGGCAAGCCGCTCATGATCTGTGATCCCGAGCAGGCGACGCCGGACGTGAAAGCGTTCTTCACGCTTCGAGCGGCACATTGGCCCAACACGCTGGTCAATACATCTTACGCCTGGCATTGGGAATCGATTTACCCACAGGTGTACGGTTATGCCGACGACCCGAAAAAAGCGGAGGAGGTCAACGTTGCCGTTGCGCAAAATCTACGTGCCAGGGACGGGGCCGTGACGCAGATGAAGTTTGGGGATGGCCGCGGTCGCAGTTTTCATGATGGCCATGAAGATCCGCGGCCAAATGCGATCAACTGGGGCTTTGACTTTCAGGAGCAATGGAAACGGGCGTTCCAACTGGATCCTCCGTTCGTCATGATAACGGGGTGGAACGAATGGACGGCCAACATCACCAACAACATTCATGACGACTGGATGTTTGGAGATCAATTCACGGAGGAATATAGCCGCGATATCGAGCCGATGAACGGGGGTTACAACGACAACTACTATATGCAAATGATCGCCAACATCCGGCGATATAAGGGTGTTTTTCCGCTCCCGACGGCTTCGAGTCCGCGGACAATTCAAATGGATGGCGATTTTCAGCAGTGGAAAGATGTTGCGCCGGTCTATCGCGGACACGTGGGCAACACCATCGCTCGTGATTTCGACGGTTTTGGCTTGGTTCATTACACGAACCGGACAGGGCGCAATAACCTGCTTGAGATGAAAGTGGCCCGAGATGATCAGGATATTTATTTCTATGCACGCACGGCTGCCCCCATCTCGCCGCGCACCGATCCGAATTGGATGATGCTTTTCATCAATTGCGGCGGATCCAGGTATATTGTGAATCGCCTTCCACCGGCGGAGAAGAAGGCTCTCCTTGAGCGAAATATCGGAGCCTGGAATTGGACGAGCATCGCTGATGTGAGCTATTTCGTAGTCGGCGATCAAATGCAAATTGCGATTCCACGCACAGCGCTGGAATTACCGGATGGACGAATCAGTCTGAATTTCAAGTGGGCAGACAATCTGCAACATCCCGACGATCCGATGGATCTTTACGTGAGTGGCGACACTGCCCCCGACGGCCGACTTGAATTTCGTTACGTCGCCCAATAGCTGTGATCAAACGACGTCGGCGAAATGCGGGCGTAAACGCTTGAACACCAGCATGCCAACAACCAGGAACGCAAGCGTCACGCCCCAGAAATAGATCGTCAGCAGCCAGTGCTGCCAGAACCAGACGCCGCTCGTTGCCGCGAGCGATTCGCGATATCCCTGCACGAGATAGAAAAGCGGATTGGCTTCAAGAAGTGGCATGAGTATCCGCTTCTTTGCAGGTGATATCGAAACCGTGGTGGGTGACCAGAAAATCGGCGTCAGCCAAAAAAGAAACTGTGTGACTACGGCGATTACCTGGACGGTGTCTCGCAGAAATGGCATCAGCGCAGAGGTCAGGAAGGAAATCCCGAGGCATAGGCAGCAGCCGGCGAAGAAATAGTAAGGAATCTGTAAGCTATAAAGTGTGATAGGCCGGCGATAACAGAGCGTGAGCACCAGGATCAATCCAACGAAAATCAGGTGGATCGGCACGAGCGCCAGCAGGCGCACGACCGGCAGCATATTTACGCGGAAAACTACTTTTTTAACCAGGAACGCATTTTCAACAATGGTTGTCGCGCCGGCGCTGATCGATTCGGAGAGGAAGAAGAATGGAACGAGACCGCACATGAGCCAGAGAACGAACGGCACATTGCCGATGTTGGGATCTCCAAACGCCAATTGCAGCACGAACCAGTAGAGGATGATGATGCTGGCGGGATGCACCAGCGCCCAGAAGAGTCCGAGCGACGATCCAAGGTAACGGTTGCGAAATTCACGCAGGGACAATTGAACGATGAGTCGCCGGCTTCGGAATAGATCCTGCAGGAAATGGCCGAAACCCCGTGGCAGTTCAACAGCTCGCCTAAACATTGGAGATTCAGCGAAAGCGCTCATGGTTATTTCAAAGTGGGTGGATGGCCCATCGACGCGACGACCTGTTCCAAGCCTGAGGTTAAATCATAACGCGGCTTCCAGCCAACTTCACGGCGCAATCGGTTTACATCCGCCAGAATCACCGCGGGGTTTTCCGGCGTAGGCGGTTGGCGATCCACGGTGAGCAAGTCTTCCCTCACGACAATTCGTGCCACACGGCGGCTGACTTCGCCAAGCGTGATCCTGTCTCCTGATCCGATATTGACAGGGCCTTTCACTTCGCTTTGGAGCAATGCAACGAATGCGAAAGCGACGTCGTATACGTGTAGCAGGTCGCGGACATGATCTCCGGATCGGCAATATCCGGGCTTGCCTTCCAGCATGGGACGCAGGATAGACGGAATCAGCCGATTGGGGTTTTCATCCGGTCCATAGAGAAAGAATATCCGTCCCCATGCGACGGAGACACCAGCCTGCGATGCATAACTTTGCACGACTTGCCGGGTGGCATTTTTGCAACCGCCATATAGCGAACCCGGCTCGCACGGGGTTTTGTCTTCCACCAGCGGCTCGGACCCGGCCCAATCATATTCAGCGCACGACCCTGCGAAGACCGCCCGCCGGCCACCTGCTTCGGCGAATGACTTGAACAACCCGATCGAAGCGGCAACCCAATCCAAATTCAGAGGGGAAGACCAGAATTTTCCGTGTTCGGCATACCAGGCGAAATGCAGTAGATGTGTCGGCAAAATAGTTCGGAATAAATCCGAAACCTGCTTCGTATCCAGAAGATTCGTCTCGTGCCAAATCACATTGGCCGCCGATGGCCCGCGGCGCAAATCAACGGCGTGAATCTCGTATCCCTGATCGGCGAGCGATGCAACCACATGCCGCCCGATGAAGCCTGAGGCGCCGGTGATGAGAATTCGCTTCACTTGGCCGCCGGGTCATAAGAAGCGAAGTTGCGGTCGCGATCGGAGATGACGGAAACATCCATTGGCCAACGAATGCCGAAGATAGGGTCGTTGTATCGCACCCCGCGCTCGGCTTCGGGAGCGCGCCACGCGAACATGTCATAGAGCACCTCGGCCGAATCCGTCAGGGTCTGGAATCCATGGGCGAAGCCGGCGGGAATGAAAAGGCTCCGGCGATTTTCCGAGGATAATTCTACGCCGAACCATTTCAAATGAGTCGGGGACTCCGGACGGAGATCGATGATGACGTCAAAGATCGCGCCGGCGGTGCATCGGACCAATTTTGGCTGGGCCTTGGGCGCGATCTGGAAGTGCATTCCCCGTAGTGTTCCTGCGCGGTGGTTGAACGAAAGATTGGATTGAAAAATCTCTTCCGGCAAACCATTTTCCTTGAACTGCGCGCGGTTAAAGCTGTAGGAAAAAAAGCCGCGATCATCGCGGAAGAGTTCCATCTCGATGACGAAGGAACCTGCAAGGGGCGTGGAATTGAACTTCATCGAAGGATTTNNCCCGGAATGGCGACCACGAATCTGCCGCCCCAGGATCGGATGTGGCCCATCTGCTCCATTACTTCGTCCTTGATATTCCAGGGGAGTATCAGAACAAAATCGGGTTGCGTTTCAGAGATTTTCTCCGGGGCGTGAATCGGAATATGGCTGCCAGGGAGAAAACAATTTTGTTTGTACGGATTCTTATCGACGACGTAATCAATAAAATCCGTACCCACGCCACAATAGTTCAGAAGCGTATTTCCTTTTGCCGCAGCGCCGTAGCCAACGATTTTCTTTCCGTCGCGCTTGGCCGCTATGAGGAACTCCAAAAATCCCCGCTTGGTTTCCCGCACGCGCTGCGAGAATTCGCGGTACACCTGCAAACTATCTAGGCCGCGAGAGATTTCCAATTTTTTCATGGCCGGCACACGATTCTCGACCGGGCGATCTGACTCAGCATGGCATGCATAGATCCGGATCGACCCGCCGTGCGTCGGCAACTGTTCAACATCGAATATTTTCAGTCCATGCTTCGCGAAGATTTGCTCGGCCGTGGTGAAACTGAGATAGGAGAAATGTTCGTGATAAACGGTGTCGAACTGATTCTGCTGCATCAATTCCATCAGGTGTGGGAATTCCATCGTGATAATGCCGTCCGGCTTGAGCACGATCTTCATGCCGGCAACGAAATTATTGATGTCCGGCACGTGGGCCAAAACGTTGTTTCCGAGGAGCAAGTCCGCTCGGATGTTCTCCGCCACCATTTTTTTGGCTGAATCGGTTCCGAAGAACTCCACTCGCGACTCAATGCCGCGTTTTTCCAGCGCGACCTTCGCTACGTTCGCCGCAGGCTCGATTCCTAGGACCGGGATATTCCGCTGCTTGAAATATTGAAGCAGGTAGCCGTCGTTGCTGGCGATTTCCACGACACGCGATCGCTGGCCAAGCTCAAAACGCCGGATCATCATCTCGACGTAGGCCTGAGCGTGTTTCAGCCAACTTTCGGAATAGCTGGAAAAATATGCGTACTCGCTGAAGATTTCGCGTGGGCTTTCAAACTCTTCCAACTGGACCAGCTTGCAGTTTCCGCAGACCCAGGCGTGGAGCGGATAGAATCGCTCCATGGCGCGGAGTTGCGGGGCCTTCAAAAAGGCGTTGCTCGGGGGAGACATTCCCAGATCGGCAAATGTCTCGGAGAGTTTCACTCCGCAAAATCGGCAGCAGCCGTCCGGCATCAATCCGCTCCGGTCAAAAATTGTTCGATTTGCCGCATTGAGTACTTCCGCATGTCCTGGCCGTCGTTCCAGGCTTTGTACCATTTTACGGTTTGCTCCAACGCGACGGGCAAATCCGACGTGGACTTCCAGCCGAGCCGAGTTCGCGCCTTACCGGCATCGAGCGTCAACGAAAACGCTTCGTGAAGATTTTGCTGTCCGACTCGTTCCCATCGCGCATTATCGCCCCACAGTTTTACCACGCGATCGGCAATCCAACCCACCGTTTGGGTGTCATTCTCGCGCGGCCCGAAATTCCAGCCTTCGGCGAATTGCTTTCCCTTTTCAACCAGATGCTCGGCAAGCGTGAGGTATCCACCCACCGGCTCGAGGACGTGCTGCCACGGACGAATGGAATCTGGATTGCGAATCGGGGCGGATTTTTTTTCCGCGAGAGCCCGGATCATGTCGGGAATGAGCCGATCCTTGGCCCAATCGCCGCCGCCGATGACATTTCCTGCCCGGGCCGACGCGACGGCCGTTTTGATGTCATGGAAATAGGAGCGACGATAGGCGCTGGTGACGAGTTCCGCGCATCCTTTTGAACTGGAATAGGGATCGTGCCCGCCCATCGCTTCGTCTTCGCAATAGCCTTTTGCCCACTCGCGGTTTTCATAGCATTTGTCGCTGGTGACGACGACGACCGCCACGACTCCCCCACCGGTCAGGCGAACCGCTTCCAGAAGATTGACCGTACCCATGACGTTGGTCGCGTATGTCTCAACCGGGTCCTGATAGCTTTTGCGCACCAGGGCCTGCGCGGCCATGTGGATCACGATCTCGGGATTCGCTTCGCGAATCGTGGCCGACAGACGAAGAAGATCCCGTACGTCGCCGAGCGTGTTTCGCACGCGATCGTTTGCGCCGGCCAGACCATAAAGATTTGGCTGCGTCGGGGCTGGTAATGAATAGCCGTGAACTTCCGCGCCCAATCGATCCAACAAGAGACAAAGCCACGCCCCTTTGAAGCCTGTATGGCCAGTGACAAAGACTTTTCTGGATTTCCACCATGAAGCGTTCATGAGACGCACGACATCAATCCCAGACGCGCCAAGGCGCCCGACCGCTGACCCACAATTCTTCCAGATGATTCTTATCCCGCAGTGTATCCATCGGCAGCCAGAAGCCGTCGTGCTGAAACGCCATGAGCTGACCCTCTTGCGCGAGGCGATGCATCGGCTCTCTTTCCCATGTGGTCGAGGGGCCCTGGATCAAATCAATCGTCTTCGGGGAGAGCACGAAGAACCCGCCGTTGATGCGGCCGCCGTCGCCGTGCGGCTTTTCGACGAACCGGGCGACACGTGAGCCGGCAAGCTCGATCGAGCCGAATCGTCCGGGAGGCTGCACCGCGGTCAGCGTCGCCAGTTTTCCATGCGAATGGTGGAACGCGATGAGCTTGGCGATGTCGATGTTTCCGACGCCGTCGCCGTAGGTAAGGCAAAACGCATCATCGTTCTGGACATAGCTGGCAATCGCTTTTACGCGCCCGCCGGTTTGGGTTTGGTCGCCTGTATCCACCAGCGTCACGCGCCAGGGTTCGCTGTTACGCTGATGAACCTCGGTTGTGTTTTGTTTCATGTCGATCGTGACGTCGGAGGTATGCAACCAATAGTTGGCGAAGTATTCCTTGATGAGATAGCCCTTGTAACCAAGACAGATGACAAAGTCGTGAATGCCGTAGGCGCTGTAGAGCTTCATGATGTGCCAGAGGATCGGCTTGCCACCGATCTCGATCATCGGCTTGGGTTTGACCTGCGTCTCTTCGGAAATTCGCGTGCCGAGCCCGCCCGCGAGAATGACTACTTTCATGGCCATGGAAACCAGGAGAGAATGTTATCGCCTATGGCGAGAGGGGACAAGAATAGATTGCCCCATTGTCTATTTCCCATTGATGTATTGGCAATAGGAAATTGGAAATAGGCAATGGGCAATCTATTCTTCCATCCACAATGTCCACGCCTTTGCAAATTTCAATCGCCTTATGCACCTGCAACGGCGAGAAGCATTTGCCGGAACAGTTGCAATCTCTGGTGGGACAAACGCGCAATCCGGACGAGTTAATCGTCTTTGATGATGCGTCCAGCGACGGCTCGACCGACATCATACGGCGATTTGCCGAATCCGCCCCCTTTCCTGTTCGTTTAACCGTCAATCCGCAGAATGTTGGCTCGAGCGCGAATTTCCAGCGTGCTATTGATGCGTGCAGCGGAGACATCATCGCACTATGCGATCAGGATGACATCTGGATGAGCGAGAAACTGCAACTCATTGAAACGGAGTTTGAGCGCGACAGAAACCTTGGATTCGTATTCACTGATGCCGATATCTGCGACGCTATTGGCAATCCACTTAGTTATACGCTTTGGCAATCCGTACGATTCTCTCCTGGCCTTCAGCGAAAACTGAACGATGGCCATACANNCCATACATTTGAGGTGATTTTGCGAAATAACATCGTGACTGGAGCGACGATGGCCTTTGCATCACGATTCAAATCGCTCGTTCTGCCGATCGATCTGCAGTGGATTCATGATGGATGGATCGCCCTGCTGATCTCTGCTTTTGCTCCCGCGCGGATTATTCGGCAGCCGCTGATTCGCTACCGACAGCATCCCGCCCAATCTGTCGGCGCATTACAGCGAACGCTTTATCAGCAGTATCTGGCGGCAAAAAAAATGGATCGCCATGTCTTTGCGGATCATGCGAGAATGTATGAGGCGGCGAAGATGCGGTTGGAATCCTGGCGTGAACAGCCGCTGCTTGCTGGCGATCTGTTGCCAAAGCTGGAGGAGAAAATCCGTCACTATCGCATCCGCTCAGAAATCCGGCTTAGACAGCGGAATCGGATAGCCCCGAGCATCGTGGAACTGTTGACGCTGAGATATCAACGATATTCGCTCGGTTGGAAGAGCTTCGCGCAGGATCTTTTTCTATGAATCCTGAAAACGCGAATCCTTCGGGAGATCGTCTTTCCGTTGCTCTGTGCACGCGGAATGGAGAGAAGTTCTTCCGCGCGCAGCTTGATTCCATCGCCGCTCAAACCAAATCGGTGCAGGAAATCGTCGTTTGCGACGACGGCTCTACCGATGCGACTCCACAGATCGTCCGCGATTTCGCCGCCGGCTCGAATATTCCAGTGCGATTCGAGGTGAACGCCACTCGACTGGGCGTGACGCGGAATTTTGAAAAGGCGATCTCTCTTTGCACAGGTCAGATCATTTTCCTCTGCGATCAGGATGATGTCTGGCGTAACGATAAAGTCGCGAGGCTCGTCGGATGCTTTGACGATCCGGGAATCGGATTGGCATTTTCCAACGCTGAAGTTGTGCGAGAGAATCTTTCGTCGGCCGGATATAGCCTTTGGCAATCAATTTGGTTTGATGTTGCCGAGCAGCAGAGGGTCCGGTCGGGTGATGCGCTGTCGGTTTTGCTACGCCATGCGATTGCCGCGGGATCGACGCTCGCATTTCGCGCCAGTTATGTTCCGATGGTCTTGCCGATTCCGGATTTGTCGAATTGTCACGATATTTGGATTACGCTTTTGATCGCCTGCGTGGCCAAAATCTATCCGTTGAATGAGAATCTCGTCCGTCACCGGCTTCATTCCGCAAACACCGTCGGAATGCAAAACCACAATCTGCGTAGCCAAATCAAAATGGCCCGATGGCAGGTCAGCAGCGGTGCGTTCAAGTATGCCGTGGACCTGCACGAAGCAGCCATCGATCGACTTCGGAAATTCACAACCGATGATGCCAGCTTCGTCCGCAAATCTGCTCTCCTATCAGAGAAGATCTGCCACTCTCGCCTTCGTCATAATCTGCCAAAGCCCTGGCTCAACCGCCTTAAGCCTATTGCGGGCGAACTGAGCGCAGGCAATTACCGCAAATACTCTTATGGGTTCAAATCGGTGCTTCAGGACCTGTTTTTGCGTTAGTATTCCCGTCCCTTCTGCCGCACTTGTACAACCCTACTTTTGCCTCTAAAATGGCTCTCTTTCCCACCGGTAAGCTAAATAAGCCGGTTCTTCGAGGAGATTTGCCTTGATCATCGTCATGAATTCGCACGCGCCCCAGGCGGCTATCGACCGCGTGGTCAGCGAAATCCAACGCATGGGCTGCCAATCGCATCTCAGTCAGGGGCGGTTTCGCACCGTCATCGGGGCTGTGGGCGAAGAGGGATTGATCGACCAGAATCATCTGGCATCCCTGGACGGCGTTGAAAAAGTCGTTCCGATCATGAAGCCTTACAAGCTCGCCAGCCGCGATTTTCATGAGGATGATACGATCGTCGAAGTGGGCGGCGGATCGGTTCCGAAAGTGAAGATCGGAGCCAATCATGCAGCCTGCATTTCCGGGCCGTGCGCGGTTGAAAACCAGGCGATGCTTAATCGGATCGCCCGCGAAGTCCGCGACGGCGGAGCGACAATTCTGCGCGGCGGAATTTATAAGCCTCGCACCAGTCCGTATTCGTTTCAGGGACTTGGCGAATCAGCCCTCCACTGGATGCGCGAGTGCGGCGATGAACTGGGCATGCCGATCTGCGTTGAGGTCATGGACACGCGGCAAGTCGAGCAGATGGAAAAGTACGTCGATTGCTTTCAGATCGGCGCTCGCAACATGCNNAGCCGGTGCTGCTGAAGCGCGGTCTGGCCGCCAGCGTCAAGGATTGGCTGCTCTCGGCGGAATACGTTCTGAGCCAGGGAAATCGCGGCGTTATCCTGTGCGAGCGCGGCATCAAGACATTTGAAGACAGTGTGCGATATACGCTCGATATAACAAGCATTCCGGTGCTGCAGAGTTGGACGCACTTGCCGGTGATCATCGATCCGAGCCATGCTGCGGGGAAGCGGGACTATGTGCCGGCGATCGCGGCGGCTGGAATGGCGGCTGGAGCGCATGGGCTGATCGTCGAAGTGCATTACTGCCCGAGCGAAGCCCAGTGCGATGGGCCGCAGGCTTTACTGCCGGAAACGTTTAAGGAATTGATGCAGCAACTGCGAAAGATCGCGGCGATCTTCAATAAGGAATTTTCTGAAGTGAGCGAAGCGGCACGTGCGTGAGGGAAATGCAACCGCGAAGATGGACGCGAAGAAGATGAAATACGTAAATGACGATTTTTTCGCGGTCAAACCTTTGGCATTTCTTCGCGTTTGCCTTCGCGATCTTTGCGTCTTCGCGGTTAAATTTATTTAGATAGGAGCAATGCGCCCGATGAGTCGTATTCCGTTTGTAGCAGGCAATTGGAAAATGAATACCGCCAAAGCCGGGGCTATTGAGCTGGCGAAGGCTGTGGCCAAAGGCGCCACCGATGGCGTTCAGATTGGGATCGCGCCGCCGTTTGTTTATCTTGATGCGGTTGCGCAGGCGATTGCCGGGTCGAAGCTGCTTCTTGGGGCTCAGGATGCATATTTCGAGAAGAGCGGCGCGTTTACTGGCGAAATCTCGGTGGAGATGCTTAAAGATATCGGCGTGACTTTTGTCCTCGCCGGTCATAGTGAACGCCGGCATGTTCTCGGCGAAAATTCGGCCCTGGTGGCCAAGAAAGCCCAGGCGATTTATGCAGGTGGGCTGACCGTGGTTCATTGTGTTGGCGAGAAGATCGAACAGCGGGATTCTGGACAAACGTTTGACGTGGTTCAACGCCAACTGGAAGAGTTAACCCCCGCGATGCAGGATCCGAGCCGGGTCGTGATTGCTTACGAGCCGGTCTGGGCAATTGGCACTGGCCGCAATGCAACCGACGGGCAGGCGCAGGAAGTTCATGCGTATATTCGCAAGTCGATCGCGGCGCGCTGGAATAAGGATTTCGCGGATCGCGTGCGGATTCAATACGGCGGCAGTATGAAGCCGGAAAATGCCGGCGGCCTGCTTGCCCAGCCGGATATTGATGGCGGATTGATCGGCGGCGCGTCGCTGAAGGCCGATGGATTTCTGGCAATCGCCGCAGCTGCTCGATGACAGATTACCCACGCTGATGTGGGCCTTGTTGATACGGAGACCTCATGCTCGTTTTATATTGGATCATCATGCCGGTGTTTATCTTTGTGTCGTTCATGATGATCCTGCTGGTTCTGATTCAGAAAGGCCGCGGAGGCGGGCTCTCGGGCGCGTTTGGCGGCGCGGGCGGGAATACCGCATTCGGAGCGAAAACAGGCGACGTTTTGACTTGGGCGACCAGCATCGTCTTCGCGCTCTTCGTCGCGCTGGCCGTGGTGCTCAACCTGGTTTGTGATCGCGTCGGCGGCGGTACGCAGCCAACTCAACAGACGCAACATGTTCCGGCTTCGCCGTCTCCATCGACTCCCGGCAAATAGTCATCAACATCCTTTCACGGACGCAAACCGCATGATTGTCAGCATGACCGGATTTGGAGACGCCACCGCCGAGCGCGACGGAACCCATTATTCCATTGAAATCCGCTCGCTGAACAATCGTTTCTTCAAGTCGATCATCAAGTTGCCGGACAATATCAGCGGCTTGGAGCCGGAGATCGAAACCGCCCTTCGGGAAGGTTTGGGCCGGGGCTCGATCACCTGCATTCTCAAGATGCGGACCAATAGCGCCGAGGCGGCGTACCACATCAATATTCCAGCCCTGACGGCTTATCTCCAGCAGCTTCAGCAGATCAAGGGGCTGGATAAAATGGTCCAGATCGATCTGGCCAGCCTGGTGCAGCTTCCCGGCGTTTGCCAGGAGCCGCGAGACGACACCGATGAAATCGAGCGTCATGGCCCGATCATTCGCGAGCTCACCCGCGCGGCGATCGCCAAGCTGGCAGGCATGCGGGCCAGCGAAGGCAAAGCGCTTCATGCCGATCTGCTCAAACACACGAAGGTGATTGCTTCTTTTTTATCGCAGATCCAAACCCGCGCTCCCAGCGTCATTGATGATTACCATCGCAAGCTCACGCAGCGCGTGAATCTGCTATTGAGCAAGGCGGAGTTTCAGGTCAGTCAGGACGCTTTGTTGAAGGAGATCGCCGTCTTCGCGGAGCGGGCCGACATCAGCGAGGAAATCCAGCGGCTCACGAGCCACCTGGAATCGTTTGAGCAGGCCTGTGGGACAGATGAACATGCCGGGCGGAAGCTGGATTTTATTGCCCAGGAAATGCTTCGCGAAGCGAACACCATCGCCAGCAAGGCCAACGATGCCGCGATTGCCCGGCATATCGTAGAGATCAAGGGAGCCATTGACCGTCTTAAGGAACAGGTTCAGAACGTCGAATAAAATCGCTGTCGCAAAATGGCTATTTCACCGAATAATCCCGGCCTCTTGATCGTCCTGTGCGGCCCCTCCGGCGTGGGTAAGAGCACTATCTCGCGTGACCTGGCCGAGAAATATTCCGTCAGCTATATCGTCAGCGCGACGACTCGCCCGAAACGGGAGGGTGACGACAAGGGGAAGCAATATCAGCATATTTCAAAGGACGAATTCTTCCGGCGGCTGGAGGCGGATGAGTTTTTGGAATATGCGCAGAATTACGACGATTATTACGGAACGCCGAAACATCCCGCACTCGATTTGCTGGGCACTGGCAAGGATATTTTGCTGGAAATCGACGTTCAGGGGGCTTTGCAGGTCCGTTTTCAGTACCCTCAGTGCCTGGCGATCTTCATTCTGCCGCCTGACGAGCCTACACTCCTACGCCGGCTTGAGGCCCGCGGACGGGATAGCGCGGACGAAATCGCCAAGCGATTCCGGGCCGCCAAGCGGGAAATTCACATGGCCAAGGGAAGCCGGACATTTGACTATATGGTGATTAACGACGATCTTCACCTCGCGGTTGAGGAGATCATCAAAATCATCAAACACAAACGCAGTGGAGGCATTTGATCTATGATCGAAGCATTGAAGAGCGACGAAATCGTGGCGAAGGTTGGCGGCCGATTCAAACTGACCGCCCTGATCCAAAAGCGGATGCTGGAGCTGATGGACGGCGCCCGTCCCCTGGTTGATCGGGGAAACATGACCGATCTTGAGGTTGCGATCCAGGAAGTCCTGCACGACAAGATCGCGATCGATTACGAAGCGAGCGGTCTGCGGCCGCCTCAGGGCCAGAGCTGATCCCATGCCGAGCGGCGACGATCCATCTCCGAAGCTCAAGGGCCGCGAGATCATTGTGGCCGTCTGCGGAGGAATCGCCGCTTATAAGGTGGCGGATATCGTCAGCACCCTCGTGCAACTTGGGGCGGGCGTTACCGTCGCCATGACCGCCGAGGCTCAGAAGTTTGTTGCCCCGCTGACATTCCAGGCCCTTTCCGCCCGGCCGGTGCGCACGAGTATCTTTGAACTCTCCGACAGTTCTGATCCGCAGCACATTGCCCTCACTGAGCGCGCCGATCTAATGCTGGTGGCGCCGGCTACGAATAATACCATTGCGAAGGTTGCCTCGGGACTGACGGATGATCTGGTCAGCCTGATGGTTTGCGCCGCGGCGTGCCCGGTGGTTTTTGCGCCGGCGATGAATCACCGCATGTGGGAGAATCCGATTGCTCAGGAAAATGTCGCGAAGCTGATTGGGCTTGGTTATCGGTTCATTGGTCCTGAGCCTGGCTGGCTTGCTTGCCGAAACGTCGGACTTGGCCGGATGACCGAGCCGAAAGAGATTGTAGCCGAGCTGGTGAAAATGCTTGGTGAAACGGACAGTTCGCCTGCCAAGACCCCGAAGAAAATCAATCGCTAATGGACGATGTTGAACTCCTCCAAAAATTTGAGGATTGCACTTTATCATTTGATCAGTGGACCCACCGGGCCCATGTGAAGGTGGCTTATCTTCATTTGCGGCAGTTCACGTTCGACGAGGCATTGAACTACTTACGCACACGGATCAAGCGATATAACGCCGCTCATAATGTCCCCGAGGATCTCCCCATGCGCGGGTATAACGAAACGACGACCCGTGCCCTGCTGCATCTAATCGCGGCAGTCATGCAGGCATATGAAAAATCGCATCCGGTCCAGACTGCGGACGAATTCTACGACATGCACCCCCAATTGCATTCCAAGCATGTGCTGCGGTTCTTTTACACCGTCGATCGCCGGATGCATCCGGAGGCCAAGACGAAGTTTATCGAGCCGGATCTGACCCCGCTGCCCAGGCTTCAGCGTCCCTGACGCCCGTGTTGTAAAGAAGTAGAAGTG
>PMAK01000002.1 GCA_003153655.1 Phycisphaerales bacterium
ATTCAAGTGGAATCCGTATAATCCCTTAATTCCCGGTCGCGGGAACCTCATCAGGAACCAACTCCAACAACTCAATCGCATTCAAACACCACTGCGCCGTCTCATTCGTGGAAACCCCATCAATCTCATCAACGCTTTCAGGAATATCAGCACCAGAAACCCGATGCGAATCAAACCGGACCGGCGACCGCAATAACTCGCGCCAAGCCCGCGCACCCTCTTTCGAATCATGATCCCAATGCGCCGCATACCCCATCAACTTCGCATCATCCGGCTCATGCCGCGTCCCATTCTCGCAATACTTCAACCAGGCCGCGCTCCAATCCGGATCACCCATCACCGGCACAATCTCAAAATTCAACTCCGGCCCCCCAAACAGCGGCAGCAACGACGAACTCCTCTTCTCCTTCGTCAGCGCATGCAACGTCCACGTCTGCGGGTCATATCCAAAATTCTCCCCCGAAGAAATCCCGTTCGGCATATCAGTAATACTCTTCATCCCCGCCAAAATCCGATCCCGATATTTCACATCCCCCGTACGCTCCCAAGCCGCATACCAATTGCTCACCATCGCAAACCAGTCCGGCCCAATCCGAACATGCGTCGGATACACATGCTCCTCCGAAATCCCGGCGAGCTCCCGCAACGGATCCAGCAAATTCTGATCCGCATCAACTTCCTCATCCATCAAATCCCCCGTCCGCTCATCCGTCGTCAGGTAATAATAAAATCGCTTGAACTGCGACTGACTGATCCGCAATTCCTTCGCCCCATCACCCCAGTGCCGCACATTATGCCGCGATCCCAATCCCTTCCACGGCCCGAGATGATAAACATCCACCTCCTGGCTCTGCCGCGTCAGCGCCTCAGCCATATGAAAAACGTCCGCCCGCCCCGATCGCAAAAAGCTATACCACAGCCACAAATTCGTCCCCAGTTCCGTATTATCCCACGCGAATCCGCCAACATCATATTTCCATTCGTGCCGAACGGGATCATAAGAATGCATCACATCCCCGAAATCCCAAAACCCATACCATCGCCGCTCCGAAATCTGCCCCTGATAAAACGAAATCGCCTTGTCCAGTTCATCCTCCACCCATTTCTTCGCGGAGACAGTTCGGTCCGGCAAACTCCAAACCCCAAACACCGGAACCGAGTGATAATACGCCGGCGAACAAACCAGCAGATTGTCCTGCTGATCCCCGCGCGCATCCTTCAACAGCGCATCATCATCCGGCACACTCCCAAACGGCCGCAACGTCAGTTCACTCGTCCGCGCCACGCCATAAGCACTGCTGAATCCCCTCTGCACATCCTCATACGAAGCATCCAATCCATGCGGCACAACATCATAATGCCGCATATCCATCGCCGGCCCATCGGGCGACCAAAGCCACGCCGTCATCTCTGCCGCAACTCCGCCCGCCCCCTCGATCTCCAACTCAACCGGACAAAGCTGCCAGAAATTCTTGAGATCAATCGCCAGCCCGCCCGACACATCCCCCACAAACGCCAGCCCCAACGCGCGCCGACCACCCGCAGCATGGATCCACGCACTCTCCCGATTCGTCCGCTTCTGAATCTCAAACCCATCGGGACCCAGCTGCGTCAACTTATACCCATCCCACACCGCCAGCTGCCGCACATTCCCCGCCCCCGGCAACTGATCCAGATTCGGCACCCGCTCCCCCGCAACCTGCTCCCGATACATCTCCGGATTCGCATCCCGTCGCCCCGCAATCAATCGCACCGGCTCCGCAAACAAACCGCTGTCTCCCGCCAACCGCACATGCCGATTCTGACTCTCCTCGCGCAGAGGCACATCAAACCGCACCCCCAGCCCGCGGATAAAATCCTTCTCCTGATCCCCATCAAAAATAAACGTATGCACCATCCGCACCGACTCACAACCAGCATAAAAATACAACCGCACCACAAAAGGCAGCCAAGCCCGCCCCCCACGCTCAAACCGCTCCTTCCCTTCCACCCGCACCACCACCCGCACCGGCCCAGCCGACTCCACCGTCGCCGACGCAATCTCGCTCGAAAATTCCTTCACGCCCAAAACATGTTTCGTCTCCCAATCCGATCGATCCTCCACCTCCCCAACAAGCCGACCACCCTTCGCAACAACGCGATTCCCAATCGAAATCGACTCCACAATCTCCGCCCCGCTCTTCCCGATTCGCCAAACCGACCCCGCATCATCAACTTCAATCTCCCGCTCATTCTGATGCACCAAAACCCCCACCCGCGGCCCAACACTCTTCCCACCCACCCGAAGCGTCAACCGATCCCCCTCCCCCTCACTCGCCTCCGCCGCAAACCCCGTCCACTTAACCGACCCATCCGGCCAATAAGCCAAAGGCCAATCCTGCACCGCAACACGTCCCCCAAGCGCATCATCCATTGCAAAAGTAGTATCCCGACGAATCTCCCCCTCCCGCCAAGGCACCCCCCAACTAACCCCCGCATCCACCACAGGCGCAGCCCCTTCCACCCAATGCAACTCCACCACGCCCGACTTATTCTCAACCCGAACTTCTCCAACGGACGGCATCGGAACATGCCCCGCGCAACCCGCTACAACAATCGCCATCACAAACACAAAGAAACCGCGAAGCCACGAAGACCGCGAAGGAATCACAAAGAATTCAAATCCAAATCCACCTCTTCTCTGCGTCCGTCTCTGCGCTCTCCGCGTCTCTGCGGNNCGATCTTCGCGTCTTCGCGGTTGCATTTTGATTTTCCTCTCCATCACCCAACACGCAAAACAACCCAAAGCACCCAAAGAATCCCCCCAACAATCACCCAGCATCCACAAAAACCCAAAACATCGCCAACACTCCACCGACAAAACTGCCAATCCGACCCGCGCCAAATCTTCCGATCGTCAAACCGCCCCGGCTCTCTCTCACTCAACTCCACTTCGCTTCGATCCATCTCCGGGTTAGCCGCAACCGGCGTCCGCATCCTCGCAAAAAATCGATCCCCCCGCTCCAACTCCACCGGCCCAGTCACCAGACTAAACCCAATCAACAACAAAAACGGAAACAACCCATCAAACCCCCACCGCACCGCAATCATCTGCCCCGCCGAAAACCGCTCCACCGGCACACTCACCAAATACAAAGAATAATCCTCAACATTAAACCGCCCAATCCCCTCGAGCGCAGACCCAGGATCCTCCGGATGAATCCGCACCACCTCATCAAAAAATACCGCCCCACCCGGCGATTCCACCAGCAGCGAATGCGCCTGCCGAAACCCGCTCGCCAATGGCAACACCCGCGGCACAACTCCCATCACCCCGATCCACACCACAAGCCCCATCAAAATCGCCCGCCCAGTCAGTCTCCGCCAAAACAGCAACAGAAAAATCGCCGCCCCAAAAAAAGTATTGAACGTCACCAGATCGGTATAAGCCGACACCACATCCGACATGCACAAAGCAAAAATCACCGAGACAATTAGCACCCCCGCAATCGCCCACCGCCCCGCACAAAGATAATGCCGATCCGATCTCCCCCTCACCACCGGCTCATACAAATTCCGCGTCGCGAGTCCCGCAACCGAAACCGCATATACCCCCACCGAAGGCATATGCCCCAGCAGCATCCCCGACAACATCAATCCAAAAAGCCCCGGCCCAAGCAGTTCCCGCGAAAGCGATCCCCAAACATGATCCGCATCACTCACCCGCCCCTTCAGCACCGCAATCCCAATCAACCCGCACAACATCCAAGCGATCAAAACCAATCGCTTCATAAACCCGCCCGAGATCATCCCAAACCGAGCCGTCTTCTCATCCCGCGCCGATCCCGCCGTCGACATGTTGTGCAAAAGCCCAACAATCTGCACCAGACTCGCAAACGTAATCGCCACCACCGCATACCAAGTCAGATCACTGGTCACACGGAAAAGATCAGCCGGCACGAGCGTATGAAGCCCGCTAAATCCTCCGATTCGCCGAAGCCCAATCGGAATCAGCAGCACCGACATCACCAGAATCAAGAGCCCCTGCACGGCATCCGTAACCGCCGCCGCCCGCAATCCTCCCAGCACAATATAAATCCCAACAACGCCGGAATACGCCAGATAAAACGGCACCGCCTTCACATAAGAAACCACCGATTCCAATTCCCCCCGCTTGCGAAGATCATCCAAATACTTAAACCGCTCCGACCCTCGAACACCCAACTCTCCGCCCGCAATCCGCGATTCAAGCCCGCGATACTCCTGATATTCCGCAACCTGTTTCCGATCCGCCGCCGAGTATTCCGCCACCGGCTTAACCATCATCGCCTGCGTCACCTTGAACGCATAGAAATTTCCCATCCCCATCGTAAACAGCGCCATAAAAATATTGAACACCGCATACGCGCTCGCCAATCTCTCGCTGTTAAACCGCTCAACAAACAAATCCCCCATCGTCACCACGCGCGCCCGTCGCCACCAAGGCTGGATAAACCAAAAGAACGGCGTAATAAAAAGCGTCTGAAACCCAAACCAAATTCCCCCCGCCCCATTCTGATAAACCGCCGTCGAAACCGTCACCGCACCCGTCGAATCCGTAGAGTTTCCAAAATTCAAAAAGAATTGCAGCCACCGCCCCAGCCTTCGCCCCCCAAGATAAAGATCCGCTTCTTTCCGAACCGAACGCGATGAAACAAACCCAATCCCCAGAATCACCACCAGAAAAACCAGAACAACCCCAGCATCCCGGATGTCCAGCCCCCAAATCGTCGCCGCCATCTGGGTCATGCTGCTTCGCTATCTTGAATCGAAACCATGCCGCCGGATAATCCGCAATCAATGCGAACACCCGCGCCGCACGCTCCGCTCCAAGGATTCCTCCTCGGATGCATCCTCACTCTGGCGGCTAGCGCGCACATCACCTTCGCGCAAACCGCCCCTGATCCCAGCGACGCCAAACAGCACCAATTCGTCGCCGGCAACAATCAATTTACCATCGACGGCCACCCCATAGAAATCATCGCCGGCGAAATCCACCCCGCCCGCATCCCATTTCAGTTCTGGCCAAACCGCATCAAAAAAGCCCGCGCCATGGGTCTCAACACCCTCAGCCTCTACATCTTCTGGAACCAGATCGAGCCCGCCGAGGGCCAATTCAACTGGCAGGATAACAACAACATCCGCCAACTCGTAAAACTCTGCCAATCCAACGGCCTATGGGTCATCCTCCGCCCCGGCCCATACGTCTGCGCCGAAACAGAATTCGGTGGCTATCCCGCCTGGCTCCTCAAACACCACAATATAAAACTCCGCTCCGACGATCCCGAATTCATGAACCCCTGCCGCGACTATCTCAAAGCACTCCACGCCCAGATCGGCGATCTCCAGGTCACCCACGGCGGCCCGATCCTCATGATCCAAATGGAAAACGAATACGGAAAAATCGATCAATACCTCGCCGACCTCAAACAATCATTCACCGATGCCGGCTTCGACACCCAACTCTTCACCTGCGATCACAGCGGCCCAGTCTGGAACAAACTCATCGGCCTCCCCGGAATCCTCCGAGCCACCAACGGCCTGCCCAACCAACAAAAACTAGACCAAGCCCAAAAAGTC
>PMAK01000144.1 GCA_003153655.1 Phycisphaerales bacterium
GCATGCCGCCGTTGATGGTCACCGTCGGACTTCCCGTCAGCGCGACGGCTCCGGTGCCGAGGTTCAGGTTGTTGCTTCCAATAAAGGTGAAGTTCCCGCCCCAGCTTCCGGTGTTGTTGTTACTGAGCGTAATCGCCGCGCCGCTGGTGTTGTCAATCGTCCCCGCGCTGATGGTAAGCAGGCCGCTGCCCACGGCGGTGGCGCTGTTGATGTTTAACTGTCCCGTGGTAAGCGTGGTGCCGCCAGAGAAAGTATTGTTGCCCGATAGCGTCAACGTTCCTGCGCCCGTCTTGGTCGCTTTGAAGCCGTTGCCGCCATCTCCGATGGCCCCGCCGATCGTCAGTGTGCTGGCGGTCGTGGTAATGGTGCGGTTTGTGGCCATCGTGACCGCGCCCGTACCCAGATTCAGGGCATTGCTCCCGACGAACGTGAAATTCTGCGTCCAGGATATCGCGTTATTATTGCTGAGCGTGATCGCGCTGCCGCTGGTGTTGTCGAAGTTTCCGCCACTAAGGGTAAACGTACCCGTGCCGATGGCGGTCGCGCTATTGATGTTCAACTGTCCAGCCGCAAGCGTCATACCGCCTGAAAAGGTGTTGTTGCCCGACAGCGTCAGCGTGCCGACGCCNNCCGCACCGCTGGTGTTGTCGATTGTGCCGCCGTTGATGGTGAACGTGCCCGACCCGACGGCGGTTGCGCTATTGACGTCCAACGTTCCCGCGGTAAGCGTCATGCCGCCTGAAAATGTGTTGTTGCCCGGCAGCGTCAGCGTCCCGCCTCCCACTTTGGTGAGGAGAAACCCGGATCCGCCGTCTCCAATGGCGCCACCGATCGTCAACGTGCTGGCCGTCACGGTCGCCGTGCAGTTGGCCCCGAGCGTCACCGCCCCGGTGCCGAGATTCAACGCGTTGGTTCCGGTGAAGGTAAAGCTTCCTGACCAGGTTTGAGCATTGTTGTTGCTCAACGTAATCAAGCCGCCGCTGGTGTTGTTGAGCGTGGTGCCGCTGCTGATGGTGAACGTGCCGGTGCCGAGGGCGGTTGCGTTATTGATGTTGACGGAGCCCGTCGTCAGCGTCAGGCCGCCCTGAAATGTATTCGCGCCGGAAAGCGTCAAAGCGCCGGCGCCGACTTTGGTGATGCCGCCCGAGCCGCCGAGTGCGCTGGCAAGCGTCACATTGTTGCCATTCGTGTCGAATATCGCGGTGACGCCGGAGGCAATCGCCTGAATTTTGCCTGAAATATCCTGTGTGTTTGCGCCGTTCCACTGCAGCGTGCTGTTGGCGCCGAAGGTGATGTTTCCCGTGCCCAGTGCGCCGTTGGCGAAGCTGAGAATACCGGCGTTGATAGTCGTCCCGCCGGTGTACGTGCCGGCGGCGGTGACAGCCAGTTCGCCGGCGCCCGACTTGGTCAGGCTAAAGGCGTTGCCCCCATCTCCGATAGCGCCACCGGCCGTCAGCGTGCTGGCGGAGACCGTCACGGTCCGACTGGCGCCCAGGGTTACCGCACCGGTGCCGAGGTTCAGAGCGTTGCTGCCGACGAACGTGAAATCGCCGCCCCAGGTCTGGACGTTGTTGTTGCTGAGCGTGACGAGCGCTCCGCTGGTGTTGTCGATCGTTCCGCCGTTGATGGTGAATGTCCCCGTGCCGACGGACTTGGCGCTGTTGACGTTCAACTGACCTGCGGAGAGCGTTGTACCACCGGAAAAAGTGTCCGCGCCCGAAAGCGTCATTGTACCGGCGCCGGCTTTGGTCAAACTAAAAGCGCCCGCGATGATTCCACCCTCGGTCAGTATGCTGGCAGAAACCGTCACTATGCGATTGGCCCCTAATGTCACGCCACCGGTGCCGAGATTGAGGGCGTTGGTCCCAAGGAAGGTAAAGTCCGCACCCCAGGTCTGCGCTTGATTGCTTGTCAGCGTCACCGCCGCACCGCTGGTGTTGTCGATCGTGCCGCCGTTGATTGTGAACGCGCCGGTTCCGATCGCCCTGGCGCTGTTCATATCCAACTGGCCCGAAGAAAGCGTCGTGCCGCCGGAATAGGTATTTATGCCGGACAATGTGAGAGTGCCCGTGCCCGCGGCAGTGAGCGCGGTGGCGCCGCTGATGGGATTCACCACGGCCAGGGTCTGACCGCTGGCGGTAGTGAATGTGCGTCCGGCTGCGCCGAGCGCGATGTCCACATCATCCGCGCCCGCTACGTCGCCGATAGTGACTGTCTGATTGGCAGGCGCCGCGAAAATATTACCGCCCAATGTCAATGTCCAGGTCGTCGTGCTGGATGACATCAGGGTCAGATTGAAATTGCCGCTGTAGCCGAGATTCAGGCCGCCCGCGCCGGTCGTATGGCTGGCGGTGAAGAAGAGGGTTGTGTTCGCGGTGAAGGTCGCACCCGCGAACGAGTCTTCGATCACGCCGGACGACCAGTTCGCGACATTGTTGTATTGATGGGCGGCGTTGTTGGTATTGCCGGAAGTAGCGCCAATCCATGTAAATAAAATGCGACTCTCAAGCGATTCCAACGCGACACCGATCGCGCGGTGACGCCGTACTGCGACGCTCGCGGACCGCGAGCGTTTGACAAATCTCTTAGCAAACGAAATCACAATGTTCTCAGGCGATTGGCGAACTTGTCCAGAAACCTTTCCGAGAGACCTTTCCAGAAACCTTTCCAAAGACCTGTCCGAGACTCATTCAGAGCGTAGCGCGCTCAGGCCGCGCCGCGATGTAGCGCGGGAGAAGAAGCCCGAACGCAATTCCGACCGGCTTCCTTGGCGGCGTATACAGCCAGATCGGCCGCGCCGATCAGATCATTCGGCGATTGAAACCGCTGCTGCGAATCAGCGGTGGCGACGCCAATACTCGTGGTGACCGGAATTTTTTTGCCGGCAAATGCGATGGCCTCACTCTGGATCGCGCAGCGGATCTGCTCGGCGATGCCCAAAGCGGCGGACGCGTCCTTTCCATTCAGCACAATGGCTATTTCCTCGCCGCCATAGCGGGCGGCCAGATCAGGTTCGGTCACGATCGACTTGATCACCTTGGCGGCGCACTTCAGGACAGCGTCACCCGCCTGGTGGCCGTGGGTATCGTTGATCGATTTGAATTTATCGATGTCCAGGAAGAGCAAAGAGAGGGCCCGTCCCGACCGCGCGGCCTGCTCAAATGCCTGCGCGATGAAGAGATCAAAATAATGACGGTTGGCCAGGCCGGTGAGTCCATCGGTGGTCGCTTCCGTCTTCAACTTCTGATTCTGAATCTCGATCTGCCGGGTCTGGGCCTGAGATTGCAGCGTGATTTCCTCCAGCACCAGACGCGCCTCATCTTCGATGTCCTGATAGCTGCGGCCAGGCTCGATTGTGACTTCAAAGAGCTTGGACAACTCCGTCGCCTGCGAATCAATTTCGCGGAAAATTTCGTTGATTTTCGCTTCATCGAGTTTGAATCGGGTCGCGAGATCCTTTTTGGCCCGTTCAATCATTCCCGGCCGCTTGGCGGCAAAGACCTGACCGCACAGGACGCCCGTGTAAACGATCTCGATCAAGCTCCCGGGCTCGTAGCTTCCCTCAGTGAGGTCATGATGCTGGCTGATGGGATCAGCAACTGACTTGGGAAACTTCCAATGATCCGCCATCGCGCCGCCGACTTGTGCGTGGTCGAGATCGTATTTTTCGCGAGAGAGGCGGACCAGTTCACACTGATCGCCTTCGCAAGAATCGAGTAACTGGTCGTATTCCGCTCCCAATGCCCGGTGCATGGCTAGGGTGCCGATGTCTGAGAGCAGCCCGACGAGGAACGCCTCTTCGGGTTCCTTCATATGAATCGTCTTGGCGAGCGTGCGCGCCGCGACGGCGGAGAACAGGCTCTGCCTCCAAAAGCGGACGTAATCAAACTTGGCGCTCTTGTTGGAGTTCAGGCTGCCGGCAAGAGAAAACCCCAAAGCCAGGGTTTTGACGGTTTGCATGCCCAGCAGCACCAGGGCATGGTTAATGGTGCTAACCTGATGCGGCAGACCGTAAAAGCTACTATTGACGGTTTTCAGAACCTTCGCGGTCAGAGCTGGATCGCTCGAGATGACCTTTGCCACATTGGCCAAGCTCTGATTGCTTTGCTTGGCCAACTCCAGGACTTTTACGGCCACCGCCGGAAGCGATGGTAATTGTGGAACATTCTTGATTTTATCCAATAACTTTTGATTCATGACCTATCCTGTCTTGAAGCAATCCCAACTGGCTCAACGCGTTATGAATCGGCAATCAAATGGGGTATCCCAATAAGTTATTTCCCTTACATTCGGTTGTCGGACCATCGACGCGCAAGTATGTTTACATATGCCGATTCTTGCTAAATCGAGGATATCTTGTTGGGCGTCGGTCAGATCAGTTTGATATCGAGGTTATTATGGGCTTGGAGCCAAAGCCGTTTGTCTTCGTCGTGGACGACGATCCGAAGATCCTTCGTCTCGTCGCGGACATTTTGCAGGCCGAAGGATGGAATATTGAGACCTTTTCCCTCGCGAGCGAATTTCTCGATCGGTATCGCCTTGAATCGTGCGCGTGTCTGTTGCTGGACATTCAGATGCCGGGTTTGAGCGGCCCGGAGTTGCAGAGAGAGCTGTTGGCCCGCGAAATTGGGATTCCGATCATCTTTCTGACGGCTACAGCAGATGTACCCACAACCATCGAAATCATGAAACGCGGGGCCTTGGACCTGCTACAAAAACCTTTCGACCCTGAAGTGCTGGTCGCGGTTGTACGAAACGTCCTTGCGCGGGAGGCGGCGACCGCACAGCAACGAACGCAGACGCAAGCCATTCGACGGCGGCTGGCTCAACTTACCCCGCGCGAGCGCGAAGTCCTGGATCTAGTCGTTGCCGGGAAGGCCAACAAGCAAATAGCCAGGGAACTGGAACTCAGCGAGCGAACCGTGGAAATTCATCGGGGCCGCGTGATGAAAAAAATGGAGGCTGACAGCCTCGCGAATCTCGTTCATCAATGTGTTAGCACCGGCGACGCAACCAAGAAATTATCGCAATGATCCGCCGGCGGCTCCTCGCATCATTGCGCGGAGAGGAAAGTCATCCACATCTCTCGATAAGCCTTTTCCATATTTCGGGCAAACCGAGGGGCATCCATCAGGGGTGACATACGCATTTTCTCTCTCAGATTACTTCGCAGATGAGTTAATCGCGGAAGATCGCCAGCTAGGTCGGCCGCGAGGCGGACATATTGGTCCGGCGATTCGGCGATCAATTCGGGAATGCCGACATTGGTCAAAATACTCACGCCGCCGCGGGAAATTGCAGTTTGACCACCCAGCGTAACAACCGGAACCCCCATCCATAGCGCATCGCATGTCGTGGTACCGCCAACATAGGGAAATGGATCGAGGCCGATATCGATGTTGTGGTACTGCTGCATGTACTGCGAAAAAGGAACCCTGTCCACAAAGTTCAGGCGGTTTGGATCAATTCCGGATTCAGAGAGTTTTTGGCAAACAGCATCACGATGGCTGCCAATGGCCGCGTATAGCAGGAGCCGGGAATTGGGGACGGCCGCGAGAATGCGGCACCAGGTTTGTATCGCGGCGGCGCTATTTTTACAGAAATTATTGAGGCAGGCGAAGGTAACGAATCCCTTTGCAATGGCGGGAAGCCGATTCACCTCCGGCGACTCCATCGCCGGCTCGTAGCACCAATAGGTTTCGTCCAGGCGGATCGATCGCTCAGTATAACGCTCGTCGGCTGAGCCGGGGGGGTCGAGGTGGGGATCGGTAATGCGGTAGTCGATCGTGTCCAGGCCACTGGTTCCCGGATAGGCCAGATAAGTTGCCTGAATCGGTGCGGGCTTGCGGGCGAACAGCAACAGGCGGTTTTTGGCCGTGTGCATGCTGAGATCCACCAGAATGTCGATGCGATCCTCGCGAATGAGCTTGGCCGCCTCCTCGTTAGAAAGCGTGCGAATATTCCGCCAGACATCGGCGTGGCGCTGGATGCGGGCGGTTGTGCTGTCGGGATATAGAACGGAAGCGTAGCAGTAGATTTCAAACTGCTTATGATCGTGAGCGGCCAGAAGCGGCAGGATGAACCGCCCGACCGGATGGGCGTGGAAATCCGGGGAGACATAGCCGATCCGAAGCCTACGGTTGGGATCGCGATCGTTTTCGTGCGCGCGGATCAACGTTTTGAGCGGATCGGCGTGCCGCTCGGCCCATGTACGGTGCTCAGCGAGCAGTTCGGCCTGACTGCAACGGGTGTCGAAATAGAGCGAATAGATGAGGTTACTATGGGCCTCGGCGAAGCTGGGCCGGATCGCGACAGCGTGGCGATACGCGGCGACGGCCTCATCGATTTGCCCTCTATCTCTTAGCGAATTGCCGAGATTGCTATGGGCCTCCGGAAAGTTGGGGTTAAGAGCGATGGCTTGGCGATAGGCGGCAATCGCCTCATCGAGTTCTCCTTTATCTTTCAGTGCACTGCCAAGATTGCTGTGGGTTTCGGGCAAGTCGGGCCGCAGCGAGATCGCCTGGCGATAGGCGGCAATCGCTTCATCGAGTTCTCCTTTCTGCTTCAGGGCGCTGCCGAGACTGTTGTAGACTTCTGGAGCGTTGGGGTTGAGCGCGATGACTTGGCGAAAAATGGCGATGGCCTCTTCGAGTTGTCCCTGGCTTCTCAGGACAACGCCAAGATTAAGGCGCGCGTTCGCCAAATTGGGATCGAGGGCGATAGCCTCTCGATAGGCGGTGATCGCCTCATCGAATTGTCTTTTGCCTTTCAGGGCATTGCCAAGATTGCTGTGGGCATCGGCGTAATTGGGCTCGAGGACGATGGCCCGGCGATAGGCGGCGATCGCCTCATCGAGCTCTCCTTTGCCGGCTAGCGCATTGCCGAGATTGTAATAGGCCTCGGCGAATTCGGAATCGAGGGCAATCGCCCGACGGATCAAATCCACTGCTATGTCGTTCCGCCCGGTCTGATAGGCTATCACGCCCAGAAGGTGCATCGCATCCAGATCATCCGGCTCCTCGCTCAGGATCTGACGATAAAGGCGCTCCGCCTCGGGCAACCGCCCGGCCTGATGGTGCTGCAATGCCAGATCGAAAGCGTCTTGAATGTTGAATTGAGCCATGCCGCAAACAGGAAGTATCCGGGGCAAATTACTCTTTCGCAACACATAGCAACCACCTGCCCACCACGCCTTATCCCCGCGAGTTCGGTCGGAGGTCTTAGAATCACGGCTCGCGCATAGTAGCTATCGCCATCGGCCGGCATGAAGAACGCAACGGATCGTGATCTCGCGCGGAAAGTTGGAATGCCGTCGCGCGGCTACAAATAATAACCGGCGGCATAAGAGCCTACGCATGTTCTTGCCGTATCTTGCCGATGTTATTCACATCTCGTTGCGTCGAACAAACTCAAGCTCCTCATCCGAGACCCACGTCTCATTTACGCGAGCAGCAATGAAATCGATTCGTCCAGGCATTGAAGACGGGGGCGAACACCCAAAACGATCAAAAATGAGCCGGCTGCGATCTCTCATCCAATACGCTTTGCAGACGCTCGGGGTAGCGATTGCCTATTTTCTTGCCGGCAAACTAACACAAGCGCTGGCGATCCCTCCCGGATACGCGACCGCTGTTTCCCCCGCCCCGGGATTGGCGCTGGCAGGCGTGCTCCTGTTTGGATATCGCATCTTGCCCGGCGTGCTGGCCGGCTCATTAGCCGTCAATATCGGAACCTCGTTCGACCCCAGCAGCGCCGCGACGATTTTTCATTCGATCCTGCTGATAACAAGCATTGGTCTTGGGGCGTCGATGCAGGCGGCGCTGGGTGCGAAGCTTATTCGCCGATTTGTCGGATTTCCCACCCCGCTGCTCCGAGAACGCGAGGTCATCGGGTTTCTCGTATTGGGTGGACCGCTGGCATGCGTCGCGGCGCCGACATGGGGCGTCGCCAGCCTCCTCGTCGCTCGCGTGCTGTTTTTGCCCGGATCGCTCCTCTTCAGTTGGTTGACATGGTGGGTGGGAGACACGATCGGCGTAATGATCTTCTGCCCGCTGGCGCTGCTCTTTTTCTGCAAGCCTCGGCATATCTGGCGACCCCGCCGGATTTCAGTTGGATTGCCGCTTTGCCTTACATTTGCCCTGGCGGTTCTGGTCTTCGTCTACGCCAGCATGTGGGAACGCAATCGCGCCCGCGATGAGTTCAATCACCGGGCGGAAATACTCGGCCAGACATTGCGGCGTCAGATCAACACCGATCTTGAAGTAGAACGCTCCGTCCAGGGTCTGCTCTCGGTAAGCTCGAAAGTCGACGTTGAACAGTTTCGGCAATTCGTCGCCAGCCCGCTCTCGCGGCATGGTGAGATTGAAGCCCTTGCGTGGAATCCACATGTCCTGGATGCGGATCGCGCGGAATGGGAACGCCGCGTCCAAAAGGAAGGAGTCCGCAATTTTCAGATCACGGAGCGCGATATGCAGGGGAATATCATTCGCGCCCAAAGCCGGGATGACTATTACGCAGTGCGATTCGCGGAGCCGGAAGAAGAGAATCACACCATGCTGGGGTTCGACGTGACGTCGAATCCGGCGCGAGGGGCAGCCGCGTTGCGAGCCGTCGATAGCGGCGAATCAGTCGCCACGCGCCCGGTAAGACTGCTCATGAATTCAGCCCAGCCCTGGGGCGTGATCGTCTATTCGCCGGTTTATCGCGACGGAATGCCGCATACCAACACTCGGCTGCGCCGCAAATACATCACCGGCATCGTGGTCATGGTTTTTGAGTTGGATACGTTGACGAAAGTCTCGCTCGGAAATCTCGACCGCGAGGGGATCGAGTTTTCCCTGATCGACGCGTCAACGCCCTGGGCACGTCCGATCCTGCTTGGCGATCAGGGCGTGGCCGCGGAACCGGCACGTTCTGTCCTGGATATCAATGATCCGTCGCGCCGCGGACTCGTTTATAACACTACGTTCTGGGCGGCCAACCACAAATGGATACTCCGCTCGGTCCGCAGCAATGAATATCTGGTGGCGCATCCATCGCTCAATGCGTGGTTCGTGCTGGCAGGCGGCCTTCTGTTCACCAGCCTCCTCGGAGGATTTTTGCTGGTGCTGACCGGCAGGACAGCTCGAATCGAAGAACTCGTCAATGAGCGAACCAGCGAGCTGTCCCGCGCGAATTCGCTGCTGGCCGTGGGCATCAAGCAGCGGGAAGCGGTTGAGGAGAGTCTCCGGGAATCGCGCCGATTCGCCGAGAGCATCGCCGAGCATTCGACGAGCATCATTTATGTCCTCGATGTGAACAAACGGGCGATCGCCTATTCCAACCGCCATGTCGCAGAGTTCCTGGGTTACTCTCCCGAGAAGATCGAAAAAATGGGCGCCAGCCTGCTCGGCGCCGTCGTCCATCCCGATGACGTCGGAATGATGCTGGCCAATCTCGATGAGTTCAAACGGATCAAGGACGGCCAGGTCATTGAGACCCAGGCGCGCTGCCGTCACGTCAGCGGCGAATGGCGCTGGGTCTGGATTCGCGAAGTGGTTTTCAAGCGCGCTCCTGACGGCAGTCCGCTGCAGATTCTCGGGACCGCCCAGGATGTGACCGATTTGCGCGCGATTCACGAAGAGCTGAAACGGGCAAAGGAAGACGCGGAAGCGGCCAACCAGGCGAAGAGCTCCTTCCTGGCCAACATGAGCCANNGAGCCACGAGATTCGCACGCCCCTTAACGCGGTGATTGGATACACGGACTTGCTGCGCGGCTCGTCGCGAAATCTCGATCCGGCTGATTGCATCGAAACAATCGGGCGAAACGCGCGGCATCTCCTCGAGCTGCTCAACGACATCCTGGATATCTCCAAGATTGAATCGGGTCACATGTCGCTCGAGAAATCTCCCGTGGACTTGTCGGAGCTGGCGGCGGAAATCAACCAGATGATGCGCCCGCAAGCCGAGGCGAAATCGTTGCGTTTTAAATTCACGTCGATCGACCTCATTCCCCAGTTCATTCTCACGGATAGATTGAGGCTGCGGCAGATTTTGCTCAACCTCATCGGCAACGCGATCAAATTTACCGAGACCGGCGGCGTCCAGATTCGTTTGTCTTCTTCAGCTACCGGCCCCGATCAATCGGATGGACCCATCGAGATGCGATTCGAGGTATCCGATAGCGGAATCGGAATGACGGGTGAAGATATCGAGCGTTTGTTCCGGCCATTTTCACAAAGCGATGGCTCTACGACGCGGCGATTCGGAGGCACTGGGCTGGGCCTCGCAATCAGCAAGCGGCTGGCGGAGATGATGAACGGAACCATTGCTGTCCGCACGGAGGAAGGCGTTGGCAGCACGTTCACGCTTGTCATGAGCGCGGATATTCCGCCGGGCGTTCCGATGCTCGGAGAATTGCCTGAAACACCCGCGCAGGTAACGGAATCCGTGGAGACCGCCGCGGAGATTTCGCTTCGTGGGAAAGTTCTCCTCGCCGAGGATGGACGCGACAGCCAGCGCCTGATTTCCGCCATCCTCACGGACGCCGGCGCAAAGGTCGTGCTGGCGGAGACAGGCAAGCAGGCCGTCCATCTCGCGCAGACCGAACGATTCGACCTCATATTGATGGACGTCCAGATGCCGATTTTGGATGGCTATGCTGCTTCAGCGAGAATTCGATCTTTTGACCCCCAAATACCGATCATCGTTCTTACCGCCCATGCCACCGCCGAAGATCGGAATCGATCCATCGCGGCCGGATGTTCGGAATTCATCACCAAGCCGTTTGATACCAATCAGCTGCTGCATACCCTGGCAAAATATCTTCCATCCTCCCACATTATCCACAACGCAACCGCTGAGACGGCGCCCCCTCAATCGACCCGCGCAAACACATTGAGCCATCTGAGCACACTGGCAAGCAATCCCAAGAGAAAGCGGATTCTGGAGCAATATGTCGCCGAACTGCCCGGCGATGTGGCAACGCTCGCCGATCTGCTGAAACAGCAAAACCTCGCCGACCTCGCGACGATGGTTCATCAAATCAAAGGCTCCGGCGGCCTCTATGGATTCCCGCGCATCACAGAGCTGGCCGCCGCGGTGGAAGATTCAATCAATCACGCAAAGCTGGACCAGGCGAAACGCGTGATCGACGAGTTGATCCAATTCATGCGGCGCGTTGACGGCTATGAGGCGACTCGCGAAAAGTTGGCGGTGAGGACAACGCCTGCCGCTGCCGTCAAGCCCACACTGTAAAATCAATATCTGGCAAACCCCGCGCGAGACTAACTCGCCGGCCGCGTTGTTGGAGCAGTGATGTTGACCACGAAGATTGCCTGCACCGCATGCGCCCATCGCCCAGGCTTTACATCCTCCGGCACGATCAGCCTGATTGGCCCATCGCGCTGCGGCAACGGCTGTCCATCCATATCAAGCGCGAGCCAAACATGCCGATTCCCGATATCCGCAAGCAATTCGCCGAGGCTGAACGTGATCAGATAACCATCCCGGCATTCAACGCCGACGACGAGGCGCAATTCGGAATTCTTCATCCGGGGATCGGCCTTCGGATCCATTTTCACCTAGGTCTGAACTCCCGCGGCTTTTAGCAACGAAAGCAGTGGAACCGCATCCGACGTATGTTTTTGGCCGTGAGTCGTATATGAGATGGATGTAACGTCCGCCGCCAGATCACTCTTCAAGCGAGCGATCGTCCAATCTCCCGGATGATCGACGGCTCCGCCCACGCTTACAGCGTCGGGGTTTGAGTCGGCTCGCACAGATGCTGAAAATGCAGTCCAGATCAGGATGCCGACAATGAAGGTCATTCTTCGCATGTTCGCTCCATCGGCCCGAAGTGTTCGCAGACGCTCAGATGCCGTGACTGACAGGCCAACAAAAAATTAGCACAAAATACGGCGTTCGCGCAGTTCTTCCCGGGTTTCGATTGGAGCATGCTGATCATCATCTTGACGCCCAACCGGCGCTCCAGAACAATCGCGGAATGAACCATCCATGCCGTCTAATTCCGCGAG